>DATBHH010000040.1:0-39949 GCA_036557525.1 Solirubrobacterales bacterium | reverse complement strand
GTCCCCTCCCTCGACCGAGGCGACCAGGCGGCGCAGCTAAGGGCCCTCCGGCCCGACCTCCACCCCGCCCCGCTCGACCCCGCGGTGCTGCGTGAATGGGCGGCGTGGGACCTCGAGCACGGGCTGCTCGAACGCCCGCTCGACGTCGGAGCCGCGTTCAGGCTTCCCGGCTGAGGACCGACTCGGCAAGCTCGGGCAGCTCGCGGACCATCCGCGACCGCGGCACGATTACCAGCACGCCGGCGGCCTCGGCGGCGCGCCGCGTCTCGACCTCGACGTGGGAGTAGTAGCCGAGCACCGGCACCCCGATCGCGACCAGCGCCTCGGCATCCTCGGAGTCGAGGTCGGCGACCAGGAGGTCGGCCTCCCCCGCACCCGCCCCCGCCAGCGACGAGGAGAGCGTGACGTCATGGCCGGCAGCGCTCAGCATCGCCTCGACCTTGCTGCCCAGCAACAGGTCCGGCGTGACGGCGACGACGGTGGCCATCGCCGCTAGATCGCGCGGCGCTGGCGGAACTCCTCGCGGACGCTCTCCGGCCGCCCCCACATCTGGACGATCTCGGAGCGACCCTCGCGGACCTCGCGGACGGCGAGCTCGCCGGCGACCCCGTCCTCGTCGAGTGTCCTCAGCACCCCGAGGACCGTCTCGGCGGCCGCGCCGTGCCCGAAGCCCTTCGCGATCAGCAACCGCCAGCCGAGATCGGGGCGGGAGTAGACCTGCGCGTTGATCCGGCTGAGGGCGACGGCGGAGTCGACGTAGCGGCCTTCGTCGTCGATCCGGAGGTCGAGCTCGAGGTCGGTCCAGTCGGACGGCATCCCGTCGAGCACCTGCTGGAAGTCGTCGGCCAGGGCCATCGATTTCGAAGCCTAGATGATCAGATGGCGAGATCGGCGAGCAGGAATACGTTGAAGCCGATGATCAGCGCGGCGAGGACGCCGCAAACCGCGCTCAGCCACGGCGGGCTCGCGAGCGAGCCCATCAGCTCGCGGTCGCGGGCCATCAGCAACAGCGGCACCAGCGCAAACGGGATTCCGAAGGAGAGCACCACCTGGCTCAGGACCAGGGCGTCGGTCGGGTTGAACCCGAGGGCGAGGACCAGCAGCGCCGGCGCGAGGGTGATTGCGCGGCGGAGGAAGATCGGGATCCGGCGGCGGATGAACCCCTGCATCACGACCTGGCCGGCCATCGTCCCGACCGACGAGGACGCAAAGCCGGAAGCGACCAGGGCGATGCCGAAAACCGTCGCCGCGCCGCCGGAGACAAGCGTCTTGAAGCCGCTGTAAGCCCCTTCGATCGTGTCGATCCCGGTCAGGCCGCCCTCGTGGAAGAGCCCGGCCGCGACGATCATCATCGAGAGGTTGACCACCCCGGCGATCGAGAGCGCGATCACGACGTCGACCTTCTCGAAGCGCAGGATCCGCCTCTTCTCCTCCTCGTCGCGGCCGACGATCCTTCTCTGGGTCAGCGCCGAGTGCAGATAGATGACATGCGGCATCACCGTCGCGCCGACGATCCCGGTCGCCAGCACCAGGCTTTCGGTGCCGGAGAGGCCGGGGACGATCAGGTGGCGCGCGACTTCGCCTCCGTCGGGGTTCGCGTTGAAGAGCTCGACGACGAACGAGGCGACGACGACTCCGACCAGGGCGCTGATCCCGGCCTCGAGCCGCCGCAATCCCAACCGCTGCAGCGCGAGGATCGCGAAGGCGCCGGCGCCGGCGATCACGCCGGCCGGGAACAGCGCGATCCCGAAGATGAGGTTGAGACCGAGGGCGGCCCCGACGATCTCGGCCACGTCGCACGCCATCGCCACCACCTCGGCCTGGATCCAGAGCCCGATCGACGTCCGTCGCGAGAAGCGCTCGCGGCAGAGCTCGGCGAGGTTGCGACCGGTGGCGATGCCGAGCTTCGCCGACTGGGTCTGGACGAGCATCGCGATCAGGTTCGCGGCGAACACGACCCAGAGCAGGAGGTAGCCGAACTTGGCGCCGCCGGCGACGTTGGTTGCGAAGTTGCCGGGGTCGATGTAGGCGACCGCAGCGATGAACGCCGGGCCGAGGAAGGGCCAGACCCGGCCCAGGCCTCGAACCTCGCCGGCCAGCGAGCGCCGCGCCGCCTCGGCGACCGCCGCCTCGCCCGGGAGGACGTCTTCGACGGTCGCCTCGGCCGTCGCCGGCGGCGGCTTCATCGCTCGAGCGCGTCGCCGGGGGGCGCCAGGTCCGGCCCGGGGATCGGGTTGCCGTGAGGGTCGTGGCTCGGATCGCCGAGCTTTGCGGCGATCAGCAGCTCGAGGTCCTCGGAGATGTAGTGCTCGAGCACCTCGGCCTCCTCGTGGACGCGGTCCTCCGGCATCCCGAGCGCATCGGCGAGGTAGGCCTCGATCAGCCGGTGATGGCGGATCACCTCGAGCGCGACGCGTTCCCCCGCCGGCGCCAGCACCACTCCCTTGTAGAGGGTGTGCTCGACGAGACCCATCTCGTCGAGCCGCTTCAGCATCGCCGTCGCCGTCGCCGGGGTCACCCCGAGCCGCTCCGCCAGCTCGCCGGTGAGGACCGGCCCCTCGCGCTGCTGGGCGAGCGTGTAGATGGCCTTCGCGTAGTCCTCGATCGCCTCGGTGTTCGGCCGTCGCGGGCGGCCGCCGCCTGCCGGATTTTGATTCATCAAAACCGAGTTTAGACAACTCTAAACGTGCCGGTCCCGGCGCGCTCCTAGAATCGTTTGCGATGCCCGAGGTCCCGACAGTCGAGCTCGACGCCCAGTACCGCCAGCTGCACGAGGAATGCGGCCTGGTCGACCGCGGGTACCGTGGCAAGATCCTCGTCACCGGCCCCGACGCCGCCGAGTACCTGCAGGGCCAGCTCACCAACGAGGTCGAGGCGCTCGCCGAGGACGAGGGCTGCTACGCGGCGCTCCTCGACCGCAAGGGTCACCTCCAGTCCGACATGCGCGTCCTCCGCCTCTCGAACGGCATCTGGCTCGACCTCGAGCCGGCCCCGGCCCCGAGCGTCCTCTCCCACCTGCGGACCTACAGCATCGGGCGCGAGGTCGAGATCGACGACGTGACCGAAGCCTGGTCGATCCTGGCGCTGATCGGGCCCCGGGCCGCCGAGATCGCCGGGCTCGAGGGGCTCGGGCCCGAGCACGCGCAGCGCCACCGGAGCTGGGAGGGAATCGACGTCCTCGGGGTGGCCACCACGCTCGGCCTCGATTTGATCGCCCGCGCCGAGGACGCGAGCCGGCTCCGCGACCTGGCGCTCGCCGCGGGCGCGGTCGAGGTCGGCGAGGATGCCGCGGAGATCGTCCGGATCGAGTCCGGGACCCCTCGGTTCGGCGCCGAGATGAGCGCCGAGACGATGCCCGCGGAGGCCGGGATCGTCGACTCCGCGGTCAGCTTTACCAAGGGCTGTTACATCGGCCAGGAGCCGGTCGCGCGCCTCCACTACAAGGGCCGGCCCAACCGGCGCCTGCGCGGGCTCGAGCTGAGCGCGCCGGTCGACCCCGGCGCCGAGCTCCGGCTCGGCGACCGGTCGGTTGGGAGCATCGGCAGCTCCTGCCTCTCCCCCGCCCGTGGGCCCATCGCCCTCGCCATCGTCCGCCGCGAGGCCGAGCCGGGGGCGGAGCTGACCGTAGGTGAAGCTGGCGTTACGGCCCGCGTCGTCGACTTGCCGTTCGGCTAGATTCCGGCCCGATGGGTGGTTGGAGAGGCAGAGGGACGCTCGGGTGCGCCCTGCTCGCGATCCTGGCGCTGGGCGCCGCCGGATGCGGCGTCGAGGAACATCCGAACGAACAGCGGCCCTCGCCGTCGACCCGGGTCAGCGTCGTCGTCACCGACTCCGGCGTCTCGGTTCAGCCGACCGAAGTGGGCGTCGGGCCCGAACCGAACAACCAGCTGCCGCAGAACCGCGACGCCAAGCAGCCGCGGCTGCGCGAGAACAGGCCGCTCGACGTCGTCATGGTCGCCGCCAACCTCACCGACCGCGACTCGGAACTCATCGTCCGCGGCCCGGGAACCGAAGCGAACCTCGAAGACCTGTTCGCGAACAGCAACGGCTCGTTCCAGACGGCGCTCCGCCCCGGCACCTACAGGATCAGCGCCGCCGGCTTCCCCCACGCCAAGCCGGCGCGGCTGACGGTCGGCAGCTACCGCGCCTCCTCCGAAAACAACGTTCTGCTGCCCTAACCGCGGCTTCCGCCGCGACCCTGGGGGGTGGCGAGATCGAAAGCTGCATCTGCCCCGCTGAGTGAGGCAAATGCAACCTTCACCGAACTAGCCCTCGGCGGCCTCGCGCCAGCGTTCGGCGATCTCGCCGGCGTCGGTGCGAGGCGGATCGAGCTCACGCACCTCGCCCTCGAGCTTCGGGCGACGGCGGGCGAAATCCCAGACCACCGATGCGCGCCGCCACAGCTTGCTGCGGCTACTCGTCATCGAGAGCAGCCCGTCGTAGCTCTTGAACGCGGTCTGCAGGTGCTTGCCGTGCTGGTCGAGGCCGTCGACCAGATCGGCGATCTGCTCTGCCACCTCGACCAGGGCGTCAGCGACGTCCCCGACCTGCTCCTCGTATCGAGCTTTGTGGGTGACCTCGGCGATCAGGCCGAGCGCGAGGCCGAGCTGCGACGGGGTGACGACGTAGACCCGGTGCTTCTGGGTGAACTTCTCGAGCGAGAAGTCGGGCAGCGCCCTCAGGGCCTCGTACGCGCCTTCGACCGGCACGTACAGGAGGACCACCGAGGGCCCTCGTCCCGCGACCTTCGAGTAGTCGCGCTTTGAGAGGTCCTCGGCGCGCGCCTTGAGCTTGCGCCCGAACCCGACCAGCCGCTCGGGGTCGTTCGCCTGGATCGCGTTCTCCAGGTCCTCGGCGTCCTCGTCGAGGACGAACTTCGCGTCGATGACCACGCTCCCCTCACGTGTGCGCACAACGTAGTCGGCACGCTTGCGGCCGTCCTCGCCGGGAACCTGCCGGAAGTAATCGCGACCCAACTCGAGCCCGAGGTTCCGCAGCTGATTCTCGACCGCCAGCTCCCCGAACGCGCCTCGCGCCTGCGGGTTGGCGATGGTCCTCATCCATCCCGTCATCCGGTCCTCGACCCGCTCTGCGCCGCTGGCGGCCTTCGAGCTGTGGTCGAGCAGCTGGGGGAGCTTCTGTTGCTTTATCTCGTCCAGGTCGCGGCGAAGGTCGCCGACGTGTTTGTGAGTCTCGGAGAGCTTGCCCTCGTCCCCCTCGAGGAGCCTGTCCCGCTCGGCCTCGATCGCCTCCAACCGGGCGCTGACCGACGCCAACTTCTGCTCCGCCTCCGGCAGGCGCGCCGCCTCCGCGGCGAGCTCGTCGCGCTCGCCGAGCGCCGAGTCGCGCTCGTCCCTCATGCGGCCCGCCTCCCCGCCCAGCCGGGAGGCGCGCACGGCGAGGAGCGCGGCCCCGAGGCCGGTCAGAATCAGCGCGATCAGCAGCACGACGGTCATCTCGTTCTCCTCGTCTTCGAATCTTTGAAGGTAGTCGCGGGACCGGACGAGAATTTGACGGGAACCCGACGGAGGGCCTTGATCTAGGATTGCCGCCGGTCGCCTCTGAGCCGAGCGCAGCGAGCATCACGATCTGATTCCCTGCGTGTGGAGCGAGGCGAAGTCAATTCAACTTCAACCCTCGGAGGAGCCGGTTTGGCAGTCGACACCAGCGCAGTCGCGAAATTGGACGTGGAGCCCGGGACGCTGCCGGAGACGATGGCGGCGTGGGTGATCCGCCAGGACCGCGAGGGGGAGCCGACCGACGCCTTCCAGATCGAGCAGATCGAGGTGCCGGAGCCCGGCGCCTTCGAGGTGATCGTCCGGGTGATGGCCGCCGGGGTCAACTTCAACAACGTCTGGGCCGCGCTCGGCAAGCCCGTCTCGGTGTTCGGCTACGGCGACCATCCGGAGTACGGCCACCACATCGGCGGCTCCGACGCCTCCGGGGTCGTCTGGAAGGTCGGCGAGGGCGTCACCCGCTGGAAGCCGGGGGACGAGGTCGTCATCCACTGCAACCAGGCCTCCTACGAGGACGTCGAGGTCCACGGCCTCGACCCGCTCGCCGCCCCGAGCCAGCGGATCTGGGGCTACGAGACGACCTGGGGCTCGTTCGCCCAGTTCACCAAGGTGCAGGCCCAGCAGCTCCTCCCCCGCCCCCGGAACCTCTCCTGGGTCGACTCCTCGGCCTACGGCCTCACCTACTTCACCGCCTACCGGATGCTGATCGACCAGTGCAAGCTCCAGCCCGGCCACAACGTCCTCATCTGGGGCGCCGCCGGCGGGCTCGGCGTGTTCGCGACCCAGCTCTGCAAGGCCGCCGGCGCCAACGCCGTCGGCGTCGTCTCCTCGGCCGAGAAGGGCGAGCTGGTCAGGCAGCTCGGCGCCGTCGACTACATCGACCGCAACGAGTTCGGCGCGATGATGCGGACCGACGAGAACCTCGCCGACCCGGCGGCCGACCGCGACCGCTTCAAGGCCTCGCGCGCGTTCGCCAAACGGGTCAAGGAGATCCTCGGCGACGCCCCCGACATCGTCTTCGAGCACGTCGGGCGCGCCACCTTCCCGACCTCCGTTTTCGTCGTCAAGCCGTTCGGGAAAGTCGTGATCTGCGGGGCGACCTCGGGATTCCAGCTCGACTTCGACGTCCGCTACCTCTGGATGCGCCAGAAGCGGATCATCGGCTCGCACTTCGCCAACGCCTACGAGTGCATGCGGGCAAACCAGCTGATGGCCGAGGGCAAGATCCGCCCGGTGATCTGGAAAACGATGGGCTTCGAGGGCGTCGCCGAGGCCCACCAGCTGCTGCACGAAAACAAGCACCTGGGCAAGATCTCGATTCTGGTCGGCGCCGGATCCGACCAGGAGGGCAAGACCGAGGACGGTCCGGGCGCGATCCGGGCCGAGGTGGGAGCATGAGCGCGCAGCGCGCAAGCGAGGAGAGGAGTTCGTGATGGCCGAGGTCTGCACGCTGGACTGGCACATAGCCCCGTTCCGGGCCGACCGCTGGCTCGACCTCTGGGAGCCGGCGGCGGCGAAGATGCCCGCCTACGGCGCCAGGAGCTGGTCGCTGACCCGCTCGATCGACGACCCCCTCTCATTCCGGCAGGAGTCGACCTGGGACAGCCGGGCCGACTTCGAACGCTACTGGTACTCGGAGGAGATCGAAGCGGCCCGGGCGAGCATCATCGACATGCACGACCTGCCGCTCCTGCCGAGCTGGAGCACGGTCGTCTACAGCGAGTAGCGATCAGCCCCGGGGCGAGCGCCTCGGGTGATTCCTGTGATGCCGGCGGTGCTTCTTCCTGACGCAGCGAAGCTTGCCTCTGACCTTCCGCTTCTTGAGGCCCTTCCTGCAGTGCAGCTTCCTCACTGGTTTCGGGATCGGCAGGGCTCCGGCGAGAGGCGACGGCGGCGGCGTCGACGACCGGATGGCTCCGGTCCGGAACAGCGAGGCGTCGACGCCGGCACGGTTCTGGCCCTGCACGGCGAGGACGGGGTCCGCTTCGGCGAACCGTTCCCTCATGTTGAAGAACTGGGTGTCGAAGCCGTCGACCGGGAAGCCCGGTTCGAATTCTTCGGAAAAGCCGACGCTGTAGGAGCCGGAGGGAAGCCCGATGATCCCGTATTGGCCTCCTGCGCCTCCGACCGATTCGGCGCATCCGACGTACAGGCCCGTGGCCGGTTCGCGGGCGCAGACGATCACCCCGTCGAGGCCGGCGCCGCCTTCCGCCGCCCTGACCGAGCCGCTGATGATGCCGCCGATCGCCAGCGAGGCGTCGATGCCGGCGGTCGTCGCTTCGACCTCGACTTCGACCGGCGTCGCTTCTTCCCAGCGCAGGACGTGGTCCCAGTACTGGGGGACCAGGTTGTATTCGCCGGGCCAGAATTCGACCTTGTAGGAGCCGTGGGGAAGGCCCTGGAGCGCGTATTTGCCGGCGCCGTCGGTCGTCGCGCAGCGGACCAGTTCTTCGCCGCCGATCATGAACGCACAGACTTCGACCCCTTCCACCGCTTCTTCGGGACCGTCGAGCGTCACCGTGCCCGAGATCCTGCCTCCCAGGTGCATCGCCGCGTCTTTCCCCGTGACCGCGCCCAGCCCGACCGCGACCGGTTCCGCTTTCTGCCAGTTCGATTGGTCCTGCCAGTACTGCGTCAGGTAGTTCAGCTGCGGCCCCCAGAATTCAATGAAGTAGCTCGCCTCGGGCAGGGTCGGGATCGTGTATTCACCGCCGGCATCGGTCAGCTGGCAATCGCTTTCCTGGAATTCGACTTCTTCGGAGTAGGCGCAGACTTCAATGCCTTCGATCGGTTCCCCGGAGTTCGCGTCGGTCACGGTCCCGGAGATCGAGCCGGAGGCGACCGCCGCCCGCGCGGGCGGGGCGCCGATCGCGCCCGCGACCAGCATCAGGCCGACGAGCAATGCGGCCAGGGCCGGCGGCCGGCAGGCCGGGCTGATGGCGGGGGTGGTCAACCTAGGATCGCTCAAGGGGCGCCATCGTAAGGCCCGCAGAGTCGAGCTGCGCCCAGTAGTGCTCGGCGGTCTCGCGGGGGCCGCTCCAGACGATCGCCTGGCCGGTGTTGTGGATCTGCTCGGCGATCGCGTGGCCCTTTGCCAGAGTCGTGTTCGGGAGGACGCTGGCGAGCGTCCGCGCGACGTGATCGAAGGTGTTGTGGTTGTCGTTGCGGACGATCACGCGCCAGTCACCCCCCAGGTCCGATCCCGGCCCGGCATGACGAGGTCGCTCGATCGTCGTCGTCGACACTTGCGCAGATTATGGCGTGACTATTCGTAGGGGTTGGGGACCCGGACGACGACGTCGTCGAAGCTTCCGACCAGCCCCTTGGCCGCCTTCGAGGCCCCGATCGAGATCGCCGCCGAGCGGCCCTGGAGTTCCCCCGCCGCTTCGTCGACCACGTCGGCGACCTTGGTCTGGCCGACGAAGGCGAGGATGCGGCAGGAGCCCTTTTCGGGCCCGCTGGTCACGTTGAACGCGCGCAGCCGCAGTTCGTTCGGTTCGTTGATCCCCTTGATCGCGGTGACGCCCTTGCTGATTTCGAGGTACTCGGTGTGGCCGTTGGTGAGGGTCTTGCGCAGTTGGGCCTTGCGCTGAAGCGGGTAGACCGCGAGCTGGTAATGCGCCCCCTGTTCGCCCGCGCGGACGTCGACCGCGAGGAAGGCCTTCTTGCGGAGCGCCTTCGGCGTTCCGCTCAGCAACCGGGCGGATGCCCCGATTTCGAGGTCGCGGCCGATCACCGGCGTTCGCAGCGCGCATTCGGCGGTCCGCTTGCCGAGGGTGACGCGCAGCGCTTCTTCGGAGCCGCCGCGATTGCAGATCTGCCCGCTCAGGTTGCGCATCTCCGTGCGCTGGGCCTGGTTCCCCATCGCGTTGCGGTAGACCCCGATCGGCGCCGCGACGGCGACGGCAGCGGCCGCGAGCACGCCCGCGAGCAGGGCTGGAACCGCTGCTTTCCGAATAATTCGCATGAGAATCAGGGTTTCGCGCCCTGCTCGGTCGCGTAGAACAAGAAATGCACGCTGCCTCGCACGGCGCTCAAAGGAGCCTAAACACAGCGATTGGCAAAAGAATGCGCGCCGTGACCGATGAACGCAGTCTTTCCGCGCTCCGCAAATATCATTGAGACCGATGTCCGAGCACCGCCTTCCCGAGCCCGACCGCCCCTGGGTGATGCGCACCTACGCCGGGCACTCCGATGCGCGGCGGTCAAACGAGCTCTACCGCCGCAACCTCGAAAAGGGGCAAACCGGCCTCTCGATCGCCTTCGACCTCCCGACCCAGACCGGATATGACCCCGACCACGTCCTCGCCCGCGGCGAGGTCGGCAAGGTCGGCGTCTCGATCGCCAACAAGGGAGACATGCACGCCCTCCTCGACGGGATCCCGCTCGATGAGATGAACACATCGATGACGATCAACGCGACCGCCGCCTGGCTCCTCGCCCTCTACATCACGGTCGCCGAGGAGAACGGGGTCGAGCGCTCCAAGCTCAGGGGCACGACCCAGAACGACATCATCAAGGAGTACCTCTCGCGAGGCACCTACGCCTTCCCGCCCGAGCCGTCGATGCGGCTGATCGCGGACATGGTCGCGTTCACCGTCAACGAGGTGCCGAGCTGGAACCCGACGAACATCTGCAGCTATCACCTGCAGGAGGCCGGGGCGACCCCGGTGCAGGAGATCGCCTACGCGCTCTCGACCGGGATCGCCGTCCTCGACGAGGTGAGGGCCCGCGGCCAGGTCGCCGACGCGGATTTCCCCAGGGTCTTCGGCCGCATCTCCTTCTTCGTCAACGCCGGGATCCGGTTGATCGAGGAGATCGCCAAGCTGCGTGCGATGGGCCGGCTCTGGAACGAGATCGGGCGCGAACGCTACGGCGTCACCGACGAGAAGATGCTGCGCTTCCGCTACGGCGTCCAGGTCAACAGCCTCGGCCTGACCGAGGCGCAGCCCGAGAACAACATCCAGCGGATCGTGGTCGAGGCGCTCGCCGTGACCCTCAGCCGCGACGCCCGTGCCCGCGCGATCCAGCTCCCGGCCTGGAACGAGGCGATGGGCCTGCCGCGCCCCTGGGACCAGCAGTGGAGCCTGCGGATCCAGCAGGTCCTGGCCGACGAGACCGACCTGCTCGAGTACCCGGACATCTTCGAGGGCTCGAAGGTCATGGACGGCCTGGTCGAGGAGCTGATCGAGGGCGCCAGGGCCGAGATGGCGACGGTCGAGGAGCACGGCGGCGCCGTCGCCGCGGTGCCATACATGAAGGCCCGATTGGTCGAGTCGCACCGCGAGCGGGTGGCGCGGATCGAGTCCGGCGAGCAGAAGGTGATCGGCCAGAACAGCTTCACCGAGACCGAGGACTCGCCGCTGACCGCTGGCGCCGACGGCGGCATCCTCACGCCCGACCCCGAGGTCGAGCGCGAGCGGGTCGAGGCGCTCAAGGTCTGGAGGGGCACCCGCAACGAGAACGCCGTGCGGGCGGCGCTCGCGGAGCTCTCCCGGATCGCGGCCGCCGAGGACGAGAACATCATGGCGGCGACGATCGAGGCGGCGAAGGCGGGCGCGACGACCGGCGAGTGGGCGGCGGCGCTGCGCGAGACGTTCGGCGCCTACCGGGCCCCGACCGGCGTGGACGGCGCGGCGCCTCCTGCAGACCGGGAGCAGCTGGCCGAGATCCGCAGGCGGGTCGATCAGGTCTCCGACGAGCTCGGGCACCGGGTCAAGATCCTCGTCGGCAAGCCCGGCCTCGACGGCCACTCCAACGGGTCCGAGCAGATCGCGCTGCGGGCGCGGGACGCCGGGATGGAGGTGATCTACCAGGGGATCCGCCTGACTCCGGAGGAGATCGCCGAGTCGGCGCTGCAGGAGGACGTCGACGTCGTCGGCCTCTCGATCCTCTCCGGCTCTCACCTCGAGCTGATCCCCGAGGTCGTGCGCAGGCTCCGCCACGAGGGCGCCGACGTCCCCGTGGTCGTCGGCGGGATCATCCCGCCGGCCGACGCCGAGCGCCTGCGGGAGGCCGGGGTCGACGGCGTCTACACGCCGAAGGACTTCGACATCAACCGGATCATGGGCGAGATCGTCGAGCTCGTCCACCGTCGCGCCGCCGCCGGCGCCGCCGCCTGAGTCGTCGAAGAAACCCCCAACTTCGACATCCATAGCGTGGAGAACTTGGGGTTTTGGGATGTCAGCTCAGAGCTCGAGTGAGCGTCGTACCTGATCCATGAACATTTCGGGACGCTTGGTCAGGATCTCGTAGGTGGATCGCAGAACCTTGTACCCGGCAGCGGTCAACTCGAGCGTCACCTGGTGGTCGCGCTCGAATGCTGGTCGGTCACCGTGGTAGCCGTAGCTGTCGGATTCGACCACCAGCCGCTTCTCCGGCCAGAGGAAATCGATCAGATGGCCCTCGACGAGCACATTGACCTGCGGCGGGGGCAGGCGGGCCTCGCGGCACAGTGCGAGGAAGTCCACCTCCTGCGGGGATCGCGAATAGACGGCGTTCGGATCGACCAGTTGGGTCACCTTGCGCAGGCGAGCGATTCCCATCCGGCCATCGCCCTCCCGACAGATGCGCCCCATGGCGCGCCAACTGAGCCTTGTGCTTCGGTCCGCGTCGACCAGAGCGCGCTCGAGCTGGCGGTCATCCAGGTCGGTGGCGATGTCGAGCAACGTTCGCTCAATGGTTGTCGCCGGAATCCCGCGCTCTATGCACACCTCCGCCGGTGGGAGGTGCCGATAGCCATGGATCAGGATTCCCTTGCGCCGATTGCCGCCCGACGGCCGCGAAATCTCGATCGCCCCGTAGGAGCCTCGGAGCCCCCAGAGGTGCGCAGCGCTTCCATGAGAAAGAACAGCGCGGCGGCCACACGCCAGGACGGCCGCGATCCACCTGTGCGGCAGGTCGAACCGGCGATGGCCGACCGCATAGACACCGCGATGAATCGTGAGAAGTCGCCGGCCGTCGAGGCGATCTTGGATCAGCCCCCGCCCCATGCCCATGTCCAGCAGCTGGCGCCTGGCGACAACCCCATGCTGAGATTCGGCCAATTCGTGGATCCGACGAGTCGCCTCGTCGGTCGGCGCCAAACCCTCAAGTTCCACATCCATTGCCTGTAGAAAATGCGGGGTGGCGGGTCGTTGGTGGTGCGCAGTTCGTGCCGATTCATCGCAGGGTCACTGTTGCGCGACAATGGGAAGATGATGAGCGAGCTGAACGGCGACCGCTCGGCCTGGCTGCGCTGCTACCGCTGCTGGTCGCAGAACCTCGAGATCCAGATCCACTACGACGCGATCCGCCGCGTCGACCACGAGACCGGCATCCCGACCGAGGGCGTCGACGAGGTCCAGGAAGCCGTCGTCCAGTGCCTCGACTGCATGCACGACCAGCCGCACCTCACCCTGCAGGACGACCGGGTGGTGCCGATCGAGGACCGCTGGGAGCGGATGGTGGCCGGGACGCCCTGGGTCGCCTCCTGCACCGTCACCGTCGACCAGGAGCGGGTCGAGAGCTGCGCCGGCCCTGAGGCGGCCGAATTCCTCGCCTACGGTGCCTTCGGCGAGGCCGGGGTCCGCGAGTTCTTCGCCCACGTCCGCTTCCACAAGCACGACGAGGAGCGGATCGTCGTCCACATGTTGGTCGAGCTCTACGCCCGTTCGGCGGAGGAGGCGACCGAGGTCCTCGAAGCCGCGGCCCACGGCCCGCTCGAGATCACCTCGCTGGCCGAGGAGTCGCGGCCGCCGGCCCACGCCTCAGACGAAGCGCACTGATCCTCGAGATCGGCCAGGTAGACCATCACGGCGTGCCCCGCGAGCTGCTCGACACTCGCCTCCTGCCGCTCCGACTCGCGCTCCAGCGCCGACTCGATCTCGGCATCCACCGGCACCTCGATCGCGTCCCCGGCGGGCGCCTGGTCGCGGCGAAAGCGGGGGAAGTCGACCGGACGGTCGCTCGACCTGAGGCGGCGGGTGTAGTGAAGAAGGGCCGCCTGCACCCCGGATGCGAGATCGCCCTCGGTCTGGGATTCGAGGTTCGAGCGGGCGAATTTGCCGAGGGTGACTTTCATGGCGACGTCTCCTGCTGGCTCAACGAAGGATGCACCACGTCTGGACATTGTCAAGAAAATTCACATTTGCATTGGGATTTCGGTGCAATCCCGGGATACCCGGACTCGTTGGAAGATGTTCACAATTGGGGACGAATTTCCTCCTAGGCTGCCCCGCATGGGCATGACGACTCGCCGGGCCGGGGACGAAGGCCTCGTCGAAGAGGCCGTCGCCCGCGCAAAGGCGGGCGAAACCGAGGGCCTTCATTTCCTCTACGTCCGCTTCGCCCAGGACGTCCAGCGCTACGTCGACAGCTTCGTCCACGATCATCACGAGGCGGAGGACATCACCCAGAACGTCTTCGCCAAGCTGATGACGAAGATCGACCGCTACGAGCAGCGGGAGGTCCCGTTCGTCGCCTGGATCCTCCGGGTGGCGCGCAACGCGGCCCTCGACCACCTGCGAACGCGAAGGGCGATCCCGACCGAGGACGTCCGGGTGACGGACTCCGGCCAGGCGGAGACGAGCGTCGACCGAGGCCGGGCCCTGCGCGACGCGCTCGACCAGCTGCCCGAGGACCAGCGCGAGGTCCTGGTCCTCAGGCACATCGTCGGGCTCTCGCCGATGGAGATCGCCGCCAGCCTCGAAAAGACCGAAAGCTCGGTCCACGGCCTCCATCACCGGGGCCGGCGGACCCTGCGCGCCAACCTCGCCGAGCTCGATGCTGCGCCGGTCGTCGGCAACCGCTCCAACTAGACCGAGACGCCCTCGTCATACGCGGTTTATGTCGAACATACGTCCGCCCCCGCCGAGAGAGCCTGAAACGGCGTGCGCGATTGCGAGAATTTCCCTTTGCAACTGCAAAATCGCCCCGTTTCTAGGTATGGAGATTTCGCCGATCCACGTCTATTTTCTAGGGCGGTGCATGCGGTAGTCCCAGCGCTGCTAAGAAGCCCCGATTTGTGTGCCGAACGGCACGGACCCGGGACCGGGCTTCGAAGATGATGGCTGTGGGTTACCAGCACTCGCACCGGGGCTTCCCGCGGAGTGCAGAAATCGAACGCGTGGCCTGCTGAGGAACCACATTGGAGAGCTCGACAGTCACCTATCAGGGCCCGACCGCCGTCGAAGGCGATCGCGAGGGCGCGCCCGCGCGCGCCGCGGCGAACCGTGCCAAGCAGCGCGGCGCGGTCCTGGCGAAGATGCTCTACATGGGCGACTCGGTCGCCGCCTTCGGCGCCTCCGGGATCGCGATCATCGCCCTCGGCCTGCAGTCCTGGCAGGGCCTGGTCTTCGTCCTCTGCGCGACGATGATCTGGCCGCTGGCCGCATTCAGCATCGGCCTCTACCGCAGCGACCAGCTCTCGACCTGGGCGTCGGCGGTCACCGAGATCCCGCGCGGAGTGGTCGCCGTTCTGCTGATCACCTGGCCGATGTTCGGCATCGCCGCCGGACTTGGAGTCGGCAGCGAGGTCATGCTCACGTTCCTCACCGTCGCCGGGATCGCCGGCTTCACCGGCATCGCCCGCGCGGTCGTCCGCGCCGGCCTCCACCGGTCCCCCGACCTCCGCCAGCGGACCCTGATCCTCGGCTCAGGGGTCGTCGCCGGCCAGGTGGTCACGAAACTGAACAACAACTCCCAGTTCGGCCTCGTCCCGGTCGGGATGATCGACGACGACATCCACCACGTCGGCAGCCCCGATCTGCCGTGGTTCGGCCGCTTCGACGACCTCTCCGAGGTCATCCGCGACCAGCAGATCGACCGCGTGATCATCGCCTTCTCGCGCGCCAGCCATGAGCAGCTGCTCGAGGCGATCCGCGCCTGCCGCGACGCCGGCGTCGCGGTCGACGTCGTTCCCCGCCTGTTTGAGTTCCTCGACGGCGTCCGCGCCCTCGACCAGGTCGGCGGGCTGCCGCTGCTCTCGATCGGCGCTCCCGTGCTCACCTCCGCCTCGATGGCGGCGAAGCGCGTCTTCGACGTCGTCGGCTCGAGCCTCCTTTTGCTCGTCCTCTCGCCGCTGATGATCGCGATCGCGATCGCCATCAAGCTCGAGTCCCGCGGCCCGGTCTTCTTCCGCCAGCCCCGCGCCGGCCGCGGAAACAGCAGCTTCCAGGTGATCAAGTTCCGCTCGATGTACATCGACGCGGAGGAGCGCAAGAAGGACGTCGCCGATCTCAACGAATCGACCGACGGCGTCATGTTCAAGATTCGCAAGGACCCGCGCATCACCCGTGTCGGCGGCTTCATCCGCCGCACCTCGCTGGACGAGCTGCCGCAGCTCTTCAACGTCCTCCGCGGCGAGATGAGCCTGGTCGGCCCGCGGCCGCTGATTTTCCCCGAGACCGCGGCCCTGGACGAGAACTGGCACCTGCGCAGGCTCGAGCTGCGGCCCGGGCTCACCGGCCCCTGGCAGGTCTACGGCCGCTCTCAGAACCCGTTCCAGGAGATGGTCCGGTTCGACTACCAGTACGTCGCCGGGTGGTCGCTCGCCCGCGACATCGAGATCCTGCTGGCGACTCTGCCGGCGGTGCTCTCGGGCCGCGGCGCCTACTGATCCCGCTGCATCCGAGGGACCAGCGCCGGCCACCCGAGCCGGACATGCGTCCACTCGGCCGGGACGCCGCTATCTGAATCGGCGGCAATGGACGAAACGGATCGCCCAATGCGATCCCCGCTCGACTCGTCCCCCCAGCCCGCGCGCCGGATCGGTCCGATCGCCGTAACGCTGACCGTCGCCGCCCTGATTCTGGCCGGCGGCACCGGCGCCAGGGCGCAGGGCCCGGGTCCCGCCGGCAGCGGCGACGGCGCCCATCTTCTCGGATCCTGGAACTGGAACCTCTCGAGCGGCCACCGCTACCTGATGCGGCTTTCGCGCCGCACTCAGACCCGACGCGGGCATCGCGGACACGACCGGCCGAGGCCGAGGCCCCGGCCGCGGCCGAGGCCGAGGCCGGTGCCGACGCCCCAGCCCCCCGCTCCCGCGCCTGAACAGGGACCGCAGCAGGCTCCCGAACCTCAACCGGCGGCGCCGGAACCGGCGCCGGAACCTCAACCGCCGGCGCCGGAACCTCAACCGCCGGCTCCGGAACCGGCGCCCGAACCCGATCCCCCGGCGCCCGAACCCGATCCCCCGGCGCCCGAACCGACTCCGGAACCGGAACCTCCCGCCCCCGAACCGGCGCCCGAACCGACCCCCGCGCCCGAACCGACCCCCGAACCCGAACCGACCCCCGAATCCGAACCGCCGCCGCCCGCTCCGGAACCGGCGCCCGCGCCGCTGCTCGAAGCCGGGTTCGAGAACGGCCTCCAGGGATGGAACACCGCCGGCGTCGGCGACGTGGTCCCGACCGTCGTCACCGACGCCGCCCGCACCGGCACCCACTCGGCGAGGGTCCTGCTCACCGGAAGCCAGGAACGCTCGGAGCTGATCCTCGGCGGGACCGGGACCAGCGACAACTCGAGGACCGAGGAATTCTTCGAGGGCGACGAAGCCTGGTACGGCTTCTCGTTCCGCATCGACAAGATGGTCTACGGGCATCCCGGCGCCCACAACCTGATCTTCCAGTTCAAGGGCGCTCCCGACAACGGCAGCCCCAACTTCGGCCTCCAGCTCTGGGACTACGCGGGCGACGACGGCCACAGCGGCGGCCGGGGGCTCTGGTCACACGGCGAAGCCTCCGGCGGCGACCGCTTCCTGGCCCCGGTTTCTGAACACGAATGGCACGACGTCCAGATCCATTTCAAGGTCTCGGGGCGCGGCGCCGGCTTCTACGAAACGTACTTCGACGGCAGGCTCGTCGACGAGCGCAGCGGCGTCAGCATCCTCGGTCAAGGCGCCAACCACGTCTACATCAAGAACGGTCTCTACCGGAATCCCAGCACGATCCCGGGCACCTCCGAATATCACCTCGACGCCGCCCGGCTGGGCACGACGCGGGCGAGCGTCCTCCCCGGCTGAGAGATCCGCTGCAAGGAACCTTTCCGGTACCGGACAAATGTCCAGTCCGCGGCTGGACGACTGGATTAGCGCCGGCCTCCCGCCGAGCGGGTATCTGTGCGCGGATCCCCCCGTCAGGCAGGCATCTCGATCGCCGTCGCGGCCCTGTTCGCGACGGCGCTGGCCCTGCTGCTGCTTCCCGCCACCGCGTCCGCCGCGGCCGGCCCCCACGGTCCCGGCAGGTTCGGAAAGCCCGGCAAGGCCGGCGGAGCCCATAGGGGCGCCAGGGCGCGCAGGGCCGCGCGACGCGCGCACCGCCGGCGGGCGGCCCGCAGGCGTCAGCTGGCGATGCGCAGGAGGCTGCAACGCCGGCGCAACCGGAGCGCCGACCTCTCCGACAACGTCGCGCTGACGAAGCAGAGGGGTCCGAGAACCCCACCCGAAGTCGTCGACGCCGGCTTCGAGGAAGGTCTGATGAACTGGAACACGGCCGGCGTCGGCCAGGTCGTCCCCGAAGTCGTCAGCGACACCGTCCGCAGCGGAGCGCACTCGGCCCGTGTCGTCCTCACCGGCGAACAGGAACGCTCGGAGTTGATCCTCGGCGGCGACGGGGACGGCAGCTACGAAGAAACGATCCAGTTCGGCGAGGGCTATGAAGGCTGGTACGCGTTCTCCTTCTACATCGACCAGATGGTCTACGGGCACCCCGGCGGCCACAACCTGATCTTCCAGTTCAAGGGCGCCCCCGACAACGGCAGCCCCAACTTCGGCCTCCAGCTCTGGGACTACGAAGGCGACGACGGGGTCAGCGGCGGCCGCGGCCTCTGGTCCCACGGCGAGGCCGCCGGCGGCGACCGCTTCCTGGGCCCGGTCGCCGAACACGAATGGCACGACGTCGCCATCCACTTCAAGATCTCGGGGCAGGGAGACGGCTTCTACGAAACGTTCCTCGACGGCAGGCTCGTCGACGAGCGCAGCGGCGTCAGCATCATCGGCGAAGGCGCCGAAACCGTCTACATCAAGGACGGGATCTACCGCAACCCGGAAACGGTGTCCGGAACCTCGGAAATCCGCCTCGACGCCTGCAAGCTCGGCCCGACGTACCAGTCCGTCCTCCCGGGCTGAGCTGGCGCCCTCGATCCGGCGCTTAGGCGATCATCCCGGCCACCGCGCATGGCCGACCCGCTCCGAAACCGCTCCCGTGCAGCCGCCTTCCTCTGCTACCACTCGATCCACGAGGACGGGCCCGAATGGCTCTCGGTGGCGCCCTCTACGTTCGCCGCCCAGCTCGAGGCCCTGTCGGCGCGCGGTTGGGGCTCCGGCACCGAGTCCGACCTCCGGGGCGCGGCCGCCGGCCGAGCTCCCGGGGAGCGCCCGCTCGCGTACCTGACGTTCGACGACGGCTTCGCCGACAACCACGAGACCGCCTTTCCCCTGCTGCGCGACCACGGCCTGACGGCGATGTTCTTCGTCCTCCCGTCGCACCTCGACGGGCGCGCGCTCGACTGGCCGGAGGTCGCCGGGGACCATGAGGATCACCCGGAGGTGATGCGCTCGCTGACCTGGGCGCAGGTCGAGGAGATGGCCGAGGCGGGGATGGAGTTCGGCAGCCACGGACTCGCCCACAGCCACCTGCCCGAGCTCTCCGACGAGGAGCTGCGGCAGGAGCTGGTCGACTCGCGGCGGCTGATCGCGGAGCGGCTGGGGAGCTGCGCGATGCTCGCCTACCCGTTCGGAGATTGGGACGGCAGGGTGGCCGCGGCCGCCGCCGAGGCCGGCTACGAGTTCGCCTTCACCCTGCCGCGCTCCCACCAGCGCCGGGTCGGCCCGCTCTCGATCCCGCGGGTCTCGGTCGACTTCCGCGACGACGCCGGGCGCTTCGCGATGAAGCTGCGCCCGCTCGGGCGCCGCCTCTACCTCTCGCGGCTGAAAACGATGCTGCGCCGATGAGCGCCGCCGAGGCCCAGCACACCGGGCGGATTGCCCTTGCCTACGACGGCGACTCCCGCGAGCCGTCGGCCTGGTCGGGAATCCCGCGCAACCTCGCCGACGCGCTGCAGGGCGCCGGCGTCGAGGTCGTCCATGTCAGCGCCGAGCCGGGCCGGCTCGAGCGCCGGCTGCGGCGGCTCTCCATCCACGGCGAGGATCGCGCCGCCGCCGCGACGGCGGCGTTCGCGAGGAGGCTGAGGCGGAGCGGGTCGGTCGACGCCGTTCTCCAGCTGGGCAGCGAGTTCACGGCCCCCGACGGGGTCAGGGTGGCCACCTACGACGACATGACGATTCTCCAGGCCCGGCGCCTGGAACACCCTCTCCTCGACCGCCTCGGCGAGGCCGAGATCGAGGCCTGGGCCGAGCGCCAGCGCTCGATCTTCGCCGCCGCGACGGCCTGCTTCACGGCGGCGCGTTGGGCGGCGGACTCGGTGATCGAGGACTACGGCGTCCCGGCCGAGCGCGTCCACGTCGTCGGGTTCGGCCGCAACCTCGACCCGCGGCCGGTGGACCGCGAGTGGTCGCCGCCGCGTTACCTCTTCGTCGGCCAGGACTGGCGCCGCAAGGGCGGCGAGACGCTGCTGGCCGCCTTTCGCGCGTTGCGGCAGCGCGTCCCCGGGGCGACCCTGACGGTCGTCGGCCACCACCCGCGATTGGCGGCCGAGCCCGGCCTCGAGCTGACCGGCGGGCTCTGGCTGAACCGGGCCGCCGACCGCGACCGGATGGAGCGGCTGTATGAGTCCTCGACCTGCCTGGTGCTGCCCTCCGAGATCGAGCCGGCGGGGATCGTCTACCTCGAGGCCGCGGCCGCCGGCGTCCCGAGCATCGGCACCACAGTCGGCGGCGCCGCCGAGATGATCGGCGACGGCGGCCGGCTCGTCGACCCCGGCGACGTCGACGGCCTCACCGCCGCCATGCTCGAGCTTGCCGACCCGGAGACCGCGGCGAGCCTCGGCGCCGCGGCCCGCGAGCACTGCGAGCGGTTCACCTGGCCAAAGATCGCTGACCGAATCGCTACGGTGCTGGACCTATGAGCGCGGTGCGGGCAGGCGCCCAGATCTGGTTCTTCGTGCGGCGAGCGACGCGCGAATCAATCTCATGAGCCCGCGACTACCCGACCGCCGCCAGGTCCGGCGGGCGATCCCGCGGCCGCTGCGCCACCTGCTCTACGACATCAGCCCGGGGCGCCGCCGACGCTGGCGCCGGAACCCCGGAATCGAGCGTGTCGGCGACGGCGCGGTCGCCCTCACCTTCGACGACGGCCCCGACAGCGACGGAACGCCGGCCGTCCTCGACGCGCTCGACGCGATCGAGTCCAAAGCGACCTTCTTCGTCGTCGGCGAGCAGCTCGCCGATCACCCCGAAGTCGCGCGGGCGATCGGCGACCGCGGCCACGAGCTCGCCCTGCACGGGATGACCCACCGCCGCCATGACCGGCTCTCGCTGGACGAGGCGCGGGAGGAGCTCGGCGCCGGGGTCGCGGCCTTCGAGGGTGTGCTGGGTGGGCGCCCGCGCTGGTACCGGCCTCCCTACGGCGGCTCCTCGCCCGCGCTCGCCACCGTCTGCGCGGAGCTCGAGCTCGAGCTCGCCTACTGGAGCAGCTGGGGATACGACTGGGAGCCGCTGCCCGCCGCGGAGATCGCCCGGGTCGTCCTCCGCGACCTCGAGGGCGGGACGATCGTCCTCCTCCACGACTCTCCCCGCTATGCCGAACGCGAGGACGTCCGGCCGACCGCGGAGGCGCTCGCGATGATCGCCGCCGCCGCCCGCGAGCGTGGACTTCGGCTGGGAACTCTCGGCGCCGCCGCGCCCGGAGACGATGGCTGAGGGCGCCAAGCCCAGGGTCCTGCTGGTCTGCTCGCCCGGCGGGCACCTTGCCCAGATGCTCTGCCTCGAGGAAGCGTGGCGGGGCTTCGACCGCACCTGGGTGACCCTCGAGTCGGTCGACGCCGAGCACCTGCTCGAGCACGAGCACGTCGTCGTCGGGCACGGCCCGACCAACCGCAGCCTGCGGGCGCTGATCGCGAACCTCCCGCTCGCCTGGCGGGTCGTCCGCAGCGAGAGGCCCGACGCGATCCTCTCGACCGGCGCCGCGCTGGCGGTGCCGTTCTTCCTCGTCGGCAGGCTGCACGGGGCGCGGCTGGTCTTCGTCGAGAGCCTGACCAGGACGAGAAAGCTCTCGCTCACGGGACGGCTGGTCTACCCGCTCGCCGACGTCTGCTTCGTCCAGTGGCCGCAGGCGGCCCGGCGCGCGAAGATGCGATTCGCGGGGAACCTGCTGTGATCTTTGCGACGGTCGGCAGCCACCCCAGCTTCAGGTTCGACCGCTTCCTGCGGGCGCTCGAGTCGCTCGAGGTCGACGACCTCATCGTCCAGCACGGGCCCGGGGAGCCGCCCTCGAACGCCGCCGTCGCGGTCCCGTGGATGTCCTTCGGCGACTACCTCGACCACGTCTACCAGGCCGAGAAGGTCATCAGCCACGCCGGCATCGGGACGATCCTCAGCGCCACCCGCGCCGGGCAGACGCCGGTGGTCGTCCCGCGCCTGCGCCGGTTCAGGGAGACCGTCGACGACCACCAGCTCGACCTCGCCAGGGCGCTGGACGCGACCGGCCGCGTGGTCGTCGTCGAGGACCTCGGGGAACTGGCGGCGAAGGTCGCCGCCGCGCCGCCGCGGAGCGACACGCGCCCGACCGCCGACAGCCGCCTCGCCGAGGCCGTCCGCCTCGAGCTGCTCGACCGTCCCTCCTAGAGCACCGACTCGTAGACGGCTTCGAGCCTGGCGTAGACGTCGTCGTCGGCGAGCCTGCGGGCCCGCTCGGCTGCCGCGGCGCCGAGGCGACGTCGGCGGTCGGGGTCGGCGACGACCGACGCCAGGGCCGCTGCCAGCAAATCCGGGTCCCCGGGCTCGACGAGGACCGCGTCGAGGTCGGCGGTCAGGATCTCGCCGATCCCGCCGACCGCGGTGGCGACGATCGCGAGCCCGTGGGACATCGCCTCGAGCAGCGTCACCGGCAGCCCCTCGGAGATCGAGGGCATCGCGAAGACCTCGGAGCCGGCGAAGGCCCTGGCCTTCGCCTCCTCGTCGAGCCACCCGAGCCAGCGCGCGCGGTCGGGCAGGCCATCGTCGAGCTCGCCGGGCCCCGCCAGGACGACCCGTGCCGCCGGCGCGCGCTCGAGCAGCGCCGGCAGCGCGTCGAGGAGGACCGCGCCGCCCTTCGCCGGGTCGGCGAAGCCGCCGAGATACAGGATCCCGGGCTCGGCCGCGGGCTCGGCCGGGCGCTCGGCGGCGGCCGCGGGCGGCGGCGCGTTGCGGACCACCTCGACCTCGACGTCCGCGAGCCGCTCCCGCAGCACCTCGGCGGCGCTGGCCGAGACGCTCAGCACCCTGTCGGCGCGGCCGAACGCGCGGGCGAACGCGCGGCGGCGCAGCGGCCCGAGCCGATCGAAGAAATCCTCGAGGTCGCCGGGCCCGGCGTGCAGCTGGAGGACAACGGGACGGCGCATCGCCTTCGCCACCTCGACGACCACCGTCTTGCGGTAGAAGCTGCCGCGGGCGGCGATGTGGACGTGGACGATCCGGGGTCCCGGCCCGGCGCACCATCGCACCAGCGCCCCGAGCGAGCGGGCGAAGAGGAGCGCGCGGCCGGCGCGGCTCGTGTCGCGCCAGGACGGGATCGCCTCCATCCGGTAGCGCTCGGACAGCGGCGAGCGCAGGAGCCCGGCGACGACGGCCGGCATTCCGCCCGCCTCGGCGGGGTCCGGGCCGACGTGTGCGACGCGGACGCGGGTGTCTGGATCGGCGGACAGGCTCACTAGATTAGGCGCGGCATGTGTGGGATCGCCGCCATCCTCGCGCCGCGAGAACCGCTTCCCGCCGCGAGCGCGGCGGCGATTGCCGCCGCGCTTCGCCACCGCGGCCCCGACGGCGAGGCGATCGAGCGGATCGGCCCGGTGACCCTGGTCCACACCCGTCTGGCGATCATCGACGTCGCCGGCGGCGACCAGCCGCTGCGCTCCGAGGACGGTCGCGTCAGCGTCATCGTCAACGGCGAGATCTACAACCACCTCGACCTCCGGCGCGAGCTCGAGGCCGCCGGCCACCGCTTCGCGACCCGCTCCGACTCCGAGGTCGTCGTCCACGGCTACGAGCAGTGGGGCGCTGACCTCGTCCGCCGGCTGAACGGGATCTTCGCCTTCGCGATCTGGGACGAGGGGACCGGGACCCTGACCGCGGCCCGCGACCCGTTCGGCGTCAAGCCCCTCTACTGGACCAGACGAGGCGAGAGCCTCGCCGTCTGCTCGGAGATCCGGCCGCTGCTCGGGGCCGGGCTCGCCGCCGCGGAGGTCGACCGGGTCGCCCTCGAGCACTACCTCGCCTGGCGCTTCACGCCCGCCCCGCGGACGCTTTTCGAGGGCGTTTCCAAGCTTGCGCCGGCCTCGATCCTGGTCGCCGGCGAGGGCCGCGTCGAGGTCTCCTCCTACCGCGAGGCGCCCGGAGACCCGCTCGAGGGCGGCGCCGAGGAGCTCGCCGACGGGCTCGGCCGCCGCTTCGGCGAGGCCGTCGCGCGCCAGATGATGTCCGACGTCCCCTACGGCGCCTTCCTCAGCGGCGGCGTCGACTCGGCCGCGATCGCCGCCGCGATGCGCCGGGCGTCCGACGAGCCGCCGCTGACCTTCACGATCGGGTTCCCCGGCCACGGCGACGAGCTCGACGAGCGCGACGCCGCGGCGGCGACCGCGGCGGCGATCGGCACCGCCCACCACTCCACCGCGATGGAGGAGCTCGACTTCCCGCGCGAGCTCGCGACCTGCGTCCGCAGCCTCGAGGAGCCGATCGGCTCCGCCTCGGCGCCGGCCGCTCTTCAGCTCAGCCGCTTCGCCGCCCGGACCGTGAAGGTCGTCCTCTCCGGCCAGGGCGCCGACGAGCCGCTCGGCGGCTACGAGCGCCACCAGGCGGCGGCGGCGCTGCGGCTGACAGCTGCCGTCCCCGGCGCGCTCAACCGGCCCGTCCTCGCCCTCGCCGAGGCCCTGCCCCGCAACGAGCGGGCGAAGCGGGCGGCGCGCCTGCTCGGGGCGCCGGCCGGGATCGATCGGTTGCTGCGGGTGTTCGAGATCTCCGATGCCGAGACCCGGGCCGACCTCACCTCCGGCCCGCTCGCCGAGGCCGAGGCCGAGCGGCGCGAGCTCGCGGCGGCGCTGCTCGGCGACCTCGGCGGCCGCGACGACGCGCTCGAGCAGGCCCTCTACCTCGACACCAGGATGTTCCTCCCCGACTGCCTGCTCCTCTACGGCGACAAGACCTCGATGGCCTCGAGCCTCGAGCAGCGCGTCCCGTTCCTCGACATCGAGCTGATGCGATTCGTCGAGCGGATTCCGGCCCGGCTCCGTCTCCGCGGCCTGAAACGGAAGTGGCTCTACCGCCGGGCGCTGCGCGGCCTCGTCCCGCGGGAGGCGCTCGAACGGCGCAAGCACCCGTTCGCGACCCCCTACGACGACTGGCTCCGGACCTCGCTCGGGGGCGAAGTCGAGCGTCTCTACGCGCCCGGCTCCCCCCTCGCCGAGTTGGTCTCGCCCGGCACCGTCGCCGAGCTGGTCGACGAGCACCGCCGCGGCCGCGCCGACCACAAGCGGATCCTCTACTGCCTGCTCGAGCTCGGCCACTGGCACCGCGTCTTCATCGAGGGCGAGGGCTGAGATGGAGGGCGTCCGCGCCGTGGTGCTGACCCACGGGACAGAGGGCCGCTTCGGCCCGCTGCTCGAGTCCCTGCAGCGCGAAGGGCTGCCGCTCGAGCGGGTGGTCGTCGTCCACAACCCCTCGGCGCCGGGCGAGTCGCCGCCACCGGTCCCGGCGGGGTGCGAGCTGATCCCCGCCCCGCGCAACCTCGGCTATACCGGCGGCATGAACCTCGGGATCGAGCACCAGCTCGGCCGCGACTGCGACCTGCTGCTGGTCCTGACCCACGACGCCCGATTCCACCCCGGCGCCCTGCGGAGGCTGGTCGAGGCCGCCAGCGGCGACCCGGCCTACGGCGTCCTCGGCCCGGCGCTGGTCCTCGAGGGCAGCGGCAGGCCGTTCTCGTTCGGCGGGATCACCCGGCCGAACGGCGAGCGAAGCCACGTCCGCGAGCGCCCGCCGGCCGCCGGCGGCATCGCCCGCTGCGACTGGATCGACGGCGGCACGATGCTGTTCCGCGCCGATCTCCTGCGGGAGATCGGCGGCTTCGACGAGCGCTTCTTCATCTACTGCGAGGACTCCGAGATCTGCTGGCGTGCGACCGAGGCCGGCGCCGGCGTCGGCCTCGTCCCCGATGCGGTGGCCGACCAGTCCCCCGGCGGGGCGAGCCGGATCGGGCCCTGGTCGTACCTGATGACACGCAACGGCGCCGCCTACGCGCGGCGGGCGCGGGGCCGGCGGGCGCTCGCCGACTCGATCGGCCGCGCCGCCCGGATCGCCGGCTTCAACCTCCTCCGCGCCGGCGCCCGCGGCCTCCGCCTCCGCGCCGGCTCGCCGGCCGAGCCGTGGGCGCTCGCCGTCGGAACCTCGCGCGGCGCGATCGACGCGCTCCGCGGCCGCTGGGGCCCGCCGCCGAGGCTGCCGGGCTCCGGCGACGTCACCAACGTCGACTAGCCGCACCCAATCCCCCCAAGTTCTACATCCAATGGATGTAGAACTTGGGGGGATTTGGGAGCTCAGCCGTCGTCGCGCCAGCTCGGCGGCAGGTTCTTCTCGACCTCGATCCCGGTGAACGGGGGCGTCGTCCGCGGGCCGTGCTCCTTCGCCCACGCGCACATCCGCCGAACCCCCTGCTCGAGCGGGACCGGTTCCCCGCCGCCGAACACGCGCTGCGCCTTGGAGTGGTCGGAGAAGGCGTGCAGGACCTCCTTGCGGGCCTCGTGGTGGATCACCGGGTGCCCCGGCACCCCCATCTCCGCGGCGACGACCCCGGCGAGGTCGTTGACCGAGACCGGGGTGTCGGCGCCGACGTTGAAGATCTCCCCCCGCGCGCCCTCGGTTTCGGGAGCGGCGGCGATCGGCGCGGCAACGTCGGAGATGTAGCTGAAGGCCCGCGTCTGGGTGCCGTCGCCGAAGATCGAGAGCGGCTCGCCGCGCATGATCTGGTTGATGAAGATCCCGAGCACGTTGCGGTAGCGGTCGCCGATGTTCTGCAGCTCGCCGTAGACGTTGTGGGGGCGGAAGGTGACGTAGTCGAGGTCGAACATCTCCTTCGAGGCCTGAAGCTCGAGCTCGACCGCCCGCTTGGCGATCCCGTAGGAGTCCTCGGGCTGCGGCGTCATATCCTCGGTCATCGGCGTCTGCTCCGACCCGTAGACGGCGATCGAGGAGGTGAAGACGAAGCACTCGATCCCGTGGTTGACCGAGGCGTTGATCAGGTTGACCGAGCCGATCACGTTGTTGGTGTAGTTGAAGCGCTTGATGAAGTGGCTGAGCCCCTCGGCCGCGTAGGCGGCGAGATGGTAGACGCGCTCGAACCCCTCGACCGCGAACAGCCGGTCGATCGCCTCGGAGTCGGTGACCGAGGCCTCGACGAACCGGGCGCCGTCGGGGACGTTCGACTCGAAGCCGCCGCTGAGGTCGTCGAGGGCGATCACCTCGTCGCCGCGCTCGACCAGCTCGCGCGCGACGTGCGCGCCCATGAACCCGGCTCCACCTGTGACGAGGCTCTTCGGCATGACGCGGGATTCTATGAGCGGGAGACGAGGCGAAGGACGCGCGAGGGCGCCAGCCGCCCCGGAATCAGGCCGAGGCGGCTCGAGATCAGCCAGTACGGAACCATGAAGAGGAGGCCGAACACGACGGTGCCGATCAGCGCCGGCAGGCGCTGGTCGGGAACCGCCGGGCCGAACAGGTACCAGAGGCCGGCCGGGATCGAGAGCACGAGGCAGAGCCCGGCCGCCGGCAGCACTGCGCCCAGGTAGTCGATCCAGTTCAGGACGTGGAGGCCGTTGTAGGCGCGGACGAAGAGGAGGCTGCCGAGCGCCGCCGAGATCACGGTCCCGGCCAGGACCCCCCAGAGGCCGAACAGCGGCGCCAGCGCCACCGTGAGCCCGACGTTGGTTCCCGCCGCGACGACCGCGTAGACGGCGACTAGGCCGGGCCTGCCCTCGGCCATCGCCAGGGTGCTGCCGACTCCGGTCGTGACGGTGACCGCATAGGCCAGCGAGAGGAAGACCAGGACGGTCTGCGAGTCGTCGGGGACTTCGTGGAGCCAAGCGACGAGCAGGAACGGCGCCGTCACGCAGCCGACCCCGAACAGGGGGAAGCTGAGGCCGACCGTGAGTTTGAGGTAGCGGCGGTAGAACTCAGGGATCACCTCCTTCCCCCGCCTGACGATCTCGGCGGTCGCCGTCGGGATGATCGCCGAGACCGTCTGGACGCCGACCGCCCGCAGGGCGACGGCGACGCGGGCGCCGATCTCGAACGCACCCGCCACCCCGACCCCGAGCAGGACGGCGATGATGATCTTGTCGGTCTCCATGTTGACCAGGTCGGCGATCCAGGTCGTCTGGCCCTTGATCCCGTAGCCGATCACTTCCCGCACCCTTTTCCGGGTCGGCCAGGCCGCGTAGGGCGGGTCCCAGACGCGGACGAGGACGACGACGAACGGGACAAGGCCGACGACCCCGGCGGCGGCGTTCGCCACCGCGTAGGTAGGCAGCCTGTCGCTCAGCGCCAGCGCGACCAGGCTGAAGACGAAGTTGACGAGGGTCATCAGCGTGTTGGCGACGTTCGGCGGGACCATTTCCCGCATCCCGATCGGGACCGCCGCCAGGACCTGCGAGTACGCGTAGCTCATCCCCAGCACCACCGAGGAGACGAGGACGATCCTCATTTCGCTCGTGGTCTCGACGTCGAGGAGGTCGGACACCACCCCGGCGAGAGCGACCGCGGCGATCAGCCCGACCACCAGGAGCAGGGTGACGGCGGCGAGGCCGAGCCCGACGCATTCCTCGACCCCGCGACGGTCGCCCTGGGACTCGAACAGGGCGACGAAGCGCGACAGCGAGCGCCCGACCCCGAGGTCGAGCGTGCGGGCGTAGGTGACCATTGCCCCGGTCACCGCCCAGAGCCCGAAGGCGTCGATCCCGAGGCGGGCGAGCAGGATCGGCGCCAGGATCAGGCTCGCGATGTAGCCGACCATCGCAGCCGAGGACTGGGCGAGGGTGTTCCTGAACAGCACCGGGCCCTACCTTCCGGCCCGCGCCCGCAGCGAGCGGAGGCGGTGGCGCGCCCCGTCGGGCAGCGAGTGGGATACCCGGCTCAAGCCGCGCCGGCCCGCCAGCGCGACGCGGCCGCGAAGGCCGGATGCCGTGGCCAGCGACGCAACCGTGCGGCGTCCGGTCGCGTAGCGCTCCTTGTAGGCCTCATCGCCCCAGAGCAGGTCGTAGACGGCGCAGCCCTCGGCCGCGGCCCGCTCGATCGTGTGGGCGAGGAGCAGCGTCCCGACGGCGAGATCCTCCCGCGCCGGGTCGAAGCCGGAGAGGCCGTAGAGGTAGCGCCGGCCGAGCCGCCACCCGTACCAGGCGGCGGCCGGCTCCCCGTCGAGCTCGAGGCTGTGCATCCGCAGCCACCCCTGGGCGAGGGCGAGCTCGGCGAACCGGCCGTAGGCCCGCCGCGCCCGCTCCCCGAGCACGCCCTCCCCGCCCTGCGTCCGCCGCCGCTCCTCGTGGAACCGGAACAGCGTCTCCAGCGCCGCCTCGAGATCGGCCCGTTGCGGGGTGTCGTGGTACTCGGCCCGGTGCTCGCCCTCGGCGCGCCGCCGGCGGCGCCCCAGCTGGCTGCGGAAGTTGCGGCTGCGCGAGGCCAGCCAGCCCTCGTAGCCGCCGTCGCCGAAGCTGAGGAACGGCAGCACGTCGTCGGGCCGGACGGCTCGCATGCCGCTCCAGGCCCGCCCGTCCTCGACCCGATCGAGTCGCAGCACGTCCCACTCGGCGCCGAGCTCGCGGATCTTCGTCAGGAAGGCCGCCGCGGCCGCGCCCTCGTCGTCGGGCCCGCAGGCGACCCCGTACCAGTCGCCGTGGTCGGCCCCCGGGAAGCGGAGGCTGCGCGCCCTCCCATCGTGCCCGAGCACCAGCGGCAGCACGGCGTCGATCTCGGCCCCGGGGCGGCGCCTCCAGAGCAGGACCCACGGCTCCTCGGAGCCGGAATCGTGCCAGGACTCGAACCACTCGGGGGTCAGGAACGGGTTCTCCCTCGCCAGCGCCAGCCGCCGCCACTCGCAGCGGATATCCTCCCCCGCCGCGGCCGGATCGAGCCGCTCGACCTGTCCCACCGCCTCCTTCACTGTCCGATCCGATGCAGATCGAAAACGACACTCGGCTGCGGGTTCTGATGGTGATTCAGAACCTGCGCCCCGGCGGCGCCGAGCGCCAGCTGATCGCGCTCGCCCGCGGCCTCGCGCGCCGGGGGGCGGAGATAACCGTCGCCTGCATGGGCGCCCCCGACACCGACGTCGGGATGCTCACCGAGGCCGGGGTCGAGGTCGTCGCCCTCGGCGCCGAGAGCCGCGAGAAACGCCTGGCGGCGGTGCCGAGGCTGGTCCGCCTCGCCCGCGGCGCCGACGTCGTCCAGTGCACGATGTGGGACGCGAGCCTCTGGGGCCGGGTGGCGGCGGTGATCGCCAGGAAGCCGGTGATCGTCTCCGACCATGCCGCCGACCGCGCCGTCCAGACCTCGAGCAGCGGCGCCGCCCGCCGCGACTGGATCGCCCGCCACAACCGGGCGCTCGACCGCTTCACCTTCGCCACCGTCGCCTGCGCCCGGACCCAGGTACCGCTGCTGGAAGAGGAGGGAGTGAGCCCGGAGCGGATCGTCTATATCCCCAACGGCGTCCCGACCGGGGAGCTGCGCGAGGCGGCGCAGCCGCCGCCGACACGGGCCGACCTCGGCATTCCCGAGGATGCGAGGGTGATCATCCACGTCGCCCAGTTTCGGCCCGAGAAGAACCAGGCGGCCACCTACGAGACGGTCTCGCGGCTGCGAGAGGAGCTCGGCGACGTCGACGCGGTCTTCGTCGGCGTCGGCCGCGCGATCAAGGACCCGATGGAGAGGCGGGCCGCCGAGCAGGGCGCGACCTGGGCGCACTTCCTCGGGATGCGCTCGGACGTCCCGGCGCTGTTCGCGCTCGCCGACCTCGCGGTGCTGCCGTCGAGCGCCGACACGATGCCGCTCTCGCTGCTCGAGGCGATGGCGCTCGGCGTCCCGGTCGTCGCCACCGACGTCGGCGACGTCCGCGGGATGGTCGAGGGGGCGGGCGCGGGCATCGTCGTCCCTCCGGACGACCTCGACGCCTTCGTCGAGGCCTGCCGCAGCGTCCTCGCCGACCCCGAGCTCCACGCGCGCCTCTCGGAGGCCGGGCGGCAGGCCTCCCGGGCGTTCGACTCCGAGACGATGGTCGACGCCTACCAGCGGCTGCTGCGGGCCGCCGAGGGTCATGACAGGGCTCGGCTGGCGGAGATCCGCGGCGCGCCGAGGTAGGTCGCGTACGCCTCCAGCGTCTGACGGCCGACGTCGAGCCAGCCGGCGCTGCCCTCGACCGACGCCGCCCCGGCGCGGCCCATTTCCCCGGCGAGCCCGGGGGTGCGCATCAGCTCGAGCAGCGCAGCCGCAAGCGCCGGAGGATCCGCCGGCGGGACCATGATCCCGGCGTCCCCGACCAGCTCCCTGAGGCCGCCGACGTCGCTGGCGACCATCGCCCTGCCGTGCTCCTTGGCGAGCGAGCCGACACCGCTCTGGCTCGCCTGCCGGTAGGGGAGGGCGACGCAGGTGGCGGCGGCGAACAGGTCCGGCACGGCACTCTCGGGCAGGTAGTCGTTGCGGACCTCCACCCGCGGGTCGGAGAGCACCGGGTGCTCGGCGAGCCGTCCCTGTCCGGCGACGAGGAGGCGGCACTCGGGGAGGCCCTCCCAGACGGCGGGCATCGCGTCGAAGAGGACGTCGAGGCCCTTGTAGGGCTGGATCCGGCCGAAGGCGAGGATCGTCGGCGTCTCCGGCAGCGGCCGGATCTGGGGAAGCGATATCCCGTGCGGGACGACCGCGACCGGCGCCCGCACGCCCTGTTCGTGGATCAGCTGCAGGCGGAGGGCCTCGGCGTGGGTGAAGATCAGGCCGGCGCGCCGGATCATCATCCGCTTCGTCCTCCGCTGCCAGAGAGGCTCGCGGTGGACGAACCGGCTCACCGGGTCGTGGATGGTGAACGCGAAACGCCGCCGCCGCGGCGGCGCCGCGATCAGCAGTCGCGGGTCGTTGACGATCGACTCCTGGTAATGGATGACGTCCGGCGCGAGAGCGGAGATCTCACGCCGCAGCTCGAGGGTCCGTCCCCAGTGGGCGTGGTGGCGGACCCTGCCCGGGAGGATCAGGTGCTCGACCCGGTCGCCGAGGGTCGCGCCGACGTATTCGCGCATCGCATCCGGGTCGCCGCCGAACTCGAGACCGTGATCGCGGCTGAGAAGCTTCACCCGCGCTCCCGCGTCGGCGAGGCCGCGCGCCAGCGCCGCTGTGTACTTGAGCAGCGCGTCGCAGACCAGCAGGACGGTGATCGCGACGTCGGACTCGCTCACCGCGAATCCTCGCGCTTCGCTCGCTCCGCGCTCACCGCGAATCCTTCTCTTCCTGCTCCCAGTAGCCGTGGGCGGACGCGTAGATCGCGCCGGTCAGCAGGGCGATGCTGAAGACCATGTCGGGTGCCGCGAAGTAGATCGCGACAATCGAGCTCAGCATGATCGAGAGCAGGCCCACGCCCCAGGCCGCCGACTCGGGCGTGCGGAAGCGGCGCCACCACGCGAATCTCAGGCTCGTCAGCAGGTAGACCATAAAGAAGAGGAGTAACGGGACCCCTCCGACCAGCATCAGGTAGATGTACTGGTTGTGGAGGAAGAGCTGGGGGACGACCGTCCAGACCCCCGGCGCGGTCGCTTCGAAGAACGAGACGCCGAATTCGACCCCGGGCCCGACTCCGGCGAGGGGGTTGGCCTTGACCACATTCCACGCGACTTCGGTCTCATCGGCGCGCGATTGCAGCGAGGCCGAGGCGAAGAGCTCTTCGGAATTGGTCAGCGAGGTGCCACGCGCGACCAGCGGCGACAGCTTCGATTCCGGGCCGGGCTGCGTCCCGATCACGACGATCAGGAAGGCCAGCACCGCGAGCGCCCCCATGAGCCGCCGCCTGACCATCGGCCCGCTGAGGGCGAGCATCGCCAGCAGCCCGATCACGACGCCGATCCACATGTTGCGGTTGAAGCTGACGAGGATGTCGACCGCCATCCCGACCAGGCCGATCGACCACAGAACCCGCTTGCGCCCGCGGGTCTGGATGATCATCACCACCGCGTACCAGAACAGCGCGTAGCCGAGCGAGAGGCCGGGCAGCCGGATCCGGTCGATGATCCCGAGGCCCTCTTCGGTGTGGATGAACTGCTGCGAGGGGTCCTGGAAGAACGATTCGGCGCCGCCGACGTTGAGAGAGAGCAGCAGGGCGATGAAGCCGGTGACCGCCGCGATCACCGCCGACCACGCGAGCAGCCTGCGCATCGACTCGCGGTCGCCGAAGAGCCGGACGACGACGAAGAAGAAGGCGTACATCGCGAACACCCGGCTCCAGTTGAAGGCGTTGATCAGTTCGGTGCTGCCGGCGTTGACGCAGAGCACTATCGAGACCCCGAGCCAGATCAGGAAGAGGGCGACCGCGAGGCCGGTCAGTCCCCCCCAGGTGTTCTTCCCCGGCTTGATGACCGCGATCACCAGGAGCACCCCGAGCAGCAGTTCGCTGCCGTTCAGGTTGAGCGGGCCGATCGCGTAGGAGAACCGTTCGGGGTAGAAGACCGAGACGCCGAGAACGAGCGCAAGCACCGCCGTTCCCATCGGGTACCGGTAGGCGACAGCGAGCACGCAGACGGCGATGAAGGCCCAGAGCGCCGATGAGAGCCTGCCGGAGGCCAGCACCCAGGCGAGAACGACCTCGGCGAAGACGACCCCCGCCACGATCGCGAGCCGCCGGGCGTCGTCCCCGGTCAGGCGTTCAGGCAGGCTGATTCGCTGCCGAAGAGCCGTAGTAGTAGCGGTAGCCACGCTCTGAGGCCGAGAAGTTGGCGACCACGCCCAGGGCGTTGCCGCGGGCGAGGATCAGCTGTTTACGGAGTTCGTGCGCCGCGTCGCGCGTCGTATGCCCGAGGGCGCCGACGACCAGCACCCCGGAGGTCTTCGGGACGAGGGCCAGCGCATCGCTCACAGCCGAGAGCGCGGGGCTATCGAGGAGGACGAGGTCGTAGCGGCTCTTCAGTTCGGCCAGCACCTCGGCCATCCGTTCGCTCTCCAACAGCTCGAACGGGTTCGGGGGCGCCGGGCCGCTGGGGAGCATGTGCAGGGTGCGGGGCTGGCCGCGCTCGGAGATCCCGAGGTCGACCTCGACGATCGCGCTGTCGAGGGTACCGCCGGCGAGGACCGAGGAGAGTCCCTGGTTGCCTTCGCCTTTGTGGAGGTCGGTCTCGACCAGGACGACGCTGTCGCCCATCGAGGCCATCGTCATCGCCAGGAAGTCGGCCACCGTCGACTTGCCGTCGCCGGCGAGGGGGCTGACGATCAGGATCGAGTCGAGGCCGCCGTCGACGTTGAAGTAGCGCAGGTTCGCGCGCAGGGTTCGGAACGCCTCGACCTCGCCGAATTTCCCGACCAGGTCGGTGAGTTTGTGGGACGAGCCGGCAAGTGCTTTGCTGCGCGGGATCCGGGCGAGAACCGGGAGGTTGTAGATCGATTCCAGCTCGGAGGGGTCGCGCACCGCCCGGTCGATCCGCTCGAGCAGGGCCGCGAGGCCGATCGCCACCGCGAGAGCCAGGATGATCCCGAGGAACATGTTTTTCTTGACGTTCGGCGACGATGGGCTTTCGGGCGGCTTCGCCCGCTGGACGAGCTCGGCGTTCCCGGTCTGGACCGAGGCCGCGAGTTTGAGCCGGTCGAGCTGGTCGCGCAGCTCGACCCCGCGCGGGCCGACGAGATCCGACGGGCTCAGGTTGTCGATGCTTTCTTCGAGCTGGGCGATCGCCTGGTTCAGCTGGCGGAGGTTCGAGCTGCGTCGGAACTGGATGTACGCTTCGGCGTAGGCGTTGGCGGTCTTCGCGGCTTCGACGGGGTCGACCGAGGTCGACTTGACGTCGGCGATGTCAGAGGTCGCGCTGGACTGGACTTCGATCCGGCTGCCGACCACTCCCGCGGTCGTGCCGAGCGCCTTCGCCGCGCGTTCGGCGACGATCGGGAGCGAGGCGAGCTTGAAGTTGGTGGCGGCGACGCGGGCCGGTTCTTCGAAGCCCGATTCGCCTTCGATCACCCCCACCGTCGCATCGTGGAAGAGGAGGGTCGCCGTCGCGGTGTACTTCTTTTCCTGGGTCAGGGTGATCCCGAGGACGACCAGCGGGATGATGATCAGCGCCTGGATGATCACCCATTTGCGCCGTTTGAAGATCCCCCACCATCGTTCCAGCGGCCCGGGTTCGGCTTCGGGGCCGGTGTCCCCGGGCGGCCCGTGCCAGCCCGGCGAGCGCGGCTGCATATCCGGCTCTGGGTGCCGGATCGCAGTCGAGGGCGATATCTGTCGATGAGCGCTCATATCGGTGGACGGTTGGCCGTTTCGCCCACGTGCGGGCTGACCTGCCAGGGTACTTGGATTCCGCTTCCGGGACTCCTGCCTGCGGTCGTCGGCGGTCATCTTCCAACACCCCTGATCAGGTCCCGACCGCGCTTCAGCGCGGGCCGGACACGCCTCCGCCAGGCGTAGGCCGGCAGGGCCGAATTGCCCCGGAACGCGTGGATCGCAGCGCGGCCCTGGAGCCGGTCTGCCCAGCGTCGCTTGTAGTCGTCGGGGCCGCCGAGGAAGTCGTAGCGGCCGAGGCCCTCGTCGATCGACGCGCGCAGCACTCCCGCGCGCAGGACGAGCCCCGGGGCGAAGCGCCCGAGCTCCTCATCGAACGCGGTCTTGATCAGGTAGCCGCAATCGTCGTGCACGCATCCATAGTCGGCAGCGACGAGCTTTCCGTTGAGCTCGAGCATGTACATGCGCAAACAACCTTGCGCGGCGGCCGACTCGGCATAGCCCCTGTAGAGCGCCTCCAGAGCCGGATCGGAGGCGATCGCGGTGCCCTTCCTGCCCTTCCAGCCGGATGCCTCGAGGGCGAAGAAGGCGTCGAGCTCGGCGTCGAGAGCCTCGCCCCCGGTCACCGGGCGCAGCTCGAGCTCGCCCTCCTTCTCGAGCCCGCGGCGGCGGCGGCCGACCTGGGAGCGGAGGTTGCGGCTGCGGCCGGCGAGCAGCTCCTCGAAGCTCGGCGGGAGCTCTAGCCAGGGGCTCGGCTCGAGCTCCTCCTCGGCGAGGCGGTAGCCGCCGGCCTCGAGCGCGCGCCGCGCCGCGCCCGCCCCCTCGCCGGCGAGCAGCGGCTCGAGGACGATGCTGCGGCGACCGAGCTCGGCGACGCCGGCCCAGAGCCGGGCCGTCTCCACCTCGCCGGCGGCGACGACGCCCCAGTCGTTCGTGTGGTCGTTGACGGCGGCCCGCAGCGATCCCCCGTCATCGATGAAGAGGCCGCCGGCGAGGAGCGCGCCGTCCTCGTCGCGCAGCAACAGCGCGACCGCGCCGGCGGGCTCGAAGGCCCGCCACCAGCTGCCGACCCAGGCCGCGGTCAGGAACGGGCTGTCGCCGCCGGCGGCGAGCCGGTCCCACTCCGGTGCGACCTCGGCGAACCCGGCGAGGTCGCAGCGCAACAGCTCGGCGCCCATCGTCACCGCCTCAGCGACAGCGCCCACTCGATCGCTCGCGAGATGGCCCCCGACTCGCCGAGCTGCGAGTAGCGCCAGGCGCGAAGCGCCAGCCGCCGCGGGCTGTCGTGGCGGTAGACGCCGACCCGCGGCCAGGCCATCGGCAGGAACGGGGACGGCCTCTGCGGCATCGAGACGGCGACCCGATACCCCGCCTCGCCGGCCGCCGTTCTGACTCGCGCGTCGTGGTAGCCGTAGGGGTAGGCGAGGGTCGGGTCGACGACCCCGAGCTCGTCGACGCAGCGGAGACGGGATGCGTCGAGCTCCTCGGCCAGCCGCTCGTCGTCGTCGACCTCGGTCAGTTTCGGGTGGCTGACGGTGTGCGAGCCGACCTCCCACCCCCGCTCCATCAGGCCGCCGAGCTGCTGCCAGGACATCGGCCGCAGCTCCTGTTCGTGCGGGGTGCCGAGCCAGATGTTGTAGCCGTCCCACGCCATCAGGTCGCCGCTGTCGACGTAACCGGTCGGCGCATAGACGGTGGCGACGACCCCGCGCTCGGCGAGGATCGGCGCCGCCTCCTCGAGCACGGAGAGGTGGGCGTCGTCGAAGGTCACCACCAGGGTTCTCTCTCCCGGCGGGTCGGTCAGGGCGCCGGTCAGGGTCGCCGGCCGGTAGCCGCGGTCCGCGTACCACGCGATCTGACGCTCGAGGGCGCCGGGAGTGACCGTCGTCTCCGCCGGCCAGGTCTCGCTGACGCCGTGGTAGCAGAGGACCGTTATCTCCATCAGAGCCGCTCCACGATCGCGTCGGCCATCCCCTCGGTGCTCACCGGCTCCGCCCCGTCCCGGGCCAGGTCGGGAGTGGCGGCGCCGTCCTCGATCGCGCCGCCGACCGCGGCTTCGATCCGGCCCGCGGCCTCGGCCTCGCCGACGTGCCGCAGCAGCATCGCCCCGCTCAGGATCAGCGCAGCCGGGTTCGCGGTCCCCCTGCCGGCGTGTCTCGGCGCCGAGCCGTGCACCGCCTCGAATACCGCGCATCCGTCGCCGAGGTTGGCGCCGGCGGCGACGCCGAGGCCTCCGCAGAGACCGCCGGCGAGGTCGGAGACGATGTCCCCGTAGAGCATCGGCGCGAAGAGGACGTCGAACTCCGCCGGCCGGCGGACGAGGTCGGCGCAGACGCGGTCGACGAGGAGGTCGCCGACCTCGAGCTCGGGGAAGTCGGGCGCGGCGGCTCGGGCTGACTCGAGGAAGACGCCGTCGCTGGCGCGGATCACATTCGCCTTGTGGACGATCGTCACCCGGCGGCGGCTGTTTTCGAGAGCCCAGCGAAAGGTCGCCCGCGCCGCCCGCTCGGCGGCGTGGCCGGAGATCGCCTTGACCGATATCCCGGCATCGGCCGCGGGGGTGGCGCCGCCCGAGGCCTCGATCGCGCCGCGGATCGCCGCCGCGGCGTCATCGTCGGGCCGGTACTCGAGCCCGGCATAGAGGTCCCCCGCCGTCATCCTCACGACGACCAGGTCGGTGCCCGGGAAGGGGGTCCTGACGCCCTTGATCGCGCGGCTCGGCCTCACCCCGAGGTAGAGATCGAGGCGCTCGCGGAGCATCACGTTGACCGAGCGGTACGGGTCCTCGGCCCTGGTCGCGACCGGGCCCTTCAGCGCGACGCCGCACTCGCGGATCGCATCGACCACCCGCTCCGGCAGGGCGTCGCCGCCGTCGCTGTAGGCGGTCTCGCCCACCTCGTGCTCATCCCACTCGATCCCGACCCCGGTCGCGTCGAGCGTGCGACGGGCGGCGCCAACCACCTCGGGCCCGATCCCGTCGCCTGGGATCAGGCAGATGCGCAGTGCCACGTCTCTGCCAGGACGGACATAGGGCCACGGTAGTGAAGATCGGAGCTAGAGTCCCCGACACTTGGCCGACGAAACCGAGATACCAGAGAAGCAGGTAGGCGCCGGGGCCGGAAAACCGAAAACCGCCGAGATGCACCCCGGGCCGGGATTCCGCCTCCGCGAGAGCTTCGAGCACCCCGACCCCGACCTGGTAGCCGGCCTCGCCGAGTTCGAGACGCCGCTGATCTCGGATCTGATGAACAGGCTCTACGCGATGTCGCCCGATCTGCGGCCGCTGACCGACCCCGAGCTCTCGCTCGCGGGGCCCGCCTGCACGGTCAAGTGCTACCCCGGCGACAACCTGATGGTCCACAAGAGCCTCGACCTCGCCCAGCCGGGCGACATCGTCGTCGTCGACACCAGCGAATCGGCCCTGACCGCGGTCCTCGGTGATCTCGTCTGCACCAAGGCGCGCCACCGCGGCATCGCCGGCTTCATCGTCGACGGCCTGATCCGCGACCTGCCCGCGATCCGGGCGCTCGGAGACTTCCCGGTCTACGCCAAGGGGGTGACGCCGAAAGGGCCGCTCCATCGCGGCCCCGGCGAGATCAACCACCCGATCTCCTGCGGCGGGATCGTGGTCAACCCCGGCGACGTGATCGTCGGCGACCTCAACGGGGTCGTCGTTGTCCCCTGCGGGATCGCCGCCGACCTGCTCGAGCGCCTGCGCGAGCGCTCCAAGGTCGAAGCCGACTACACGGACGCCGTCGCCCGCGGCGAGTTCTCGAACGACTGGGTCGACGCCGCGCTCGACAGCAGCGGCGCCGTGCGTGAGTGAAGGCCCACCCGCGATCCTGCTCGGTGGCGGGGTCGTCGCGCTCTCGGTCGCCCGCGGCCTGAGCCGGGCCGGAATCCCGGTCATCGCCCTCGGCCACCGCGAGGATCCGGTCCGCCACTCGCGCAGCCGGACGGAGTTCGTCGACAGCGGCAGCGGCGAGGGGGTCCAGGGCCGCTGGCTCGAGTGGCTGCGGAGCGGCCCTGGCGAGGGGGCGGTCGTGCCGTGCAGCGACGACGGCCTCGAGCTGATCGCCGCCAACCGCGGAGCGCTCGTCGCCGGCGGCTACGCGCCGGCCGAGGCCGACGACGACGTCGTCACGGCGATGCTCGACAAGGCGCGGACGGCCGCCCTCGCCGAGGCGGCCGGCGTCGACGTCCCGCGGACCGCGGTCGTCGAGCGCGGCGCGCCGCTCGGCGAGCTGCTCGACGGGTTCGCGTTCCCCTGTGCGCTGAAGCCGCGCCGCTCACACCACTTCACCCGCCACTTCGGGATGCGGACGAAACTGATCGTCGTCTCCTCGCCCGACGACCTCGAGCGGCGGCTCGCCGATCTTCCCGAGGGGCTCGAGATGATCGCGACCGAGATCGTCCCCGGCCCGGAGCTGTTCAGCTCCTACTACAGCTACATCGACGAGGACGGCGAGCCGCTTTTCCACTACACGAAGCGCAAGCTCCGCCAGTTCCCGATCCACTTCGGCCTCGGCACCTACCACCGCTCCGACTGGGACGCCGAGGTCGCGGCGGAGGGCCTGCGCTTCTTCCGCTCGATCGGCCTCCGCGGCCTCGGCTGCGTCGAGTTCAAGCGCGACGAGCGCGACGAGCGCCTGAAGCTGATCGAGTGCAACCACCGGATCACCGCCGCCGACGCCCTCCAGCGCGCCTGCGGGCTCGAGCTCGGGCGGCTCGTCTACGAGCGGGCCCTGGGGCGTCCGGTGACGCCGCTCGGCGAGCGATTCCGCCGCGGCGTCGGCCTCTGGTTCCCGGCCGAGGACGTTCGCGCCTTCCTCGGCTACCGCCGCGCCGGCGAGCTCTCGA
>DATBHH010000039.1:0-3680 GCA_036557525.1 Solirubrobacterales bacterium | reverse complement strand
GCCCTTTCGGCCCGATCGCCCTCGCGGCCGATCACCTCGCGGAAGATGATCGCCGCTATCTCGGGGTCGGTCATCCCGGCATCGGTGTGCTCGGAGACGTCCGCCGCGACGTCGTGAAGCTCCCGGAACGCCCGCTCCCAGGCGACGCCGCCGGCCCCCCCGGTGACCAGCAGGGTGCCGTCGATGTCGAAGAGGACGGCGTGGGCCTCACTCATCGAGCAGCTGCCTCTGGGTCAGCCAGTAGAGGAGGCCGAGCGACGGCAGGACCACGACCGCGGCGGCAAGGAAGACGATCAGCACCGAGTCGAGCGTCGGGCCCGGCGCCGCCGACTGGCTGATCTTCAGCGAGGTCGGCAGCAGATAGGGGAACTGGGCGACTCCCCAGCCCCAGACGACCGCGACGACGGCGCCGACCGCCAGCGGGCGGAGCCCACGGCGACCCCCGGTCGCCAGCAGCGCCAGCGCCGCGAGGCCGCAGAGCGCGGAGAGGATCACCAGCGGCAGCCCCTCGGCGGTGAGCCGGTCATAGGCGTAGCGGGCTTCGGAGTGGAGGAGGACGAGGCCGACGACGGCGAGCGCCCCGGCGGCGAGCCCGGCGGCGAGCGCCCGCCGCGCAAAGTACCCCTCCATCTCGCCGTCGCCGGCGCCGCGCGAGTCGGCGACGAGGAAGACCGCCGCCAGGTAGGCGCCGGTGGCGACGAAGAGCGCCCCGGTCAGGATCGGCAGCGGCTGGATCCAGGTCGAGAAGGCGTCGCCGTTGCCGTCGGCCGGAACGTTCCCGGCCGCGATCGCCCCGACGACAGTCCCCATGAAGAACGGCGTCAGGACCGAGGAGATCGCGAACGTCGCCCCCATCGCCCGCCGCAGCTCGAGCCGCCGGATCGACTTGCGGAAGGCGAAGCCCGCGCCGCGGAGGACGATCCCGAGCGCCGCCAGCGCGAGCGGCACGTAGAGCGTCGACATGATCGCCCCGAACGCATCCGGGAACGCGGTCCAGAGGACGACGAGGATGAAGATCAGCCAGACGTGGTTCGCCTCCCAGACCGGGGTCAGCGAGCGCTGGATCCGCGCCCGCGGCCTCTCCCCCCTCTCGGCGCCGCCGGCGATCAGGTCCCAGAAGCCGCCACCGAAGTCGGCGCCGCCGAACACCGCGTAGAGGGTCGCGCCGATCCAGAGGATCACCGCTGCGACGTCGGCCTTGGTCACGATGAGGCCTCCCCGATCGGCTCGGCGGGCCCGTAGGGCGTCTCGGCGTCGTCGCCGTCACCCTCCGCGCGCCAGCGCCGCGACATCGCCCGCAGCACCAGGACCGCGCCGGTCCCGAGCCCGATGTACAGGAGCACCACCGCGGCGAACGCGAACCAGATCCCGCCGGCCCTGGTCACCGCTTCCGCAGTCCGCATCTGCCCCTGGACGATCCAGGGCTGGCGCCCGACCTCGGTGACGATCCAGCCCGCCCACAGCGCCGCGACCGCGGCGGCGCCGGAGATCGCGACGGCGCGCAGGAACCACGCCGTCCCCGGGATGTCGCGCCGCCGCCACCAGACGATCGCCAGCCAGACCCCGAGCAACAGCAGCGCCGTCCCGATGCCGACCATCCCGTCGAAGGAGAGGTGGAGCAGCGTGTTGGCGGGCGGTCGTTCGTCGGCGGGGATCTGCTTCAACCCGGTGACGACCGTGCCGCTGCTGAACCCGACCAGGTAGGAGTCGAGGTCGGGGATCCCGATCGCCCCCTTCACCCCGCTGTCGGTGCAGATGCCGCCGACGTACTCGGTCTGGTTCGGGCCGGTTTCCTGGACGCACTCGAACCCGGCGAACTTGGCCGGCTGGTGGTCGGCGACCGCGCGCGCCGCGGTGTCGCCGACGAAGATCTGGATCGGGGCCGCGATGCAGGCGACCGTCAGCGGGATCAGCATCCCGAGCCGGTGCAGCCGGTCGCGGCGGCCGCGCAGCGTCCCGACCGCGTAGATCGAGGCGAGCAGGAACCCGGTGACCATGTAACCGGCGAGGATCATGTGCGGCACCTCGTAGCCCCAGGCGGGATTGAAGAGGACCTTGAACGGTTCGGTTTCGACGACCCTGCCGGCGGCGTCGAGGGTGAATCCCTGCGGTTGGTTCATCCAGGCATTGGCGGTGACGACCGAGAACGCGCCGCCGATGCCGGTGATCACCATCGGCACCCCCGACCAGAAGTGGGCCCAGGGGCTGAGCCGCTTCCAGCCGTAGATGTAGATCGCGAGGAAGATCGCCTCGGTGAAGAAGAAGATCCCCTCGATCGCGAATGCGATCCCGAAGGCGTCGCCGTAGCGTTCCATGAACCGCGGCCAGAGCAGGCCGAACTCGAAGCTCAGGACCGTCCCGGTCACGGCGCCGACCGCGAACATCACCGCCATCGCCTTCGACCAGCGCCGGGCCAGCCGCAGCGCGTCGGCGTCGTCGCGCTTCAGCCCGAGCCAGTTGGCGATCAGGATGATCGCCGGGAACGCGATCCCGAAGCTGGCGAGGACGATGTGGAAGGCGAGCGTGAACGCCATCAGCTCGCGCGCGGCGAGCAGATTGTTCACCCTTCCCGCCCCTGGCGGTAGCGGCGGATCAGGGCATTGGTCGAGCTGTCGTGGCGGAGGTCGGGTTCGGCCGCGGACTGGAGCTCGGGGATGATCGCCTTCGCCAACGCCTTGCCGAGCTCGACCCCCCACTGGTCGAAGGAGTCGATCCCCCAGACCGCCCCCTGGGTGAAGACGCTGTGCTCGTAGAGCGCGACCAGCGTCCCCAGAGTGTGCGGGTCGAGGCGCTCGGCGAGGATCGTGTTCGAGGGCCGGTTGCCCTCCATCACCCGGTGCGGGACCACCCGCGCCGGAGTCCCCTCCTCCCGCACCTGCTCCGGCGTTTTGCCGAACGCGAGCGCCTCGCCCTGGGCGAACACGTTCGAGATCAGCAGGTCCTGATGCTCTCCGAGCGGATTGTTCGAGCGCATGAAGCCGATGAAGTCGCAGGGGATCAGCCTCGTCCCCTGGTGGATCAGCTGGTAGAAGGAGTGCTGGCCGTTGGTCCCCGGCTCGCCCCAGAAGATCGCCCCGGTGTCGTAGTCGACCCGGGCGCCGTCGAGCGTCACGTGCTTGCCGTTCGACTCCATCGTCAGCTGCTGGAGATAGGCCGGAAAGCGGTTCAGGTACTGGTCGTAGGGCAGGACGGCGCAGGTTTCGGCGCCGAAGAGGTCGGCGTACCAGACCGAGAGCAGCCCCATCAGCATCGGCAGGTTCTCGGCCAGGGGCGCCTCGCGGAAGTGCTCGTCCATCGCATGGAACCCGGCCAGCATCTCGGCGAACCGGGCGGGCCCGATCGCCAGCATCGTCGAGAGGCCGATCGCCGAGTCCATCGAGTAGCGGCCGCCGACCCACTCCCAGAACCCGAACATGTTGTCGGTGTCGATCCCGAACGCGGCGACCTCCTCGGCGTTGGTCGAGACCGCGACGAAGTGCTTCGCGACCGCGGCCTCGTCGCCGCCCAGCCCGGCGAGCGACCACTCGCGGGCGGTGCGGGCGTTGGTCATCGTCTCCAGGGTCGTGAAGGTCTTCGAGGAGACGACGAACAGCGTCTCCTCGGGGTCGAGGTCGCGGGTCGACTCGACGAAGTCGGTGCCGTCGACGTTGGAGACGAAGCGGAAGGTCATCTCACGGCGG
>DATBHH010000038.1:0-12544 GCA_036557525.1 Solirubrobacterales bacterium | reverse complement strand
GGGGGTCCGACCTCTACTCGATCGCCGCGGGGGGGTCCCCGTTCACTCGCCCCGTGAGGGGTGCCGGTCGTCTACTCGATCACCGCGAGCGTGTCCCCGCTCGAGACGGCGGCGGCCTCGGCGACGTTGAGGGTGGTGACCTTGCCGCTGCGGTGGGCGACGATCTCGTTCTCCATCTTCATCGCCTCGATCACGCAGATCAGGTCGCCCTCGGCGACCTCGGCGCCCTGCTCGACGGCGACTTTCAGCACCGTCCCCTGCAGCGGTGACGCGAGCGCCTCACTCGAGGCGCCGGCCGCGGGGCCGGACCTGGGCTCGCGTTTCGGCGGTTTGCGGCCGCCTCCGGCCGGCGCCGTCGCGCCCGTCGCGCCCGCACCCTCGCCGATCACGGTGACGTCGAAGAGCTTGCCCGAGACCTCGACCTTGTAGTCGCGCGAAACCGTTTCCGCCCACTCCTCCTCGACCGCCGCGGGCGCAGCGGCGGGGGCGGTCGACTTCAGCCACTCCCGATCCTCCATCAGGTCGCGGCAGGTCTCGCCGTTGGCCCACTGCTCGGTCGCCAGGATCGCGCTGTGGAACGGGATCAGGGTCGTCAGGCCGCCGATCTCGTACTCGCCGAGGGCGCGGAGCATCCGCCGCGTCGCGTGCTCGCGGTCGACGTCCCAGACGATCAGCTTGGCGACCATCGGGTCGTACATCGGCGTCACCTCGGAGCCGGCGACGACGCCCGAGTCGACCCGCACGCCCGGACCGGCCGGCTCGCGGTAGGTCGTGATCGTGCCGGGCGCGGGGGCGAAGTTCTTGTGGGCCGCCTCGGCGTTGATCCGGCACTCGATCGCGTGGCCGCGCATCTCGAGGTCGTCCTGGGTCAGGCTGAGCCTCTCGCCGGCGGCGACGAGTACCTGCTCGCGGACGATGTCGACCCCGGTGACCATCTCGGTCACGCAGTGCTCGACCTGGACCCTGGTGTTCATCTCGAGGAAGAAGTACTCGGCGCCGACCTGCATCCCCTCGACCGTGCCGGCGCCCCGGTAGCCGACCGCCGCGGCCGCGTCGGTGGCGATCCTGCCGATCCGCTCGCGCATCTCCGCATCGACCCGCGGGCCGGGAGCCTCCTCGATCACCTTCTGGTGGCGGCGCTGGACCGAGCAGTCGCGCTCGCCGAGGTGGATCACGTTGCCGTGCGAGTCGGCCAGCACCTGAACCTCGACGTGGCGCGGGTCCTCGAGATAGCGCTCGACGTAGACGCGCGCGTCGGAGAAGAACTTCTCGCCTTCGCGCGCGGCCCCCTCGTACGCGTCGGCGAGGTCGTCGGGCGTCATCGCGACCCGGAAACCCTTGCCGCCGCCGCCCCCCGCGGCCTTGCAGGCGACCGGGTACCCCGCTTCCTCGGCCTGCTTGCGGGCATCGCTGAGATCCTTGGCCGCCTCGGTCGCGCCGGGGACGATCGGGACACCGGCCTCGGCCATGATCTCTCGCGCGCGCGTCTTCGACCCCATCGCCTCGATCGCCTCCGGCGGCGGGCCGATGAAGACGATTCCGGCCTCGGCGCAGGCGCGGGCGAAGTCGGCGTTCTCGGCGAGGAAGCCGTAGCCGGGGTGGATCGCCTCGGCGCCGGCCTCCCTCGCCGTGTCGACGATCTTGAGGATGTTGAGATAGCTCTCCGCCGGCACCGCGGGGCCGATCAGGAACGCCTCGTCCGCCTCCCGGACATGCGGCGCGTCGCGGTCGATCTCCGAGTAGACGGCGACCGACCCGATCCCCATCTCCTTCAGGGTCCGGGCGACGCGGATCGCGATCTCGCCGCGATTGGCTATCAGCACCCTCTCGAACATCACAAATGTTCGCCTTCGGCTCGCTGCGCGAAGGAATCAGATATGCACGCTCGCTCGCCCCGCCTCACGGCGCGGCAGTCTATTCGCCTCGATACGAGGGGTGGCCACCCCCAGCCGGCTAGCGCTTCTTGAGCGTGATCGAGAACGAGTTGGTGGCGGCGTGGTCGCCCCCGTCGGGCCTGAAGCTGACGCTGACCTTGATCTTCGTCCTGCCCTTCTTCTTGAGCTGCCTGAGGGCCTTGCCCTTCGCCGCGATCGCCAGCGTCACCGGCCCCGCGCCGGCGGCGTGCCTGTTCTTCCGCTTCACCTTCTTGCCGGACGCCGTCACCTCGCCCGGGCCCGAGACCTCGACGGTCAGCGTCGCCGTGCCCTTCTTCTTGTTCTTCTTCCGCTTGCCGATCCGGAACTCGTAGGAGGGCGAGATCGCGATCGCGCCGCTGGCCGAGACCGGGGTGCCGGCGGCGTCGACCGCGGTCGCGGTGACCGTGTAGACGCCGGGGGCCGAGTAGGCGTGCGAGGCGGTCGTGCCGGGGGCGCCGAGCCCGTCGCCGAAGTTGAACTCGGTCGAAGCGAGCGGCCAGACGTCGAACGGGGCCGCCGAGAACGTGACCGGCACGCCGACGGTCCCGGTCGGCGGCACCGAGATCCCGCGCATCTCCGGCGGGGCGGCGTCGTAGCCCGCCGCCTGGGCGATCGAGTTGACGCCGTTGGAGCGGTTCCAGACCACGGTCGCATTGCCGGCCGCGTCGATCGCCACGTCGGGGTGGAGGAAGTCGGGGCTCGTCGCCGAGACTTCGGCCGGGGTCGAGAAGGCGCCGGTGCCGGACCGGACCGCCGCCTTGACCACCGGTTCTCCCCCGTTGGCGCGGCCCGGCCAGGCGACGACGGCGTCGCCGGCGTCGTTCATCTTCAGGTCGGTGTCGACCGGCGAGGTCGAGTTTTCGGACGCCGGAGTCACGTTCACCGGAGCCGAGAAAGCGCCTCCCGGGGGCCGGCTCGAGGTCTGAATCGAGAGTTCTTCTTCTTCGGCGCGCGTCCAGACCACCGTCGCCAGCCCCGCCGGGGTCATCGCGATCTCCGGCCCGAACGAGCTCTTGCCCGATTCGGAGAGGTCCTCCGGGGCTTCGAATTCGCCTCCCGGTGGCCTGAGCGAGGCCCTGACGATCGATTCCGTCGCTTCGAACTCCTCCCAGACGGCGATCGCGTTGCCGGAGCCGTCCATCGCGACCTCCGTTTCGGAGGAGTCGATGCCGGTGCTCGAGATCACTTCGGGTTCGGAGAACGTGCCCCCGGCCGGCCGCTCCGCGGCTTCGATCACCTCATCTTCCCCGTCGAAGTAGCGCCAGCTGACGACGACGTCGCCGGCGGGGTCGATCGCGACCGAGGGTTCGGCGGCGCTCAGGTGTAGGTATACGGGCGGTTCCGAGGGTTCTTCGATCGGTGGCTCGATCGGCAGCGACACCATTTCCGGTTTGCTGAAGGAGCCGCCGGCGGGCCGGACCGTCGCTTCGACGAAGGTGGCGTCGTTGTCGACGCTCGATTCGGGGTCATTCCTGGTCCAGGCGATGGCGACGTCGCCGTCGTCGTTGAGGGCCATCTGAAGCCCGTTGGGAAAGATCGTGACGGCCGATTCAGGCATCGCCGCCGCGTCCACCGGCGCCCCGAAGGCGCCGCCGGGCGGCCGGATCGACGCCTGGATCATGTATACGCCGGGGGGGTTGACGAGCCGCTTCCAGACCGCGACGGCCTGCCCGCCGCCGGTCATCTCGATCTGCGGGTCGGTCACCCCCCCGACCAGTTCCGCGGGGGAGGAGAAGGCCTGCCCGGGTTCGCGGGTCGCGACCTCGCCGTGAAAGCCCGCGTCTTTCGTGTTGTTCTTCTCCCAGATCGCCGTTGTCGCGCCGGAATCGGCCATCGCCACGGCGGGGTTCGTCGCGTCCCTGCCCGGGGCCGAGAGGTCCTGCGGCGGCAGCCACACTCCGGCCGACGCGACCGGCGCGGCGAGCAGAAACGCGGCGCAGGCGATCAGCGCCGCCGGCAGGCGGCGGCGGGTTGCTGCATTTGCTCCAAGCGTGGATCTCATCCCCATCCCAGCCTTCTCACCCTCCATGACACGTCCCGGCGGGCGATGACTCGGTGACCTTACTGATCGTACGGCGGCCGGCCGGAGCGGGTTCATCTAGGGTGCGCGCCATGAGCGCGGAGCGGGCAAGCGTCGCAGTCTGGTTATTCGCGCAGCGAGGGAAGCGCGAACCGGTGTTTCGATGATCGAGCTGCAGTCCCACTCGACCGTCTCCGACGGGCAGCTGGAGCCGGCCGAGGTGGTTGAGAAGGCGGCCGAGGCGGGCGTGACGACCCTCGCCCTCACCGACCACGACGCGATCGCCGGGGTCGCCGCGGCGATCGCCGCGGCCGAGCGCCACTCGATCGAGCTGTTGCCGGCGATCGAGATGTCATGCGTCCACGCGTACGCCGAAGACCTCCACATCTGCGGCTACTGGGTAGACCTCGGGGCGATCGCCGGAGCCTGCGAGCGCGCCCAGCACGAGCGCGTAACCCGGGCCGGTGAGATCATCGAGAAGCTCCGCGCCGCGGGGTTCGACATCCACCTCGAGGACGCGGTCCGCGAGGCCGGCGACGCGCTCTCGATCGGCCGTCCCCACATTGCCCGCGCGGCCGGGGCGACCGGCGACCTCGGCCCGTTCTTCGAGGAGTATTTGGTGCCGGGCGCTAAGGCCTTCGTCCCTCGCGCCTGGCCGACCGCCGAGCAGGCGGTCGAGCTGATCCACGCGGCCGGCGGGGTGGCCGTCGTCGCCCACCCCTACTGGGACATCTCGGCGCCGGAGGAGGTCGACGAGCTGATCCGCGCCCTCGACGTCGACGGGGTCGAGACCTACTACCCCACGCACACGAGGGAGCAGACCGCGCACCTCCTCGAGCTGTGCGGCGAGCTTGGGCTGATCACGACGGCCTCATCCGACTACCACGGCCCCACCCACAGGACCTTCTCGAGCTTCGGCGCCTACGAGACCTATGGCCTCGGCGAGCCGCAGGTCCCCGAGCGCCCCTAACCCCAAGAGGGATGTCGTATTTCCTTCCGCGGGGTCGAAGGAAATACGACATCGGGGTGGGGGTCAGCGGGGGGCTTCCGGGGCGGCGGCGAGGGCTCGCCTCAAGCCACCGCTGCGGCGGCGGGAATCAGGTCACGCTCCTCGAGGAACGCGAGCAGCTTCTCCGCCGATTCCTCGGCGGTTTCGTTTTCGGTGTCGCAGACGACCTCGGGGTTCTCGGGCGCTTCATAGGGGTCCGAGACGCCGGTGAATTCCTTGATCTCGCCGGCGAACGCCTTCGCGTAGAGCCCCTTGACGTCGCGCTCGGCGCAGGTCTCGACCGACGCCTTGACGTAGACCTCGATGAACCGGTCGCCCATCAGGTCGCGCGCCTCGGCGCGGATCTCGGCGTAGGGCGAGATCGCGGCGGTGATGACCGGCACGCCGTTGCGGCTCAGCAAGTCGGCGACGAACGCGATCCGGCGGATGTTGGTGTCGCGATCCTCTTTCGAGAAGCCGAGGCCCTTCGAGAGGTTTTCGCGGACGATGTCGCCGTCGAGGATCTCGAGCTTCGCGCCGCGCTCCCGCAGGTGCCCCTCCAGCAACCTCGAGATCGTCGTCTTGCCGGCTCCGGAGAGCCCGGTGAACCAGAGGGTGAATCCCTTCTCGCCAGCCATGTCCTGTCCTAGTCCTCCTTGTATGCGTCGATAAGTATGTCCGCGACCTCGGCGCGCGAGAACTCCTGCGGCGGCCTTTCGCCGTTGCCGAGCATCTCGCGTACCTTCGTGCCGCTGAGGAAAACGTGCGCATCGGAGCCGTGCGGGCAGGTCTTGCCCGACGCCATCCCCTCGCACTCGTTGCACCAGAAGCTGTGCTCGAAGAAGAGCGGTTCGATCCCCAATTCCTCGATGTCGATCTCGTCGAAGATCTTCTGGGCATCGTAGGTGCCGTAGTAGTCGCCCACACCGGCATGGTCGCGGCCGACGATGAAGTGGGTGGCGCCGTAGTTGCGGCGGACGATCGCGTGCAGGATCGCCTCGCGCGGGCCGGCGTAGTGCATCTTCGCCGGCTTGACGCCCAGCATCACCCGGTCGTGCGGGTAGTAGTTCTCCATCAGCACCTCGTAGCAGCGCATCCGCACGTCGGCCGGGATGTCGCCGGCCTTGGTCTTGCCGATCAGGGGCTGGATGAAGAGCCCGTCGCAGGTCTCGAGCGCGGCCTTGGTCAGGTACTCGTGAGCGCGGTGGATCGGGTTGCGGGTCTGGAAGGCGACGATTCGCTCCCAGCCGCGCTCGGCGAACTCGGCCCGGGTCTCCTCCGGGGTCTGGTAGCGCCGCATGAAGGCCTCCTCGTGGTCCGGCAGCGCGTCGACCTCGATCGGGCCGGCGAGCATCCGGTTGCCCTCCTCGTAGATCGCGGCGACGCCGGGGTGGGCCTCGTCGGTCGTGCCGTAGACCCGCTCGGCCTCGCGCCTGACGTCGCGCTCCCAGATCTCCTCGACCGTGAGCCGCCCGAGCGGCTTCCCTTCGTCGCTGGAGAGGGCGATCGTGTCGCCGACCTCGCACTCGATGTCGCTGGCGAAGGTGATCGGGATCGGCCAGTAGTCGCCGTCGGTGGTCCGCATCTCGGAGCAGACGCGCTCCCAGTCGGCGGAGCCCTGGAATCCGGTCAGCGGGGCGAAGCCTCCGTTGCCGATCATCTCGAAGTCGGCGGTGTGGCGCTCGTCAAGGGTCAGGGAAAGCTCGGTCATCGTCTCAGTCATGCGCCTCTCACAAACGTTGGGACAGGGAAACCGGAACTACGGCTAGTTGATCCCGCACTCCGTCTTCGCGAGGCCGGCCCAGCGGCCGTCGCGGGGCGAGCCGCCCGGCCCGACCGGCCTGGTGCAGTGGGTGCAGCCGATCGAGGGGTAGCCGTGGTCGTGAAGCGGGTTGTACGGGAGATCATGCTCATGGATGTAGTTCCAGACATCGGCCTCGGTCCAGTCCGCGAGAGGGTTCAGCTTCCAGAGGCCAAACCGCTTGTCCAAGGCGAACTTGGGGGTGTTGGCGCGGTTGGCTGAGTCCTCGCGGCGGACGCCGGCGAGCCAGCAGTCTACGGAAGAGAGGGCCTGGCGCATCGGCTCGACCTTGCGGATGCCGCAGCAGGCGTCCGAATCGCGCTTCCAGAGCTCGTCGCCGTGCTTCTCGGCCTGCTCGAAGAGCGAGATGTTGTGGTACCGGTCGAACTCGATCCCGAGCCGCTCGGCGAGCCGGTCGCGGGTCCTGTAGGTCTCCGGGAAGAGGACGTCGGTGTCGAGGTAGAAGAAGCGCGCGTCGGGGTTGACCTGGGTCGCGAGGTGCGCTGTCACCGTGCTCGTCTTCTGGAAAGAGCAGGCGATGTAGTGGCTCTGCCCGAAGGTCTCGAACATCCACTCGATCGCTTCCGGCGCCGTCCGCTTCTCGAGCTCGGCGGCTACCGCCGCGGCGTCGATCTCCGGCTTCACTGCGATTGGGGCACTCATATCGCGCACTCGCCCTCCCCGCGCTCGACCTTGTAGGGGCTGGCGCGGTTCCAGTCGATGAACTGCTGCATGGTCTCGAGGCTGAACTCGGCCGGCAGGGTCAGATCCTTTACCTCTTCTTCGAACCGCTCGGCGCCGATCCGCTCCGCGAACGGGTTGAACTCCTCGCCGTCGGTTCGCTCGGCCTCGTAGAGGCGGAGCCAGCGCTCGACCGCCGCGGGGACCCGTTTCGCCGGCAGCCGCGACTTCAGCCGGGTGCCGAAGACGACCTCGCCGCCCTCGTAGTTGCCGCCGATGTGCGGGATGTAGGCGGGCATCTGCCGATCCCCGACCTTGAGCGAGGCCCCGTAGAAGCCGATGTTGGCGATGTGGTGCTGGCTGCAGCCGTTCGGGCAGCCGCTCATCTTGATCTGGATCCGCCTGGTCAGCGAGTCGGAGATCCTCATCTCCTCGACCCGTTGCTTGATCGCACGGTTGAGGCCCATCGAGCTGGTGATCCCGAGTTTGCAGCTGTCGGTGCCCGGACAGCTGACGACGTCGGTGACCGTCCGCGGGCCGACCTCGGCGAGGCGGAGCCCGTCGAGCCGCTGCCAGACGTCGTAGAGGGACTCGTCGCGGACCCACCGCAGGACGAGGTTCTGCTGCACGGTGCTGCGCGCGTAGCCACCGGTGAACTCACGCATGATCGCGGCCAGGCCGCGGAACTGCTCCGGGGTCAGGTCGCCGCGGTCGATCTTCACCTCGACCGTGGAGAAGCCCTCCTGGCGCTGCGCCTGGACGTTCCCTTCGACGAAGCGCTCGAACTCGGTGCGGTCGCCGTTCGGGGAGGCGGCCGCGGCGGGGACCGGCGGCGCCTTCTCCTGCTCGTCGTCGTCGAACCGGAGCCGCTCGACGTCGAACTCGCGCTCGTCGACCCACTCGCCGGCGAGCTCCTCCTCGACCTGCTCGCGGAAGGCGTCGATCCCGATCTTGTCGATCAGGACCTTGATCCGGGCACGGGCGCGGTTGACGCGCAGCCACTCCTGACGGTCGAAGATCCGCAGCACGGCCTCGGCGACCCTGAGGTAATCGCCGTTGTCGGCCTCGACGAACTCGTAGAGCGTGGGTGCGACGCGGGCCATGATCGAGGTGCCGCCGCCGACCCGGACCTCGAAGCCGCGGACGCCGTCGCGCCTACGGCTGAGGAAGGCGATGTCGTGGATGCCGGTGATCGCCCGGTCCTCGTCGGAGCCCGTGAAGGCGGTCTTGATCTTGCGCGGCATCAGCTGCGTCGTCGGGTGGCGGACGAAGTAGCGCACGTAGGCGCCGGCGTAGGGGGTCGGGTCGAATACCTCGTCGGCGGCGATCCCGGCCCAGGGGTCGCCGGTGACATTGCGGACGGTGTTGCCGCAGCCCTCGCGCGAGGAGAGCCCGACCGCCGAGATCTCGCGGATCAGCGACTCCATGTCGCGCAGCGGAACGTGGTGGATCTGGATGTTCTGGCGGGTCGTGATGTGGCCCTTGTCGAGCGGCGCATAGCGCTCGACGACCTCGGCGAACATCTCCATCTGCTCCGGGGTCACGCCGCCGAACGGCAGCTTCACCCGCACCATCTGGACGTCGGGCTGGCGCTGGCCGTAGACCCCCTGCTTGAGGCGGAAGCCGATGAACTGGTCTTCGGCCAGATCGCCCGCGAGGAACTGCTCGGCTTCGTTGTCGAAGTCATCGAACTCGCGCTCGATGATCGGGATCACGTGCCCGGGGACGTTCTCGTAGGTCTCCGGATTCTCGAGTGTCCCGACCCGTCCCTTGCCCTGCTGGTTCTTGTCCTGGTCGATCGCCACCTCCATGGTGCGTGGAAAATAGCAAAACCTGACAGGGATTAGGGTATTTATCGATATAGCGGGCGCTTTCCCGAGTCGCGCTGATCGCGACCGGGAATCTCGCTCACTCGGTCAAGGCCCTGTTCCAGGCAGGTTCCGTGCCTGGAGGATCGCCGCGGCCTCGCCGGACTCCGCCACGTACCCCCCCTCGGGCTCGAGCCCCAGGCCAGCGGAGGCCCAGGCCTCGATTCCGCCGTCCAGCACCCGGGCGTCGTAGCCGTCGCCCGCGAGCGCCGCGGCGGCCATGTCAGAGCGGTTGTCGCCGCGGCAGTAGATGAGGACCGGCCGCTCGCGGTCGATCTCGGCGATCCGCTCGGCGATCCGCCCGAGCTCGATGTGCCCGGCGCCGGCGATCCGCCCCGCCTCCCACTCGTGGTCGGTCCGGACGTCGATCAGCTGAGCCCCGTCGTCGAGGAGCTCCTGGACGTCCTCGGGAGAGACCGTCGGCACCTCGCTCAATCGACGTCCGTTCCCTCGACCAGGAAGGCGATGCGGACGTGGGCGCGGTACTCGTCGAGGTTTTCGCCCCGGATCCCGGTCGAGACGATGTCGACGGCGCGGATGTTCCGCAGCGTGCCCTGGGCCTGAGCCAGCGCCTGCCGGGCAGCATCGTCGGTGGATGTTTTCGAGCTGCCGACCAGCTCGATGATTTTCACGACAGCCATTTCAGCCCTCCTTCTGAGTCCTGCAGAACGGTCCGCTTGGCGCTGACGCCCTCGGCCAGCGCGGCGCGCTGCCACCGGCCGATCGCCTCCCGCGCATCGCCTCCGGCCGGTGCCGTCTCAGCCCGAAACCGCTCGATCGCCGCGGCGATCGCGGCGGCCTCGTCTGGTCGAGGAGCCCCGGTCATCGTTTTAGCCTAGATGAGTGAGAGCCACCGCCGGCGGCCTGGTCGAGGCCCTTGACGGGGTTCCCGTGGGTGACCGAAGCGCAGGCGACCGGCGCCGGGTCGATCGAGTCGAGCAGCGCGTGGCCTTCGGGCGCGGCCGGGTGGCGCCCGCACTGGATGATGAAGTCCCGCCTTCCGTCGCGGGCGTCGATCGTGTCTTCGCCGCCGTTTCCGTAGAAGACGTCCTGGCCGGGCTGGCCGAGCATCGAGTTGGGGCGGGAGTCGCCGATCAGAACGTCGTTGTCGAACGAGCCCTCCATGTCCTCGTCGCTGCGGTCGAGGCGGACCGGGTGGCAGTCCTTGACCGCGTCGATCCAGGCCTTGTGTTTGGGGAAGGAGATGTAGAGGAGTCCGGGGTGGGCCTGGGTCTCGGCGAAGGAGGCGTCGTCGCGCCCCGGCCCACCGACGATCGCGCCGCCGGCACAGCCGCTGCCGGCCGCCAGCAGGTCCCCGTTGGCTTCGCCATAGAGGTAGGTCGGGCCGGGCACGTTCCCGATCAGGCCGTCCGAGCCGGCCCCCCCATAGAGCCGGTCGGCGCCGCGACCGGCCTCAATCAGATCGTCCTCGGGGCCGCCGTGGATCGTGTCGTCGCCGAGGCCGCCGGCGATCCTGACGTTCTCGACCGCAGCCAGCGAGCCCTCGACGCGGAAGTTGTCGTTGCCGGGCCCGAGGTCGGCCATCAGCCAGCGGGCCGGGCCGTTGGCCGAGCAGCTCACCTGCACCGCGCTCGCCCGAACGCAGCCGGGGCCGATCGCGACGCCTTTGCGGGTCGTGACGCCGAAGCTCGAGGAGAGCGGGTCGAAGGCGACCGTGAAGTCGTCGTGGCCGGCGCCGCCGACGATATCCAGGCCGCCGCCTCCGGCCGGGGTCGAGTCGAGTTCGATGTAGGCGGTTGCCTTCGGCGCCTTTTCGGGACCGCACGAGATCGTGCGGCCCTTCGCCCCCTTGCATTTGTCGGTCCCCTGTTCGCCGTCCAGCGTGTCGGCGCCGCCGCCCCCGAGCAGCGTGTCGTTGCCGGGGCCGCCGTCGATCACGTTGGCGCTCTTGGTGCCGATCAGGGTGTCCTTGAACGCCGAGCCTTCGATGCTCTCGGCCCGGAAGATCTTGTCGTGGCCGTCGCCGCGGGCGAGGTGTTCGGGCAGCGAGACGTAGACCCCGCCGCCGCGCCCGGCGGCGACGTCGGTCGCGAACGAGACGACGTCGCCGATCCCCGAGCCGCCGTCCATGCGGTCGTATCCGTAGTCGCCGTGGACGAGGTCGTAATTGCCGGGCCCGCCGTTGAGGGTGTCGATCCCGAGGCCGCCGGCGACCTCGTCGTAGTCGCCGGGCCCGCCGAGCAGGGTGTCGTCGCCGAGGTCGCCGATCACCCGGTCGTGGTCGCCGGCGCCGCCGTCGGCGAGATCGTTGCCGCGGCCGCCGTGGATCAGGTCGGCGCCGGGCCCGCCGCAGAGGAGGTCGTTCCCGAGGCTGCCGAGGATCACGTCATCGCCGCCGCCGCCGTAGATCACGTCGCGGCCGGGCGTGCCCGTCAGCTTGTCGGGCCCTTCGGTTCCGACGATGGTCGCCTGGCGCCCGTGGCAGCGCGGGACCGCTTCTTCGGGTGGCTGCGTGCCGCTTTCGGCGGCGCTCGCCATGCCCGCGGCGAGCACCGTCGCGGCAAGCGCGCAGCCGACCGCTGTAGCCCTGATGCGTTCCCTCACCGGCTGTAAAAAACCACCGGGCGCGGATGGCTGCGGTCTCAGGCGCTGCGAATCAGCTTCTTGTTGACGAACTCGTCGGCCCCATAGGTGCCCAGCTCGCGGCCGAAGCCGGACCGCTTGACGCCGCCGAACGGCAGCTCGGGGCTGTCGGCGAGGACCAGGTTGACGTAGACCATGCCGGCTTCGATCTGGTTCGCGACCCGCTCGGCCTGGGCCGGGTCGGTGCTCATCACGTAGGACCCGAGCCCGAACGGCGTCTGGTTGGCGAGCGCGACCGCCTCCTCCTCCGAGCCGACCCTGTAGACCTGCGCCACCGGCCCGAAGAACTCTTCCTGGGAGGCCTCGTCGCCGGGCTTGATTCCGGCGAGGATCGTCGGCTCTATGTAGTTGCCGTCGCGACCGCCGCCGATCACCAACTCGGCGCCGTTGTCGACGGCCCGCTTCAGCTGGTCCTCGAGCTGGTCCGCCGCCGTTGCCGAGGAGAGTGGGCCGAGCGCGGTGTCCTCGGCCGTCGGGTCGCCCGTCTTCGAGGCGCCCATCTTCTCCTTCAGCTTCTCGACGAACTCGTCGTAGAGCTCGTCGACGACGATGAAGCGCTTGGCGGCGTTGCAGGACTGGCCCGTGTTGTCGAGCCGCGCTTCGGCCGCGGCCTGCGCCGCGCCGTCGACGTCGTCGGTGCCGAGCAGGATGAACGGGTCCGAGCCG
>DATBHH010000037.1:0-33559 GCA_036557525.1 Solirubrobacterales bacterium | reverse complement strand
GGGCGTCCCTCCCCCCACGGCCACCCTGTAGACGTCGGGATTGCTGATCGTCGGTTCTCCGGTGAAGAGAACGGCGCCACCGTCGGGGGTGAAAGCCGGGTCGGTCTCGATGACTTCGGTGTCGTCGATCAGCATGTGCTCGTTCGACCCATCAGCATTCATCAGGTAGAGCCCGACGTCATTGAGGTTCACGTGGCTTGCGTAGGCAACGGTCTTTCCGTCGGGTGAGGCTGCCGAGCGCTCGTCCCAGGCCGTGCTCTGAATCAGGTTCGTCTTACTTGTGCCGCCCGGATCCATGCTCCAGATGTCGAAGCTTCCGGAGGCGTCGCTCGTGTAGAAGATCTTCCCGTTGGCGCCCGGAAAGGTGCCCGATGCAGTGCTCGGCCAGAGCGCCAGGAGGAGCACCACGGCGAGGGCTGCGGTAAGTAATCCGTGGGCATGTCGACGGGCCCCCGTCATCAGGATTCCGCGCGGAAGGCGGCGCCGTCGAGGCTGACCGCGATGGTCGCTCCTTCCGGCGCCACGACTGCGCCGTCAACCCCGCCGGGGAAATCCGGCCCCTCGATCAGCACGACCCCCGTTTCACCCACCGAGCAGGGACTGCACGCCACCGGAATCGTCTGGGCCGTGCGGCGGGTCGGTCGGTAGCCCGGAGGCAGCTGGAAGATCGGCGTCGACGGTTCCCCTTCGAGTGCAGCGCCCTTGAGGTGGACCACGCCCTCGTGGTCCCGGTAGAAGGCGAGTCCCCCGGGGCCTGCACCCTGTCTCCAGGAGTTCAGGAACTCCGGCTGTCCCGGGCCGCCCACTTCGTGCCAATCTTCGGCCGGCGCGAGGCCATTCGCCTCATCCGCCGTCCTCGCCTGGTCCGCGGTCGGAACGGTGCCCAGGGTCGAGGCGTCGATCTGGGTCCCCGTCAACGCTCCCCTCTTGACCTTTGCGGCGGTGATCGCTTCGTTCTTGACTTTCGCGGTGACGACCGCGTTCTTCTTCAGCTGCTTCGAGCCCACGGAGTTCTTGCCGAGGTGGAACGCATAGGCGCTGCCTCCGAGGGCGACGAATAGCGCCAGGTAGGCAACCGCCGTGGCATGGTTCGGTCGCCTCAGACGCGCCCGCCTTGCCATCTTCGATCCTGGTTGTCTTCAAGTTCGATCCACGGACGGGCCACGATTCGACACTATCGCCCTCGAACCGGGGTCGCCACCACTCGTCGGCGAATCGACCGGCAGCGGACCCAGGCTGACGCTACGCTGGAGCGGATTCGCCGCCATCTGACATACGCGAACGTGATGTCGACCTTGGCAGTCTTCCTGGTCCTCGCCGGCGCCTCGGCATGGGCCGCCTCGCAGCTCCATAAGAACAGCGTCGGCCCGAAGCAGTTGAAGAAGAACGCCGTGACCACGGCGAAAATCAAGAACGGCGCGGTGACCGGCTCAAAGATCCGGCTCAGCTCGCTCGGAACGGTTCCGAGTGCGACCCATGCCGCGACCGCGGGCGACGCGACGACCCTGCAGGGGAACGGCCCCGCCGCCTTCGTCAGCGGAAATGGAGAGGTGCTGTCCGCCAGGCGCGATCTCCAGATCGGGGATGAAGTGGAGTTGCTCGCGCTCCCCGGAATCGGGACGCTTACCGCCACCTGCCAAACGGGGACCACGAAGCCGTTGACCAGCTTCTATGTCAACAACCGGTCCGGCGGGCCCGTCGACCAGACCCTCGAATACGGCGAAGGGATCGACGCGACGACGGTCCCGGACGGCGGGGAGGTTTCCGATGGTCACGAAGGGATAGTGGCGATCCGGATGAAAGTCGCCACACGGTCGACGCCGGCCACGATCGCGACGCTCGACCTCAACGCGGCCGCCGAACCGCCGGTGCCGTGCAGCGCGTTCGTGCAGGTGGTCCTCAGCCGCGGATGACCCTGCCGCGACGATTTAGCCGGGCTTAACCGGCGCGTGTTTTCCTTTGTCGTGGCCGTCCAATTGCCCCTAAGCGGACGACCTCGGTTATCTCCTCCCTGTGAGAACCCCCGAAACGCCCCGCCTCTCCGGCGGGGCGTTTCCTGTCGGGCTGCCGGGACCGATGCTCCCCCCGGCTCAGGAGTCGGCGCGGAAGGTGACCCCGTTGAGGCCGAAGGCGGTCGACCCCGCCGGGGCCTGAACCGCACCCGAGATGCCCGGTGTCGGGAAGTTCGACCCGATGACCGACCCCGACGCCACCGTCGTCGTGCAGGGCCCGCCGACACAGCTCATCGGAATCAGGATTCCCTTCCCTGAACCCGGACGGAAGCCGGGGGGAAGCACGAATGCGGCTGCCGCCGTCCCGCCGGTCATGAAGCCCTTGAGGTGGACGATGCCGTCATGATCCTTGAAGTAGGCGGCGGTTTCGAAGGGGCCTCCGGCGTTGTGCCAGTTGTTGAGGAAGCCGGGGTTGCCCGGCGTCCCAATCTCGTGCCAGCCTTCCGTCGGGCTCAGGGAATTGGCGGTCTGCGCCGAGGGGACGGTGCCGAGCGTTGAGACATTGATCTGCGTCCCCGTCAGCGTCCCGTTCTTCACCTTGGCCGCGGTCACCGCCTGCTTCTTGATTTTCGCCGTCGTCACGGCGTTCTTCTTCAGCTGCTTCGGACCGACGGTGTTCTTGCCGAGATGACCGGCGGCGTAGGCGGCCCCGCCGCTCAGAAGCAGGAAAAAGCAGAGCGTGGACATCACATTGGAGTAGCTGAGGCTGCCCCGGATGCGCTCTCTCATTGTTCCCCCTTTTTTGGATCTAGCGTTCGGCCTCGCAACCCCAGCGGCCGAGGCCCTCATATCGACCGTAATCCGGCCTCTCGGTCAAGTCAACGGCGCGGGGACAGATCGATCGCGGCAACGGAGCGCGGTCGACCCTCGCCGGATTCAAAAACGCGCGACCGGGTACCCGCAGGCCGAACGGCGGTCATCCGCACGGTCCATGCGGGGGCTGCGTTCTCTCCCTGAGGCAACGACAGAGAACGCCCCGCCTTTGCTGCGGGGCGTTTTCTGCGCATGGGGCCGTGCATAATCGGCGCGTGAAGCGCTGGCAGGGACTGATCGCGTCGGGCGCCGCGACCCTGCTGTTGCTGCTCGCGATGGCCCCCTCGGACGCGACGATGAAGGATCACGGCGGCCACGGGATCGTCCCATTCGAGGTTGCCGGAAGCCAGGACCGGGCGAACGAAATCATCGACGAATGGGGCGACGAGGGCCAGGACGCGGCGCGCGAATCGCTCTGGATCGACTTCGGCTTTCTGGCCGCCTACGGGACCTTCCTCACGCTCGCGATCGCCGCGGTCCGCGATCGGGCCCGGGCCCGCGGTCTGAGCCGGCTCGCCGCGGTCGGTGGGTTCATCGTCGGCTTCGGCGCGATCGGCGCCGGCTTCGACGCGCTCGAGAACATCTGCCTCCTTCTGACCCTGGGCGGCGCGGGAAGCGCCCTCCCGGTTCTGGCGGCGATCTTCGCCTACCTCAAGTTCTTCTTCACCGCGGTTGCGGTCGCCTACCTGCTCATCGGCGTCCCGACCTCGCTCCTGCGCCGCGCCGCCGCGCCGAGCGGCCCCTGATCGCCGACCGGTCCCCCTCGCTACTTTGTCGGAATGGCGCTGTCCGGCTGGCCGAGGGTTTCCTATCGGGATTGGCAGGAGACCTGCGACACGCTCCACGCGCACACCCAGGTCCTCGGCAAGCTCGCAGCCACGCTCGCGCCGCCCGAGCCGCAGCTTCTGCACGCCGCCCTGCGGCTGACGGCGCGCGGCTGGGAGACGCTGCCGCTTCCCGCGCCCGACCGCTCCGGATCGTTCGTCGTCGCGATCGACCTCCACTCGCACGAGGAGGTGGTCGAACACAGCGACGGGCGCTCGGCCTCGGTCGCGCTGACGCCGAACCGCCCCGTCGGCGAGGTCACCCGCGAGCTGCTCGGCGCGTTGGCGGACCTGGCCGGAGCGGTCGAGATCGACCCCACCCCCCAGGAGGTCCCGTGGACGGTGTCGCTCGACGAGGACGCCGAGCACACGACATACGACGCAGAGCAGGTATCCGCGTACCTCGCTGCGGCAACCCGCGCCGTCGCCGTCCTCGCCGCGTTGCGGGCGCCCTACCGCGGTCGCTCGACCCCGGTCAACGCCTGGTGGGGGTCGTTCGATTTCGCCGTCAGCCTGTTCTCGGGATCGCCGGCGGACCCGCCCTCCGACGACTTCATCATGCGCAACGCGCTGGACTCTCAGGAGGTCGCGATCGGCTGGTGGCCGGGGGACGCCAGATACGGGAACGCGGCGTTTTATGCATACGCCCATCCGGCCCCCGAGGGCTACGAGAACGCCGACCTCTCACCCGGCCCGAGCCGCTGGGACGCCGACCTCGGGGAGTTCATCCTCGATTGGGACGACGTCGTCGCCGCCGACGAGCCACACGCCTTCGCGCTCGAGTTCGCCCGTTCCGCGTTTCAGCATGCGTGCGCGGTCTGCGGCTGGGATCCGGCGCTGGCGGCGAGCGCCGAAGGCGCCCCGCCGCCCGTCCGCTAGAGGGCGCATCGCCCCGCAACGAGCCGCGGCCGGCAGTGCCGGCCGCGGGAAGCGGTCCGCTTCCCTACGGAACCGCATATACCGAGATACATGCCTCTTCTCCCTGAAGTAACCCCAGAAACACTTCGTTAACCCAACGAAATTGCTTCCCTGCCTTCAAGAGGCTCGCGCAGGCTAGCCGATTGAGCGCTTTGGTGCAAGCTCCCCGATCATCCGTGCAGCGCGGGCTCTCCCGAGCGGAGCTCGGCGAGGACCCGCTCGGCGACCGCGGCCCCGGTCATGCCGACCTCCTCCCGCAGCAGCGACGGCTTTCCGTGGGTGACGAAGCGGTCGGGCAGGCCGATGCGGAGCAGCCTCGCCCGCTCCTCGGCCCGGTCGCTGAAGGCGTCCTCGAGGTGTTCGAGCGCCGCCGACCCGAAGCCGCCGGGAAGAACGCCCTCCTCGATCGTCACGATCAGATCGTGGCCGAGCGCGAGCCGCTCGAGCAGCTCGGTGTCGATCGGCTTCGCGAAGCGGCCGTCGGCGACGGTCGGGCTCAGTTCGTGGGCGGTGAGGATCTCGGCGGCATCCCGGGCGACGGCGACGCCGTACCCGTAGCCGAGCAGCGCCACCCTCTCGCCGTTCTCCAGCAGCTCGCCGGTTCCGATCGGGATCTCCTCCGCGCGGCGCGGCAGGGCCACCCCCTGGGCGGCGCCGCGCGGGTAGCGGAGCGCCGCCGGCCCGTCGTGGGCGATCGCGGTGTGGAGCATGTGGACCAGCATCGCCTCGTCGCGGGGCGCCATCACCACTAGGTTCGGGAGCGGCCGCATGTAGGAGATGTCGAAGGCGCCGTGGTGGGTCGGGCCGTCGTCGCCGACCAGCCCCGCCCGATCCATCGCAAAGACGACGTCGAGCTTCTGCAGGCAGACGTCGTGGATCAGCTGGTCGTAGGCGCGCTGGAGGAACGTCGAGTAGATCGCGCAGACCGGCTTCGCCCCCTGCAGGGCCAGTCCCGAGGCGAGGAGGACGGCGTTCTGCTCGGCGATGCCGACGTCGTAGTAGCGCTCTGGCAGCTCGTCGGCCAGCTTCTGGAGTCCGGTCCCCCCCGCCATCGCGGCGGTGATCCCGATCACCCGATCGTCGCGGCGCGCCTCGCGGACCATCGCGTCGGCGAACACCTGGGTGTACTGCGGTGGCGCGTCGGCGGCCGGCGCCTTCTCCAACCGCTCCGGTGCGATCGCCTTTGGTGCGTCGGATTCCTGAACCTCCACCAGCCCCGCCGCCCCCGGACGCGGGAGCGAATCCGAATCCATATCTGATTTCTTCGGGCTCGCGGAAGCAGAGGCGGCGGCGGGTTTTCCGTCCTTTATCGATTTCGGCTTCGCCGCGTGCCATTTCTCCATCCCCTCGAGGCCGCCCTCCTCGGCCGGGGCGAAGCCCTTGCCCTTGACGGTGTGGATGTGGACGACGACCGGCCGATCGGCCTCGAACGCCTCGCCGAGCGCCTTCCGCAGCGCCCGCACATCGTGCCCGTCGATCACCCCGATGTAGGCGAGGTCGAGCTCCTCGAAGAACAGCCCCGGCGCCCAGTAGGCCTTGATCGCCGACTTGATCTCGGGGCCGAGCCGTTCGATCCGCTTGCCGAGTCCCAGCGGCAGCCTCGTCAGCCTGTCCTCGACTCCCTCGCGGGCGTGATACAGGCGCGGGTTGAGCCGCACCCGGTTGAAGTAACCGGAGATCGCGCCGACGTTCGGCGAGATCGACATCCCGTTGTCGTTGAGGACGATCACGATCGGGGTCTGAAGGCCGCCCGCGGCGTGCAGCGCCTCGTAGGCGACCCCGCCGGTCAGGGCCCCGTCGCCGATCACGGCGGCCACCCGGCCGTCCTCGCCGATCCCCTTGCGCATCGCCTCCTTCAGCCCGACGGCGTATCCGATCGAAGTCGAGGCGTGACCGGCGCCCATGATGTCGTGCTCCGACTCGAAGATCGAGCAGAAGGGCGCCAGGCCCTCGTACTGGCGGATCGTCGGCAGCTTCTCGCGGCGCCCGGTCAGGACCTTGTGCGGGTAGGCCTGGTGGCCGACGTCCCAGAGGATCTTGTCGCGGGGCGAGTCGAGCAGGCTGTGGAGGGCGACGGCGAGCTCGCAGGTGCCGAGGTTGGCGCCGAAATGGCCGCCGATCTCGCCGATCGTGTCGATGATGTAGGTGCGGATCTCCTGCGCTAACTGCTCCAGCTGGGCGTCGTCGAGGTCGTGGAGATCGGCGGGCGACTCGATCGACTCGAGCAGCCGTTCCTCGGGGTCTTTCTTCTTGCTCATCGGTTCCTGGTGAAGATGTAGTCGGCGATCCCTCTCAGGTCGCCGGTCTCGCCTCCGGCCTCGGCCAGGGCCTCGGTCGCCTTCGCGTGGGACTCGGCCGCGAGCTCGCGGGCGCGCTCGAGCCCGAACAGGCTGACGTAGGTGAGTTTTCCGTGCCGCTCGTCGCTTCCATGGGGCTTTCCGAGTTGCTCGTCGCTCCCGATCACGTCGAGGATGTCGTCGACGATCTGGAAGAGGACACCGAGCTCGCCGGCGAACCGGCGATAGGGAATTGTCTCACTTTGGGGGACGTTCTCGAGGGTGAGGACGATCCCGACCGCGGCGGCGATCAGGCGCCCGGTCTTGAGTGCGTGCAGGGCGCGCAGGCTTTCGGCGTCGCGGTCGGCGCCGGTGACGTCGACGTACTGGCCGCCGACCATTCCGCCGACCCCGGTCGCCGCGGCCAGCTCGCGTAGCGCCGCGAGGACCATGGCCGGCTCCCCCGGCTGTTCGCAGAAGATCCGGATCGCCTCGGCGAAGAGGCCGTCGCCGGCGAGGATCGCGACGTCCTCACCGAACTTGACGTGCGAGGTCGGCTGTCCCCGCCGCAGGTCGTCGTCGTCCATCGCCGGCAGGTCGTCGTGGATCAGCGAGTAGGTGTGGATCAGCTCGACCGCCGAGGCGACCGGCAGGAAGCGCTCCGGCTCGGCGCCGATGGCGCGGGCGGTGGCGAGCGCGAGGACCGGGCGCACCCGCTTGCCGCCGGCCAGCAGCGAGTAGCGCATCGCCTCCTCCAGCCCGGCGGTCGAGGCGGCCTCTGAGAACCGCAGCCGCTCGAGCGCGGCCTCGACCAGCGAGCGCAGGTCCTCCGGGTACATCAGCCGGAGTCGGCTTCGCCCTCGCGGATGCGGCGATTGGCCTCGGCCACAGCCTCGCTCGTGAGCTCGGCGGCCTCCCGCGCCAGCTCCGCCGCCCGCCCGTCGTCGGCGACCTCGCCCTCGAGCTCGGCCGCGATCGCCTCGAGGCGGTCCGAGATCTCGCGCAGTCGGCCGTCCGCCGGCCCATCGGCCATCAGGACACCTCTTCGCGCTTCGCTCTCACGACACCTTCTCGCGCGCCGCGGCGCCGAGGATGCCGTTGACGAAGCCGGGTGCGTCGGTGCCGCAGTACTCCTTGGCGATCCCGACCGCCTCGTCGATCGCGACCTCTACGGGCACGTCGTCGTCGTGCTCGATCTCGTGAAGCGCGACCCGCATCACGTTCCGCTCCAGCGGCGCGATCCGCTCCAGGTCCCAGCCCCTGGCGTGGCGGGCGATCACGGCGTCGAGCTCGCCGCGGTGCGTCTCGACGCCGAGCGCGAGCTCGCGGGTGAACGGCCGCGCCTCGCCGAGAAGGTCGTCGAGCGGGCGCCCGGTGACGTCGTGCTGGTAGAGGGCGAAGACGGCGTCGCGGCGTTGGTCTGACCTGCGCATGTCCACATTCTCCCGCTTCGGGCTCAGCGCAGGATCTCGACCAGCAGGACCCAGGCGCTCGTGATCGCCCCGGCGGTCGCGAGGACGATTCCCGCGGCGACCCAATAGAGCCCGCCGCCGGCTTCGAGCAGGAGGCTGATGCCGCCGACCAGGAACAGCCCCGTGCCGGTCAGTCGGATCACCCAGCGCGCGATCACGGAGCTGCGCGGCTGTTCTCCCGTCGACCGGATCGCCGGCAACCGGCTGATGACGGTGCTGATCGCGAGCGCGATTCCGAGCAGCTCCAGCGCCAGGGCGACATGGCTCTGTCCCGGGATCAGCCCGACCACCGAGACCAGCAGGACGAGCGTCAGCAGCAGGACCGTCTCGAGCCCGCGCTCGGGCACCCCCGGCAGGGCCAGGATCCGCTCGATGTTGATCGAGATCGCGACGAACACGAGCCCGGCGAGCGCCGCCGAGGCGCCGGTGGTGGCGACGAACAGGTCGTGCCACTCGCTGGGGTCGTAGGCGGCCACCCGGGCGCTACGCCCGCGAGACGTACTCGCCGCTGCGGGTGTCGACGCGAACCGACTCGCCCTCCTCGATGAAGAGCGGCACCTGGATCGTCACTCCAGACTCGAGGGTCGCCGGCTTGCTGCCGCCGCCGGAGGCGGTGTCGCCCTTCACCCCCGGCTCGGTCGTCGTGACCCTCATCTCGACCGCGCTCGGCACCTGGACGTCGGTCGGCCGTTCATCGACGAAGAGGACGTCGACCTCGTCGTTGGGCAGCATCCAACGCTTCGCCTCGGCCGCGACTTCCCCCGGGATCTCGATCTGCTCGTAGTCGCGGTTGTCCATGAAGACCGCCGCCTCGCCGGAGTCGTATAGGTACTGCATCTTGCGCGACTCGGTCCGGACGGGCCGGAACTTCTCCCCCGCCCTGAAGGTCTTGTCCTGCACCGAGCCGTCGTCGATCTTGCGCAGCTTGGTCCGCACGAAGGCGCCGCCCTTGCCCGGCTTGACGTGCTGGAACTCGATGATCTTGAAGACGGTCCCGTCGATCTCGATGTGGGATCCGTTCTTGAATTGGTTGGTCGAAATCACGCGCGGAACTCTAGGACACGGTGCCCTCGATCGCGGCCTTTCTCCTTCGGCCCCGTAGCGGCGGGGTCACCTTTCCAGCTTCGCAGTCCAGCGAGTTCGCGCGCTGAGGCAGCCGCCGTTGTCGACGATGAACCAGCCCCGCGCCCGGCGCCCTTCGTCGAGAAAGCGCCCGCCGACCTTGACGGTTTCGCCCGGGTACTCACCCTGGCCGGAGGCTTCGAAGCTGCCGTTGCGTCCGACCGCGACCGGCTTTTTGAGTTCGGTGACCCCATCGAGGAGTTCGGGACAGGCCGGATAGTCGTAACCCACCGGGCCGAACCCGACGAGATGGGGGTGGTGGTCGAAGCACTCCGACCCCGGGCACCCCGCTCCGTGCAGGTCGAAGCCGACCAGGACCTTGTGGTTGCCGACCGCGTAGCCGGCGTATTCGGGAAGGCCACCGATCGCCGAAGAGATCGCGGCCGGCATCATCACTCCGACGGCCGTCATCGCGACGAGCACCAGCCTCTTCGGACTCGACCTCATCCAGCGTCGATCCTATGCGGGGCGCTAGGCGACGGCAAACAGGCGCCACTCGCCGGGCGCCCCCTTCAGCGTGTGGGGCCCGCGATCGTCGAACTCGAGCCCGGAGCCGACGACGAGCTCCCTGACCGTGCTCGAGACCAGCAGCTCCCCGGCGCCGGCGAGGGCGCCGATCCGGGCGCCGATGTTGACCGCCATCCCGCTGACGTCGTCGCCGACCAGCTCGACCTCGCCGGTGTGGATTCCGACCCGGATCTCGATCCCGATCGCCGCCAGCTCGTCGCGGGCGGCGGCGGCGCAGCGGATCGCCCGCGCCGGGCCGTCGAAGGTGGCGAGGAACCCGTCGCCCATCGTCTTGATCTCGCGACCGCGGTGGATCTGCAGCTGGCGGCGGACGATCGCGTCGTGGCGCTCGAGCAGGTCGCGCCAGCGCCGGTCGCCGAGCTCGGCCGCCTTTTCGGTCGAGCCGACGATGTCGGTGAAGAGGACGGTCGCCAGCGCGCGCTCGGGCTCCGACCCGCGGTGACTGCCGAGCAGGAACTGTTCGACCTCGACGAGGATCGCGTCCTGGTCGCCGACCCAGACGAGATGGTCGATGCCCGGCAGTTCGACGTAGCGAGCCCCCGGGATGTGCTCGGCCAGGTACCTGGCCTGGTCGACGCGGACGATTTTGTCATCGCTCCGGTGGAGGATGAGCGTCGGAGCCGAGATGCTCGACAGCACCGGCCGGACGTCGAGCTCACGGTAGAGCTCGACCAGGGCGATCGCGCCGGCCGGGCTCGTCCCCTGCCGCAGGAGGCGCCCCCACCACTCGGCGAACTCGGCATCGTCGTCCATGCTCGGGGCCCAGAGGTGGACCCCGACCGGGCCGCCCCAGTCCTGTCGCATCAGCTCGCCCCAGCGGTCGAGGGCCCTGTCGGGGACGCCCGAGGGGTAGTCGGGGCTCTCGACCATCCTCGCGTAGGTGCCGTAGAGGATCAGCGAGGAGACGCGCTCGGGGAAGGTGGCGGCGAACAGCATCGACATCGGGCCACCCTCGGAGACGCCGAGGACAACAGCCTTCTCGGACTCGGCCGCATCGAGGACGGCATGGAGGTCGTCCATCGAGTCTTCGAGGGTCGGCGGGTCGGTCGGCCGGTCGGAAAGCCCCTGTCCGCGCTTGTCGTAGGTGATCACCCGAGCGAAGCTCGAGAGGCGTCGCATGAAGCGTGCCGCGATCGGCTGATCCCAGAGCAGCTCGACGTGGGAGACGAAGCCGGGGACGATGACGAGGTCCATCTCTCCCTCGCCGAAGGTCTGGTAGGCGATCTTGAGGTCGCCCGAATCGGCGTAGGTGGTACTGGCGTCCATTTCCGGTGTTACGTAATCTATGTCCGCAGGGGCAACTGTGAGAGGAACGCCGGGGATACTCGCTGCGCTCGGTGCCGCGATGCTTTTCGCGGGCGTCGCCCACGCCACGACGCCGATTCTTCCGCCGGAACCGACGCGCGCCGAATACGTCACCGCGGTCGAGCCGATCTGCCAGGCCAACACCGAAACGAACTCGCGGATCCTCAAGGGCGCGCGGGGCAAGGTGAAAGCCGGGAAGCTGATGCCGGCCGGCAATCAGTTCAAGCGCGCCTCGACCGCGTTCGGCAACACGATCGAGCAGATCGAAGCGGTGACGAGGCCCCCGGCCGACGACGCCCGTCTCGTCAAGTGGTTCGGCTTCCTCGACACCGTCAAGGTCAACCTCGGCAAGATCGGCAAGGCGCTCAAGCAGGGCAACCGGGTGAAAGCCAACCACGAAGCGATCCGGGCCGAACGGAGCGCCAACGCGGCCAACAACGTCAGCTCGATCTTCTCGTTCCATTACTGCAAGCTGACGCCCTCCCGGTTCAGCGGGACCTGATTCTCACTCGCCGGCTTCAGCGGCGGTGCTGGTCGTGAGCGCCTCGGCGCCGCCGGCCGAGAGGATCCTGCGGACGAGGCCAGGCGCGAGGATGCGCGCCACGCCCGCCAGCGCGTAGGCCCGCGGCACGTAGCGCTCCGCCTTGCCCTTCAACCCGGTCTCGACGATCGCCTCGGCGACCTTGTCCGGCGTCGACACGATCCAGCGGGTCAGCGCCCGCTCGCGCAGCTCGGTCGCCGGAAAGCCCTCGGTCGCGATGTAGCCGGGCAGCACCAACCCGACGTGCACCCCGTTGCCGCGCTCCTCCGAGTAGAGGGAGTCGTTCCATCCGATCAGCGCGAACTTGCTCGCCGAGTAGGAGCCGGTGCGGGCGCGGGCCACGCGGCCGGCGGTGCTGGCGACGTTGACGATCGCGCTCGGGGCCGACTCGCGGAGCGCCGGCAGGAGGGCCTCGGTCAACCGCAGCACGGCGTCGAAATTGAGCTCCATGTGGCGCCGCGCGTTGGCGTGCCCGCCCTCGGCGAACGTCGCACGCCAGGATGCCCCCGCGTTGTTGACGAGCAGGGTCAACCGTCCGCCGTGGTGCTCGGCGACGTGGTCGCGAACCCGGATCGGGGCGTCCTCGTCGGTGAGGTCGGCAGCGAGGTGCGTGGCCGGGCACGGCAGCGACTCGGCCAGCGCCCGCAGCCGCTCCTCGCGACGCGCGACGAGGATCAGGCCGGCGCCGGGCTCGCGGGCCAGCCTCCGCGCCGCCGCTTCGCCGATCCCGCTCGAGGCGCCGGTCACGAGGGCGATCGGACTGCGAATCTCGGCCATCCGCATCAACGCTATTCGAATTTTCTGCAAACAGCGGCCTTCTGAGGCGACATACTGGCCGACTCCATGGCCGCCGATACGCCAGCCCTGCTCGACAAGCTTCTGCGCGTCGCGGCGCCGTCGGGGCACGAGGCGCCGGCGGCCGCGCTCTGGCGCGAGGAGGCCTCCTTCGCCGAGGTGAGCAGCGACGGGATCGGGTCGTCGATCGCCAGGGTCGGGGAGGCCGCTCCGCTGCTGGCCGTCGTCGGACACATCGACGAGATCGGCCTCGCGGTGACCCATATCGACGAGAACGGCTTCCTCTGGTTCGTCTCGATCGGGGGCTGGGACCCGCAGATCCTGGTCGGGCAGCGGGTCGAGATCCGCAGCCGCGGCGGGATCGTCCCCGGCGTCGTCGGTCGCAAACCGATCCATCTGCTCGAGCCCGACCAGCGCAAGAAGGTGGTCGAGCTGAAATCGCTGCACATCGACGTCGGAGCCGCCGACCGCGACGAGGCGGCCGAAATGGTCCGGATCGGCGACCCGGTCGTGATCGCGGCCGACCCCGTCGCCGTCGCCGGCGACCGGCTCGTTTCGCGGGCGATGGACAATAGGCTCGGTTCCTACATCGCGCTCGAGGCGCTCCGCCGCTGCCACGAGCGCGGCACCCTGCGCGGCAGCTTCGCCGCCGTCGCCGCGGTCCAGGAGGAGATCGGAACCCACGGGGCGCGCACGTCGGCCTTCGAGCTGCGGCCCGACCTCGCGGTCGCGATCGACGTCACCCATGCGACCGACGCCCCCGGGGTCGACGAGAAACAGCTCGGCAGCCATCCGTTCGGCTCGGGGCCGGTGATCGGGCGCGGCTCGACTCTCTCGCCGAAGGTCTTCGAGCTCCTCGTCGAGGTCGCGGAGTCGGCCGGGATCGAGCACACCGTCGAGGCCAGCGGACGGACCAGCGGCACCGACGCCGACGCGATCCAGATCTCGCGCTCCGGCGTCCCCACCGGGCTCGTATCGATCCCGCTCCGCTACATGCACTCGCCGGTTGAGATGGTCGACCTCGGCGACGTCGAGGCGACGGTCGCGCTGATCGCGGCCTTTGCCGAGAGCCTGGTCGAGGGCGTCGACCTCAGTCGTTAGTCGACGATCTGCAGCTCCTTCGGGAGGCTGCTGAGGTTCTGGTGGCCGTCCTCGGTGACGACGACCAGGTCCTCGATCCTGACCCCCAGCTCGCCCGGCAGGTAGATCCCCGGCTCGACCGTCACCACTTCGCCCGCCGCGAGGACGTCCTCGGAGCGGCGCGAGACGCGGGGGCTCTCGTGCACCTCGAGGCCGACACCGTGCCCGAGCCCGTGGCCGAAGCGCTCGCTGTGGCCGGCGGCCTCGATGACCTCGCGGGCGACCTCGTCGAGCGGCTCGCCGCCGATCCCTGCTCGGACCGCGTCGAGCGCCGCCTGCTGGGCGCTGAGGACCACCTCGTAGACCTCCCGCCCCAGGTCCCCCTGCTCGCCGATCGCGAAGGTCCGGGTCCCGTCGGAGCAGTACCCGTCGAGCTTGGCGCCCATGTCGAAGACGACCAGGTCCCCGGCGCCGATCTCGCGCTCGCCGGGCTCGGCGTGCGGGAGGGCGCCGTTGGGCCCGGCGGCGACGATCGCCGGAAATGACGGCTCGCCGCCGAGCTCGCGGATCCGCGCTTCGGCGGCCCTGGCGACGTCACGCTCGGTCCGTCCTCCCAGTCCCCGCTCGAGGCTCCAGCGCCAGGCGTCGTCCGCCAGCTCCGACGCCGCCCGGATCGCCGCCAGCTCACCGGGATCCTTGATCCTCCGCAGGCGCTCGACGTCGCCGCCGGCAGGCACCAGCTCGACTCCTTCCGGCAGTTTCTCCTCGAGGCGCCCCTTGGTGCGGACCGAGAGGTGCTCGTCCTCGAACCCGGTCCTGCCGCTGAGCCGCTCGGCGATCCCGCCGAGCCAGTCGTCGGCGACGGTGATGATCTCCCACCCGTCGATCTCGGCCTCGGCGCGCTCGGTATAGCGGAAGTCGGTGAAGAAGAGGCGGGTGTCGCCGCCGCAGACGCAGGCCCCGTTGGTGCCGCCGAATCCGGTCAGGTAGCTGACGTTGACGATGTGGGTGACGACGGTGAGGTCGAGCTCGTGCTCGGCGACCAGCTCGGCTAGCCGGTCGCCGCGGGCGGAGCTCATCTGTCCCCGTCCAGCTCTCGGGCGATCCTGGCGAGTGCCTCGCGGTACCCGTCGGGCCCGCGGCCGGAGATCTTCTCCAGCACCAGCCCATCGAAGACGGAGGTCCGGCGCCAGTCGTCGCGCGACTCGACGTCGGAGATGTGGACCTCGACCGCGGGCAGCCTGGCGACGTCGAGGGCGTCGGCGATCGCCCGGCTGTAATGGGTCCAGGCGCCGGCGTTGATCACGACCGCGTCGCAGAGGTCGGGGAGACGGTGCAGGTACTCGACGAACTCGCCCTCGGAGTTGGTCTGGAAGAAGGTCGTCTCGAGGCCGAGCTCGCGCGCCCAGCCGCCGATCCGCTGCTCGAGCTGGTCGAGCGAGATGCCGCCGTAGAGGTCGGGGTCGCGGCGGTCGAGGACGTCGAAGTTGACTCCGTGCAGGACGGCGACGCGGTTGTGGGGACCGGTCAAGGGAGCATCTCCTGCACGGCGCCCCGGACCTTAGCCGGATCGAGCAGCTGCCCGATCCGAGGCTCGCCGGGGGTCGAGAGAAGGACGAAGGCGACCCCGTCCGCGGTTCGCTTCTTGTCGCGCTCAAGGGCCTGCAGGACGGCGTCGATCTCGATCGCCGGGTCGAGCTCGACCGGCAGGCAGTGGCTGGACAGGATCGCCGCGACCTCGGCGCGGAGGTCGGGGGCCTCGGAGAGGCGCAGCGCCGCCAGCAGGCCGAGCCCGATCGCCTCGCCGTGGCGGTAGCGCGAGTAGCCGCCCGCGGCCTCGATCGCGTGGCCGACGGTATGGCCGAGGTTGAGCACGGCCCTGACGCCGGAATCGCGCTCGTCGGCGGCGACGATCTCGCACTTGTAGCGGGCGCAGGCGAAGACGACGTCGTCGAGTGCTGCCGGGTCGATCGCCTCGATCGACCGGACCCGATCCCAGAGCGCGCCGCCGGCCAGCAGCCCGGTCTTCAGGGCCTCGACGAAGCCGGCGCCGAGCTCCTCCCGCGGCAGGCTGGAGAGCGTCGCGGTGTCGGTGATCACCGCCGCGGGCAGGTGATAGGCGCCGGCGTAGTTCTTGCCCTCCGGGAGGTCGACGCCGGTCTTGCCGCCGTAGGCGGAGTCGACCTGGGCGACGAGCGTGGTCGGCACCTGGACGACCGGGACGCCGCGCTGATAGGTGTGGGCGCAGAACCCGGCCAGGTCCCCGACGACCCCGCCGCCGAGCGCGACGAGGTGGTCCTCGCGGGTCATCCCGGCCGACGCCAGCTCGCGCAGGACGCGCTCCGCTTCGGCCATCGTCTTCGCGCCCTCGCCGGGCTCGACCTCGATCCGCGCTTGGAGCGGGTCGAGCCGGCCGGCGTAGAGCGCGCCGACAGCGGTGTCCGTCACGCAGAAGCGGCCGTTCGGCAGCGGCCACCAATCCGACTCGAGCAGGCCGCGGCCGACGTAGGCAGGGTAGGCGCCCGAGGAGCTCGTCGCCCAGATCAGCCTGGTTCCCGTGGGCAGCTCGGCGAGGGCCGCGATCGCGGGGAGGGCCGCGGCCACGGCTGGCGGCGTGTCGTTGAGGACGACGGCGTCGGCGAGCGCCTCGTAGAGCGGCGAGCGCTCGGCGTGGAGCCGGTCGAACGCGTCGCGGTCCCGGGCCAGCGGCCTGTCGCCCGCCGATACCCGCCGCCAGGCGTCTTCGGCTCCGACCGGGAGCCAGACGACGATGTGGCGCCCGAGCGCCTCGCGGACGCGCTCGGAGAGGACGCTGCCGCCGCCGAGCGCGATCGCGCCGCCGTCGGTGGCCTCGAGCAGGGCTCCGACGACCTCGGCCTCGCGGGCACGGAAGGCGGCCTCGCCATCGCTCTCGAAGAACTCCGCGATCGGCGAGCCGAGCTCGCGCTCGAGCAGGTCGTCGGTCTCGGTGACCTCGAGCCCGGTCGCCGCCGCGACCTCGAGGGCCTGCGACTTGCCGGCCCCCATGAAGCCGATGAAGACGATTGCAGGCTTCAACGCCAGTCGATTCGGGACTTGTAGGCGTCGACGGCGGCAAGGACGTCGTCGATGTGGTCGCCGCCGAACTTCTCGCGATAGCAACGGGCGAGGGTAAGGCAGACCATCGCCTCGGCGACCACCGCCGCCGCCGGAACGACGGTGGAGTCGGTCCGCTCCCGCAGCGCCTGCGCCGGCTGCTTGGTCTCCGTGTCGACCGAGCGCAGCGGCTTGGTCAGGGTTGAGATCGGCTTGATCGCCGCTCGCACGGAGAGCGGCTGGCCGTTGGTCATCCCGCCCTCGAGCCCGCCGGCGTGGTTGGTCTCGCGGTGGTAGCCGCGCTCCTTCGACCAGAAGATCTCGTCGTGGGCCTCCGAGCCGGGCCGTCCCGCCACGTCCCACGCTTCGCCGATCGCCACGCCCTTGACCGACTGGATCGAGGCGACTGCCCCGGCGAGCCGGCCGTCGAGGCGGTCCTCCCAAGAGATGTGGGAGCCGAGGCCGGGGACCAGGCCGAACGCCCTCACCTCGAACATCCCGCCGAGGCTCTCGTTCGCCTTCCGCAGACGGTTGATCTCCTCGACCATCGCCGCGCTCGCCTCCGGGTCGAGGCAGCGGACCGGGTCCTCGTCGACCTCGGCGAAGTCCTCCGGGGCGAGGTCATCGCGCTCCTCGGCGCGAACCGAGCCGATCTGGATCACGTGACTGTGGACGCTGACGCCGAGCGCGGTCAGCAACCCGCGGGCGATCGAGCCGGCGGCGACGCGGGCGGCGGTCTCACGGGCGCTCGCCCGCTCGAGCACGTTGCGGATGTCGGTATGGCCGTATTTCTGGGCGCCGACGAGGTCGGCGTGGCCCGGCCGCGGGAGATGGACCTCGTCGATCTCCGCCTCGACGGGCCAGGGGTTCATCCGCTCCTCCCAGTTGGCGTAGTCGCGGTTCGCGACCAGGACCGCGATCGGACTGCCGAGCGTCCTGCCGTGGCGCACGCCGGAGCGGATCTCGACCGCGTCGGACTCAATCTTCATCCGGCCACCGCGCCCGTGGCCGAGCTGGCGCCGGGCCATGTCCCGATCGAGCGCCTCGCGGTCGAGCTCGAGGCCGGCCGGCATCCCCTCGACGATCGCGACGAGGCCGGGCCCGTGCGACTCTCCGGCAGTGGTGAAGCGGAATACGGTCATCCGATCAAGGCTATAGGCGCAGGGGGCAGACTCAGCTGCGCGCGGCGGCGCGCATGGCATCGAGCGAGGGTTCGCGCCCGGTCCAGATCCGCAGCGAGTGGGCGCCCTGGCGGACCAGGACCTCGATCCCGTCGACGACGGTGGCCCCGGCCCCGGAGGCGGCCGCAAGCAGCTCGGTCGGCATGTCGGCGTAGACCATGTCGACGACGGTCTGGCCGGCCGTGAACCCGTCGGCTCGAAGCGGCAGCTCCTCGAACGCCGACTCCCCGTGCAGGCCGACCGCGGTCGCATTGATGATCAGCTCGAACTCGCCCTGGCCGGGGTCGTCGACGGGGTGCCCCCCGAGCTCCTCGCAGAGGTTCGCGGAGCGCAGCGCGGTGCGGTTCCAGACCGCAACCTCGGCCCCTTCGCGAACCAGGGCCCAGACGACCGCGCGGGCGGCGCCGCCGGCTCCGAGGACCAGCGCTCGGCGGCCCTCAGGAGGGTCGGGCAGAGCGTCGAGCAGGCCCGGCGCGTCGGTGTTGTCGGCGTTGACCTCGCCGTCGACGAAGCTGAGGGTGTTGGCGGCGCCGATCTCGCGGGCCGTCTCCGAGGGATTGTCGGCGACGGTCAGCGCCGCGCCCTTGTGAGGAACGGTGACGTTCGCGCCCGCGAACCCCTGGTTCGGCATCGTGTGGACCAGGGCCTCGAACCCGTCGGGGGCGACGTCGATCGCCTCGTAGCTCCACTCCGCCGCGAGGCCGAGATCGGCGAGCGCGGCGGCGTGCATCGCCGGCGAGCGCGAGTGCGCCACCGGGTGGCCGAGGACCGCTAGCCGCGGCATCGCCCGATCATTCCCCGCACGTGGTGGGCGACTTGCCGCCGGCCGCTTCGCGGGCTTCGTTGTAGCGCGCGACATCGGCTTCGAATTCGGCGTAGCTCGAGGAGAAGGCGTGTTCGCCGCAGGTCCCCGGCTTTACCACGTAGTAGAGGTAATCGACCTTGGCCGGGTGCGCGGCGGCTTCGATCGAGGCCAGGCCGGGGCTGGCGATCGGCCCGGGTGGAAGGCCGGCGTTGACGCGCGTGTTGTAGGGCGAGTCGGCGCTGAGTTCGGACTCGGTCAGCGGCTCGGTGTAGTTGTCGTTCGCGAAGCGGATCGTCGCGTCGATTCCGAGCGGGATCCCGTTGCGCAGGCGGTTGTAGATGACCGCCGAGATCAGCTTCCGCTCGCTTTCCAACTGCGCCTCCTTCTCGATCATCGAGGCGATCGTGACGACGTCGTAGACGGTCAGGTTCTTCGACTTCGCATAGGACATATCGACGCCTGCGATCCGCCGCTTGAAGTCCTGGAGCTGATCGCGGACGAGATCGGAAACCGGCGCGTGGGCGTCGAGTTCGAAGGTATCGGGAAAGAGGAAGCCCTCGAGGTTCTTCGCGTCCTTGCCGCCGTATTCGGCCGGGTCGAGGTAGGGCGAGCGGATCGTCGCCTTCTCGTAGTTTCCCCTCAGCTTCAGTTCGCGCGCGAGTTCGGCGGTCTGGGCGCGGCTGTAGCCCTCGGGGATCGTCGCCGTGATCGTCCGCAGCGGTTGCGGCGGCGGCGCTTCGTCGCGGGTCAGGTAGGCGTAGGCGACGACGGCGAGGCCGATCGCCGCGACGACGGCGACGGCCGCCAGCAGGATCCCCCACGGGCTGCGCCGCGAGCGTCCGGAAGCGGTGGGCGGCGGCGGAGGCGGCGGATCCTCCCCCCAGAACTCCTCCTCGGGGCTTTTTGACGGCTGCGGCGGCGGCTGCGTCGCGACCGGCTCCGGCTCGGCTTCTTCCTTTGCCCTCGTCTTCTCCTCCCGCTTCCGGCGGCGCTCCTCGCGCTCGCGCCGGCGCTCCTCGCGCGCCGCGGCGGCCGGGTCCTGGCCGGCGAACGGGTCGTCTTTCTGCCACTCGTCACTCATCGCCAGCCTCCTGGGCGGCCAGATAGGCCTGAAGCAGGTGGGCGGCCGCGAGCGAGTCGGAGGCGGCGCTCGCTCCCTCGCGCCGGCTGGCCTCGGCCATCCGCGTCGTCAGCCGCTCGTCGTAGGTCTCGACCGGGATCTCGAGCATCGCCTCGAGTTCGCCGCAGAAGGTTCGGGTCAGCGCGGCCTGGGCGCCCTCGGCTGCGTTCAGGTGCAACGGGAGGCCGACGACCACCCGCTCGACGTCGTACTCGGCGACGAGCTCGGCGACGGCCCGCGGGTGCGGCGGTTCGATCACCGGCAGCGGCGTCGCCAGCGTCCCACTCGGGTCGGAGAGCGCGCAGCCGATCCGCGCCGTGCCGTGATCGAGAGCGAGCACGCGCACGGCTAGCCCAGAGCCCGCTCGACCGCCGCCCGCGCGACCACCAGCGCGTCGTCGAGCTTGGCCGGGTCGCGCCCGCCCGCCTGCGCCATGCCCTCGCGCCCGCCGCCGCCGCCGCCGATCACCGGCGCCGCCTCGCCGACGATGTCCGCGGCGGAGACCCCACGGGCGATCGCCGGCGTCGAGACCAGAGCCACCAGCGCGACCTTCTCCCCGTCGGCGCCGCCGAGGACCACGGCCGACTCGCCGCCGAGCCTGCCCTGGATGCGGGAGGCGAGGTCGAGCAGCGCCCTCTGGTCGGCGATCGGGGCACGACCGGCGACGACCTCGAGCCCGCCGACGTCGAAGGACTCGCCCGCCAGCCGCTCGGCCTCCTCACCGAGCCGCTGCCTCGCCGCCTGCTTGGCGCCCTCACCGGCCTCCCGCAGCCGCTCGGCGGCGCGCCGGGCGCCGGTCAGCGGGTCCTGTGGCGCGCCGAGCAGCTCGCCGACCTCCCGCAGTCGGTCCTCCCGCTCGCGGAACCAGTCGATCGCGGCCGGGCCGCTGAGCGCCTCGATCCGGCGAACGTTGGCGGCGCTGGAGCCCTCGGAGGCGATCTTGAAGATCCCGATCTCGGCCGTGTTGGCGACGTGCGTCCCACCGCAGAGCTCGCGCGAGACCCCGTCGACCTCGACGACCCTCACCCACTCGCCGTATTTCTCGCCGAACAGGGCCATCGCCCCGAGCCTTTCCGCCTCGGAGCGCTCCATCTCGAGCCAGCGGACGGGCCGGCTCGCCTTGATCCACTGGTTGACGCGGTCCTCGACCGCGTCAAGCTCCTCGCCGTCGAGGGCCTTGCCGTGGGTGAAGTCAAACCTGAGCTTGTCGGGGCGGACGGCGGAGCCCGCCTGGCGGACGTGCTCGCCGAGGCGCTCGCGCAGGGCCGCGTGGAGCAGGTGGGTCGCCGTGTGGTTCCGCATCGTCGCGTGCCGGGTCTCATGGTCGACCAGGGCTTCAACCCCGCGCTCACGTGTCCCGGGACCGCTTCCCTGGACCTCGAGGACCTGGTCGTCTCCGACGCGGTAGACGTCGATCACCTCTGCCTCGCCGCCGTCCCAGCGGAGAACGCCCGAGTCGGCGACCTGGCCCCCGCCCTCGGCGTAGAACGGGCTCTCCTCGAGCTTGACCAGCGCCTGCCCGTCGGCGGCGGCGACGGCGGCGATCCCGGTCGTCGCCCGCAGGGTCTGGTAGCCGACGAAGGTGGTCGGAGCGGCCTCCGAGGCGAACGCGATCACCCGCTCATGGCGGTCCTCGGAGCCGTGCGCAGTCGCGGCGCCGGTCCGGGCCCGCTCGCGCTGCTCCTCCATCAGCTCCTCGAAGCCGCTGTCGTCGACCGCCAGGCCCTGCTCGGCGAGCAGCTCCTTGGTCAGGTCGAATGGGAAGCCGTAGGTGTCGTGGAGCTTGAAGGCGTCGGCGGCGTCGATCCAGGAGGTTCCCTCCCGCTTCGCCGCCTCGATCAGCTGCTCGAGCAGCTCGGTTCCGCGCTCGAGGGTGCGGCCGAAGCTCTCCTCCTCGTCGCCGACCCAGCGGGCGATCGTCTCGCGCTCGGCCTCGAGCTCAGGGTAGGACTCGGACATGATCTCGATCGTCCGCTCGGCGAAGCGCCCCAGCCAGGGAGACTCGAGGCCGAGGGCGCGGCCCTGCTGGATCGCCCGTCGCATGATCCGCCGCAGGATGTAGCCGCGGTCTTCGTTCGAGGGGACGACCCCGTCGGCGATCAGGAAGGCCGACCCGCGCGTGTGGTCGGCGACGATCCGCATCGCCCTCGTGGTCCTCCCGCCCTCGGAGTAGGAGCGGCCCGAGAGCTGCTCGGCGAGGTCGATCAGCGGCCGGATCAGGTCGGTCTCGAAGACCGACGGGACGTCCTGGAGGATCGCCGCCATCCGGTCGAGACCCATCCCGGTGTCGATGTTTCGCATCGGCAGCTCGGTGACCGCTCCGTCCTCGGCGAGGTCGTAGGTCATGAAGACGTGGTTCCAGAACTCGAGGAAGCGGTCGGTGTCGTCGCCCGGGCGCTCGTCGCGGCCGCCGAACTCCTCGCCGCGGTCGAGGTACAGCTCCGAGCACGGCCCGCACGGCCCGGTCGGGCCCGCCTGCCAGAAGTTGTCGGCGCGGCCGAGGAGGACGATCCTCTCCTCCGGCACCCCGACCGACCTCCAGACCTCGATCGCCTCCTCGTCGGGGCCGAGGGCGAGCTCCTCGTCGCCGCCGAATACCGTCACCCAGATCCGCTCCGGGTCCATTCCGAATCCCTCGGTCGATAGCTCCCAGCCCCACCGGATCGACTCCGCCTTGAAGTAGTCGCCGAAGCTCCAGTTGCCGAGCATCTCGAAGAAGGTCAGGTGGCGGGCGGTGTTGCCGACCTCCTCGATGTCGGTCGTGCGGAAGCATTTCTGGACGTCGGCGAGGCGCGGGGCCGGCGGCTCCTCGCGGCCGAGGAAGTAGGGCTTGAACGGCTGCATCCCGGCGGTGGTGAGCAGAACCGAGGGGTCGTGCACCGAGGGGACGAGCGAGGCCGAGGGCACGATCCGGTGCCCGCGCTCCTCGAAGAACGAGAGGTAGGTGCCGCGTATCTCCTGCGCCTTCACAGATTGGGAGCCTAGTGACCGGGGATCGAGCCTTATGTCCGGCCGGCGGTGGCGTTATCGAGGTGACCGGTCCTACTCTTGAACGATGCGATCGGATGCCGGCAGCGAGATCACATGACATCGGACGAGCGACTCGCCAGGCGCGCCCAGCGCGGCGACCGGCGCGCGTTCGAGGCGATCTTCGAGCGCTACCACCAGGAGCTCTACCGCTTCTGCCTGACGCTGGTCGGCAGCAGGCAGGACGCCGAGGACGCGCTGCAGGCGACGATGGTCAAGGTCCTGCGGTCGCTGCCGGGCGAGCAGAGGGACATCCGGCTGCGGCCGTGGATCTATCGGATCGCTCGCAACGAGTCGATCGACATGATCAGGCGGAGGCGGGAGACGGTCGCGATCGGGCCCGAGCGGATCGCCGCCGGCCCGGCGCTCGCCGAGACTGCGGAGGCGCGGGAACGGCTGGGCAGGTTGATCGACGACCTCCGAGAGTTGGCCGAGCGCCAGCGCGCCGCGCTGGTGATGAGGGAGCTCGGCGATCTCGAGTTCGCCGAGATCGGCTCGGCGCTCGAGACGTCGGCCGAGGCGGCGCGCCAGGCCGTGTACGAGGCGAGGGTGAGCCTGAGGCAGATGGAAGCGGGGCGTGAGATGCGGTGCGAAGAGTGCGTCCGGGCGGTCTCCGACGGCGACGGCAGGGTCATACGGAGTCGCGAGATCCAGGCCCACCTCAGATCCTGCCCGGACTGCCGCAGCTTTCACGACTCGATCGTCCGGCGCCGGGGCGAGTTGCGGGCGATCGCCCCGCTTCCGCTCGCGGCGTCGGCGGCGATCCTCCACGGTGCTCTCGGGGCGGGCTCCGGGGCCGCGGGAGGCGCCGTCGGAGGCGCCGCCGGCGCCGGGGCCGGCAAGGCGCTGCTGAGCTCGACCGTGGTCAAGACGGCGGCGACCTGCGTCGTGGTGGCGGCGATCGGCACGACCGCGGCCGAGCGCAGCGGACTGGTTGACATCCCGATCGGCAATGGCGGTCGACAGGACCGCGAAACCACCACGCCTCCGCCTCGGAGGTCCTCCGCGCGCTTCCTCTCGCCGTCGAAGGCGGACAAACGCGCGGCGGCCGTCCCCGCGGGTCGCCCGGGGATTAGCCAAACGCCCGACCACCGCGGCGCGTCAGCCGGGAATCGACCCGCCGTCTCCGGCAGCTCGCCCGCGGCGGCGACCCCCGGTGGGAAGCCGGGGGCAACCCCCGCCCCGGTCGGCGAGAGCGGCGGCCACGGTGCCACCGGCGCCGCCAAGCCGAAGAAGAGCACGCCAGAGGGAGGGCAGGGCAAGGGCCCCGGGCTGCCGGCGTCCTCAACCCACGGCCAGCAGACCGCAGCGGCCCGCAAATCCCCGCATGGGAACGCGACACCGGGAACCCCTCGCGGTGCCGGAAGGGGTCAATCCTCTGCCCCGCCCTCCGCTCCGACCGACGCCGAACCCACTCCCGGAAAGGGTGCGCCGCCACATTCTCCCGCCGCCGAACCGCCCGCCTACGGAAAGGGCGGCAAATCGACAGATCGGGCTACGGGGCAACCCGGGGAAGCGGAATTGGAATCTTCCGAATAGGCCTGACGGATCGGACCGAGCGCCGTTTTAGGGGTGCAATGGAAACGGCCGCGAGGCAGCCGCTCGCGGCGGACATCGTCGAAGGAGGCGAGATGATGAAGCAGCTGCTGAAGATTGCGGTCATCACCGGCGCACTCGCACTGGCCGCCGCGCCTGCGCTCGCGGACAACCCGCACGAAGGGAGCCCGCCATACGGCAACGGCAACGGGCACGGGCCGACCTACAACCCGGCCGAACCGGGCAACCCGACCCCCGGGCCGAAGGCGGGCCTGCCGGCTCAGGCGAAGGCCTACGGGCGCTACTGCAACGAACAGGGCGCCAGCAAGAAACACGTCAAGGGCAAACGGGGAACCGAATTCTCCGAATGCGTGAAAGCGATGGCCAAGGCCGCCAATGAAGGCAAGACCAATCCCCGCAAAGCCTGCAAAGAAATGAGCAAGAAGCACGTCAAGGGCGAGAAGGGAACAGCGTTCTCGCGCTGCGTGAAAGCGGCGAAACACCTTCGGGAAGACCGGGAAGCGGGAGCGGTCTAGCCGACGATCGTCCCATGGCCGACGACCGTGCCCTCCCTCAGGAGCACGGCCGTCTGGCCGGGGGCGACCGCGTCGAATGACGCCCCCAGCTCGATCTCGAGGCTGGTGTGCGCGCCGGCGGGGGCCGCGACGGTGGCCGGCACCGGGGCGGAGCGGTAGCGCAGCCGGACCGAGTCGACCAGTCCTCCATCGCGATGGAGGACCGCATCGCGGATCCCCACCCGGGTGGCGGCGAGCTCGGCGCGGGTGCCGACGGTGATCGTGTTGGCGCCCGCGTCCTTCGCGGTGACGTAAAGCGGATCGGGCGCCGAGACGCCGATCCCGCGTCGCTGGCCGACGGTGAAGTTGTGCTGGCCGCGGTGGCGGCCGATCACCCTGCCGGCGCGGTCCAGCACCCTGCCCTCGCGGTCATGGAGGTCGCCATGGCGGTGGAGGAAACGCCTCTGGCCCTGGCCGGCGAGGAAGCAGAGGTCCTGGCTCTCGGGCTTGCGCGCGATCGTGAGCCCGTGGCGGGCGGCGATCTCGCGCACCTCCGACTTGGTCATCTCGGTCAGCGGGAACCCGAGGCGGGGCAGCATCGACGGCGGCAGGCCGGCGAGCATGTAGCTCTGGTCCTTGGCCGCGTCCGCCGCGGCGGCGAGCAACGGTCCCTCGTCGTCGGCGACGATCCGGGCGTAGTGGCCGGTCACCAGCCGCTCGGCGCCGAGGCGCCCGGCGAGGTCGGCCATCGCCGCCAGGCGGACCTCGCCGTTGCAGACGATGCAGGGGTTGGGCGTCGCGCCCTGGGCATGGCCGGAGAGGTAGGAGCCGACCACCCGGCGACGAAAGTCCTCCTCGAGGTCGAGGGTGAGGTGGGGGACGCCGATCGAGTGGGCGACGGCGCGGGCGCCGAGCACCGCCTCGGGCGAGCAGCAGGCCTTGGCGCCGTCGGTCTCCTCGTCGGCCCAGAGCTTGACGGTGATGGCGACGACGTCGGCCCCCCGCTCTCGTTCGAGCAGGGCCGCGACGGCGCTGTCGACTCCGCCGGACATCGCGACGGCGACGCGACCCTCCAGCGCCGGGGCGAGGCGCTCCTCGCTTGCCGCCGCCGCGGCGAGGGCCCGGTGCAGAGCGTCGGCAGCGAGCTGTGCCGCGTGCCGCTTCGCCGGCGTCAGGCCTCCGATCGCCTCGTCGACCTCGTCGGTTCCGATCCGCGCCGCGTCCAGCACCGGCTCGCCGTCGACGATCTCGGCGACCGCGGCGACCGCCGCCCGGGTCGCCCCGCAGCCCTCGGCGTCGAAGCTGACCGAGTCGATCCTCTCGGCGGCGATCGTGAGGGAGATCCGCGCCAGGTCGCCGCAGGCGGCTCCGCCCGCGGCGCCGGTGAAGGCGCCGGGATCGGCCGGGCCGCGGCGCGTCTCGTCGCGCAGGAAGTGCTCGAAGAGTTCGGTGCTCATGCCCTAAGGGTAGAAGTCGGTCGGTCGGCGAGCAGGTCTCGAATGTCGGCGGCGATCGACTCGGGCGTGTCGCGGAGCTGGAGCCAGGTTATGCGGACGATCCTCCATCCGGCGAGGAGAAGCAGGCGGTCGCGCTCGCGGTCGTTCTCGAACGCCGACCGGGTCCCGTGCGCGGCCCGGCCGTCGAGCTCGACGATGACCCTCTGCGGCTCCCACATCGCGTCGACCCTGAAGAACCGGCCACGGATGGCGACCTCGGCGTTGAACCTCGGGGTCGGCAACGAGTATTCATCGAGCAGATCGGCGAACAGCGCCTCAAACCTGTTCGCGGTCACCCCACGGCTCGCCTTCCGGTCGCCGAAGATTCCCCGCAGCGCGGCCGTTCCACGCCGGCCCCGATGTCGCACCAGCAGGTCCGGTACCGACAGCGGGTCGGCCAGCCCGAGCACCTCGACCTCGTTGATCGCCCGCTCGAGCTGCCGCCGACCGAGGACGCTCCCGAGGTCGAGAATCGTCCTCGGCGTCGACGTCACGGGGATCCCGTCGACGACCGAGCGCTCGTCGGCCGGCACCGCAGCCCGATGGAATTCGACGCGGCCACGGCCCCGAAAGCTTCGCGGTCGGGTCACCTCTACGAACACGGTCGTCCAGGGGAGGAGCTGCCAGAGCTGACCGGCGGCCCGGTGGCTGAGGACCGCATCCTGTCCACCGGCAAGTACCGCGGCCAACCACCGCCCACGCGTGCCGACCACCGGATGACCGACCGCGTACACGCCGGCGTGCAGACGATGGAGGCGATTTCTCTTCAGTCGAACCTCGATCGCCTTTCTGTCGACCCCCGCGTCGAGCAACTGGCTTCGTGCCACGACGCCGTGCTGGGCTTCGGCAAGGCATGCGATCACCGGGTCGACGTCCCGAGCGCTGCATATGACTCGCTCAGTGGGGCGAATGCAGCGCTCGCCGGTCGGAGACGCTGAATCTGGGGGCGCCGACGTCATCGTGGAGAGAGCCTGATCGGCGATCGCGAACGGGTGGCGCGGCGAAGTGCGCGAAGGTATGGAAAGAGGCTCCAACCCGCCGTTGCCGCCTCTGGCTTTGATCCCTTGAAGTGAAGGGCGGGTGCCTCCTCCCGGTCCCAAGGGAACGGGAGAGATCTGCTCCCAAGCCGTTTGTGTTGGGTCAAAACGTTGAGACGGCTCGCGTACGGCCTCGAGCCTCAGCCGCCACGGTAGCAGCGGCGACCGATGCCGGTGGATTTCCTCAGTCGAGTTCGGCGTCGAGGTTGGAGAGCAGCAGCTCGGCCTCGCTCCAGTCCTCCGGCCGGACCCGGAGCGAGATGTCGCCGCGGCCGTAGCGATCAAGCGGCCAGTCCGAGGTGAGGACGGCGGTGATCGCGGCCTCGACCAGCGCCTGGTGCCAGGCCCGGGCCGTCTTCAGGTCGCCGAAGTCGCGCACGACCTCCCAGCTGTCGAAGGCCGGGTCGTCGACGTGGACGGGGGTGGCGCCCGGCCCGGGCCGGCGTTCGCGAAACGCGCTTCGCATTCGGTCGAGCAGGCTCATGCGACCATTTTGACCGCTCGGTGTCCGAATCAGTGGCCGGCGAGGCCGCGCCGGTGCAGGGCTATGCCCAGCTCTTTCAGCTGCATCTCGCCAACCGGCGCCGGCGCCCCCGTCAAGGCGTCGATCCCGGAGGCGGTCTTCGGGAAGGCGATGACGTCGCGGATCGAGTCGGCACCCGCCAGCCGCTGGACGATCCGGTCGAGGCCGTAGGCGATACCGCCGTGCGGCGGGGCTCCGTAGCGGAGTGCCTCGAGCAGGAACCCGAAGCGGGCGTCGGCTTCCTCCTCGTCGATCCCGAGCGCCGCGAACAGCGCCCGCTGGACGTCGGCGCGGTGGATACGGATCGATCCGCCTCCCATCTCCTGGCCGTTCCAGACGAGGTCGTAGGCCAGCGCCCGCGCCTCGCCTGGGCTATCGGGGTCGAACTCCCCCGCCGGAGCGGTGAACGGATGGTGGAGCGGGTCCCAGCGCTCCTCCTCGGCGTTCCACTCGAGCAGGGGCCACTCGACGATCCAGATCAGCCGGTCCTCGCCGGCCGGAATCAGGTCGAAGCGTTCGGCGAGCTCGATCCGGAGCTGGCCGAGCACCGCGTCGGCCACCCGCCGGCGGTCGGCGACGACCAGCAGCAGATCCCCCTCCTCGGCGCCGAGCCGCCGGTTGAGGTCGCGCAGCTCCGACTCGGAGAGGAACTTGGCGGTCGGCGAGCGCCAGCCCTCCCCCTCCCGAAAAGCCCAGACCAGCCCTTTCGCCCCCAGCTCCTGAGCGCGGGTGATGAGGCCGTCGAGCACGGAGCGCGGCAGCTCGCGACGGCCGGCGTTCAGGCCGCGCACGGCGCCCCCCGACTCGACCACCGAGCGGAAGACCTTGAACTCGGTCTCGGCGACCGCGTCGGAGAGGTCGGCAAGCTCGAGCCCGAAGCGCATGTCGGGTCGGTCGGTTCCGAACCGCGCCATCGACTCGTCGTATCGAAGTCGCTGGATCGGGAGCTCGAGCGCGGGCCCGCCCGTGCGCTCGAAGACGTGGGCGATCAGGCGCTCGTTGAGGTCGAGCACGTCGTCGACGTCGACGAACGACATCTCGATGTCGAGCTGGGTGAAGTCGGGCTGGCGGTCGGCGCGCAGGTCCTCGTCGCGGAAGCAGCGGGCGATCTGGTAGTAGCGCTCGAGCCCGGCGACCATCAGCAGCTGCTTGAAGAGCTGCGGCGACTGGGGCAGAGCGTAGAAGGAGCCGCGCTGCAGCCGGCTGGGGACGAGGAAGTCGCGGGCGCCCTCGGGCGTCGACCGGGTCAGGACGGGGGTCTCGACGTCGAGAAACCCCTCGCCGTCGAGGAACTCGCGCATCGCCGCCGTCACCCGGTGGCGGAGGGCGAGCGCCTCCCGCATCGGCTCGCGCCGGAGGTCGAGGTAGCGATGGCGGAGGCGGGCGTCCTCGCCGACCTCGCCCGAGAAACCCTCGATCTGGAACGGCGGGGTGTCGGCGTCTGCGAGGCGCTCGGCGGAGGCGACCTGGAGCTCGAACTCGCCCGTCGGCAGGTCCGGGTTGATCGTGTCCTCGGAGCGGCGGACGACCGTGCCGGCGGCGCTGAGGACATCCTCGGCACGGAGCTCGTGGCCGAGCGCGAACGCCTCGCCGGATCGGTCGGGGTGGAATACGAGCTGGACGATCCCGGTGCGGTCGCGGAGGTCGATGAAGATCAGCCCGCCGTGGTCGCGACGGCGGTGAACCCAGCCCGCGACCTTGGCCTTCGAGTCGACCCGGTCGCCGAGGACCTCGCCGCACCAGGTGTCACGGAAGGCGTTCGGGCGGATCGTGGGGGCGCCGCCGCTCAACCTCCCAACTCCTCGAGGACAGTTCCGGGATCGACCGGCCGCTGCTCGCCGCTCTCCATGTCGCGCAGCTGGGCGGAGCCGTCGGCGTCGAGGATCAGGACCTGGCGGGCGCCGATCCGATCCGCGTGTTTGAGCTGGCCCTTCAGGCCGCGCCCGGCAAGGTCGACCTCGGCCGAGAGGCCGGCGTTGCGAAGCTCGCCGGCGAGGGCCAGAGCCCGCGGGCGCTGGCCCTCGTCGGCGACGGCGAGGAAGGCGTCGCGCCCTCCCCCTTCCTCCTCCTCGCCGAGCGCCAGCAGGATCCGCTCGATCCCCGTCGCCCATCCGATCGCCGGCGTCGGCGGTCCGCCGAGCTGCTCGATCAGGCCGTCGTAGCGGCCCCCGCCGCCGACCTCGGACTGCGCCCCGAGACCCTCGCAGACGAACGAGAAGATCGTCCGCGTGTAGTAGTCGAGCCCGCGCACGAGGGTCGGATCGATCTCGTAGGCGATGCCGGCGGCGTCGAGCAGGGCGCGGACCTCGGCGAAATGGTCGGCGTCGTCACCCTCGAGGCGCTCGACGATCGTCGGGGCCGCCCTCATCACGCCCCGGGTTCCCTCGTCGCCGGCGTCGAACGCCCGCAGCGGGTTGAGGTCGATCCGCTCGCGGACGTCTTCCGAGAGGTCGTCCTGGTTCGCCCGCAGATGCGCCCTGAGTTCCTCCAGGTACTGACGGCGGGACTCGGGTGAGCCGAGGCTGCCCAGCCGCAGCTCGACCCCGGGGACGCCGAGCTCGGCGAGCAGGTCGGAGAGGAGCCCGATCACCTCGGCGTCGGCGAGCGGCGAGTCGGTCCCGATCGCCTCGATTCCGATCTGGTGGAACTGGCGGTAGCGGCCCGCCTGGGGGCGCTCGTGGCGGAAGAAAGGCCCCGCGTAGAAGAGCTTCACCGGCTGGGCCAGTTTCTGCATACCGTGCTCGAGGTAGGCGCGGCAGATCGGGGCCGTGCCCTCTGGGCGGAGGGTGACGCTGCGGCCGCTCTTGTCCTCGAAGGTGAACATCTCCTTGCGGACGATGTCGGTCGAACGGCCGACGCCGCGCTCGAAGAGCTCGGTGTCCTCGAAGATCGGGGTCGCGATCGGCTCGTACCCGGCGCGGGCGCAGACCGCCGCCGCGACCGCCTCGACCCGCCCCCGGGCGCGCGCGTCAGCCGGGAGCGCGTCGGAGGTGCCGCGCGGCGCCTGGAATTTGCTCGGCATGCGGGCGCGCCCGCCTACCTCGACAGCTCGGTCAGGAAGGGGTTGGTCGCCCGCTCGGCGCCTAGCGTCGTCGGGCCCATGTGCCCGGGGTAGACGTCGGTCCCCTCGGGATGGGTGTCGAGCAGTGTCTGGATCGAGCGCAGCAGCGTCGGCCCGTCGCCGCCGGGCAGGTCGACGCGACCGACCGAGCCCTGGAAGAGGACGTCGCCGGAGAAGATCGCGTCCTCGCCCCGGACCGAGTAGGTCACGTGCCCGGGGGCGTGGCCGGGCGTCGCGATCACGTCGATCGTCAGTCCCGCGAGCTCGAGCGTCTCGCCGCCGCTGACCAGCTCGTCGGGCTCATAGTCCTCGTACGGCCCCATTCCCGGCACCTGGACGATCGTGTTGATTTCCGACAGCAGGTTGGCTTCGAGCCGCGGGCAGTAGACCGGCGCTTCGGTCGCGGCGGCGACCGGAGAGACGGCGCCGATGTGGTCGACGTGGCAGTGGGTGATGAGGATCGCCTCGATCACCCCCTCCATCAGTTCGGCTGCGTTCAGGAGCCGCTCGGGCTCCTCGCCGGGGTCGATGATCAGGAGCCGGTCCGACCCCTCCGCCCGCAGCAGGAAGCAGTTCTCGGCGAACGGGCCGACCGTGAGCGTCTGAACCTCGATAGCCACCTATTTGCCGCGCCGTTCCTCGGCAGCGCGGATCCGAGTCCGCTCCCGTTTGCGCCACATCATCGTGTCGAAGTAGTAGCCGCCCGGGATGTAGAACAGCAGCATGAAGCCGCCGAGCCCGAACGCCTCCCCGGGCGGGCGCCTGAAGAACAGCAGGAGGATCACGATGAATATGACCGCGGCGATCGCGCCGCGGATCGCGGCCTGTCGCCATGTCGGCGGCGCGTCGGTTTTGGGAGCCGGTTTGCGCTTTGCCCGGGCGCGAGCCTTCGCCTCCTCGCGGCTCTGAGGCCGCCCGGCGCGTCGCTTGGTGTCGATCCGGCCGCCCTGGGTCCCACGGTGCTTGCGGCGGCGCCTTTTCTTCGTCTGTGCCATCTGTGGATCCTCGCGCTGAATCTACCTAGGCGGCACCCGCGAGGCGTCCCTCGATCGTTTGCCGGGCGGGATCGAAGCTCCGGATCGGCACGCCCTCGGGGTATCCGGAGAGCGCCGCTTCGGGCACGAGGCCGATCAGCTCCGCCTCGAGCGGGCGCGCTCCGAGCGGCGCCGCCAGCTCGCGGACGAGACCGACCACCTCGCCGAGCGGCACGCCGAGCGGGTCGTGGACGTTGGTCGAGACCTGGGTGCGGCCCGAGGAAAGCCGGAGGCCGATCGCCCGCACCCCGACCGGTCCGCCGCCCGACTCCCGCAGTCCCGCCGCCACCGCCTTTGCGACCTCGACGTCGCCGCTGTCGAGTTCGACATTGAACGCAGCGAGCGGTGGCCTCGCGGTGACCAGGGTCGCGCCCGCCGTGCGGTGCGGGAGGTCGGGGCCGGCATCGGGCCGCAGCTCCCCGCTCTCCATCCGCAGCCAGAGCTCCGGGAGCCCGCCGTTGCGGAAGTAGGCGCGCTCGGCCCGGTCGGGCGCAGTCGCCAGCTCGCCATAGAGGAACACCGGGACCCCGAGGGCGCCGATCCGCGCCGCGACCTCGATCGCGACCGCCGCCGCCGCTTCGCGGTCTCCCTCGTCGACCCAGACGACCGGGCAGACGTCGAGGGCGCCGATCGCCGGGTGGCGGCCCTCGTGGGTGGACATGTCGATCGACTCGATCGCAGCCCCGGCACCCGCGGCGAGCGCGTTCTCGAGCGCCCCGGATTCGCCGGCCAGCGTGAGGACGGTCCGGTTGTGATCGGCATCGCTGTGGCGGTCGAGCAGCGTCACGCCGGCCGAAAGGGCTTTCTCGATCGAGGCGATCCGAGCCTCATCGCGACCCTCGGAGACATTGGGAACCGAAAGCAGCATCTCACCGGCGACGGATCAGATCGGGAGCTTCATGGCGTGCCGGAAGCACCTGCGGCGTGCCTTACCGTGCTTGAGCTTGCGACACCTTCTCTTCGCCGCCGCCCGCCTCCCGGTCGGCGATGAGCCGGTGGGGGCGGCGGCCGGCGGCGCCGGCGTCAGGGCGAGATCGATCAACTCGCAGTTCGACAGCGCGTCGACGCCGGCGGCGTCGGCCTGGACGGCATCGGTCCCTCCGCCGCAGTCGACGGTGTCGCGGGCGCCGTTGCGCGCCAGGATGATGTCGTTCTGCAGGCCTCCGAGAATTTCGTTCGGCATCTGGCTTGCGATCAGTTCGTCCTCCCCGTAGCCGCCGTCGATCAGATTCGGCCGCGCGATCCCGGTGAAGCCGTTCGCCGCCGTGATCCTCGAGAGGTCGATCGTGTCGTCGCCGGCGTTGCCGCGAACCGAGACGCGTGCCGGGGTCCCGCAGCCGACGCCGGTGTCGGTCAGCCCCTGCAGGACGTCGTTGACTTCGTATTCGAAGCGGACCGTGCCCGCTTCGCAATAGACGGCGAAGCGCTCGGGTTCGTCCGCGCAGGGAGCGGTGCCTTGGATG
>DATBHH010000036.1:0-11674 GCA_036557525.1 Solirubrobacterales bacterium | reverse complement strand
TGAAGAGGACGTAGGCCAGCCGATCGCCTCCCTCCGGCGGCTCGGGCCCCGTCTCTCCCGCCGCGATCGCCCGCTCGACGTCTCTCGGCTCCAGGGTCGTGCGGGCACCCGCGAGCTCGACCAGGGCCCGCCGGCGCTGCGGCGGGTGCGCGGGGTCGAGGGGGACGTAAGCGGCCCCCGCCCGCAGCACCCCGACGAGGGCGCAGACCGCCTGCCAGGAGCGGGGAAGGTCGACCGCGATCGGCTCCCCGGGAGCGACCCCGGCAGCGAGCAGCGTCGCGGCGATCGCCGCGCTCGCACGGTCGAGCTCGGCGTAGCTGAGGGTCCGGTCGCCGTCCTCGATCGCGACGGCGTCGGGCATCGTCGCGATCTGCTCGGCGACCAGAGTCGGCACGGACAGGTTGCGGGCGGCCTCCCCGCTTGGATCGAGCCCGACGGTCCTCTCCATGCCAAGTAACCGTAATCCACGGCGGCGAATAGCATCGGCGAATGTCAGCGCCGCCGTGGGTCGTGCTGCCGACGTACGAGGAGGCGGCCAACATCGAGCCGATCGTCGAGGCCGTGCTCGCCAAGCTTCCCGAGTCGGGGCGCGTGCTGATCGTCGACGACAACTCCCCCGACGGCACCGGCGACATCGCCGCCCGGCTCGCCGCCGACGACGACCGAGTCGAGGTCCTGCGGCGCCCGCGCAAGGAAGGGCTCGGCCCCGCCTACGTCGCCGGCTTCCGCCGCGCGCTCGACGCCGGCGCCGGGCTGGTGCTCGAGATGGACGCCGACTTCTCCCACGACCCCGCCTACCTGCCGCGGCTGCTCGAGGCGGCCGAGCGCGCCGACCTCGTGATCGGCTCGCGCTACGTTGCCGGCGGCGGCGTCGAGGACTGGAGCGCACTGCGTCAGGCGATCAGCCGCGGCGGCAGCGCCTACGCGCGGCTCGCGCTCGGGATCGGCGTCCGCGACCTCACCGGGGGGTTCAAGTGCTTCCGGCGCGAGGTCCTCGAGGCGATCGACCTCGCCTCGGTCGCGTCGCGCGGCTACGCCTTCCAGGTCGAGCTGACCTACCGGGCGATCGAGCAGGGGTTCCGGGTGGTGGAGGTGCCGATCGTCTTCCGCGAACGCGCCGCCGGATCCTCGAAGATGGGCGGCAGGATCGTCGCCGAGGCCGTCTGGCGCGTTCTCAGGCTCAGATTCGGGCGGCACGAGAACCCCGGTCGCCAATAGTCGCGGTCAGGGTTCCTGTTTCTGCCAGACGAGCACCCGGGTGGAAAAGGGGACCGTGAAGGTCCTGACCAGGCGGAACCCGGCCTGCCTGGCAGCTTCTTCCATCGGTCGCTGCTCGATGATGGGTTCGAAATCGCCCGTCGTCGGAGACGTTGTCACCAACACTCCCGGGGGTCCGTTCGCGGGGTCTTCGAGCTGGGCGACATATTCGGATGCCGCATTCTCAGGGGTGGGCTGCACCTGTGCAAGGGGTATAACGCGACCCCGGTAACGTTGGAGTGTCTCCAGCGTCAGGCTGTTCGTATTGAGCACTCTGCTTCGCGTTCCGTAGATCGTGACCGGGACAGTGGGAAGCGTCCCAAGGTCGTCGACGATGTAGCGATCAAGGTCGTAGTTGACTTCGTTATAGGCGCGATCGGTGTCGTCGAACCTCCATTCGGGCCCTGGGACCTGTTCGCGGATCGCGGCCACCGCCTTCGGCACCCCGTTCACCCATGGCAGGGCGCCGAAGCCGGGGACATCGACCGTGCGCTGTCGAGTCAGCGAGCCGGAAATTGTTGACGTCGAAATCACATTGACGGCTGTGACCAGCGCAACCAGAGCGAGGGCTGGCAGGACAGCCCGTGGGTGGACTCGGAGGGCGACAACGGAGATCGGAGCGAGGAGGACAGTAATCGGCAGTGTGAAGCCGCTGCCGACGTTTTCCGAGCTGGAAAGGGCGAAGTAGCCGGCGGCGAAAACGAGCCCTACGGCCAATACCTCGCTGTGGAGTAGGCCCAGGACGACGGTGCGGCGATCGTCGGAGGTCGCGATTCGCCGCGCGACCTCGACCCCGAGCGCGATCAGCCCGACGAGTATCAAAGCCGCCATCGGAACCAGCAAGTCGAAGGCCGTGATTCTTGTCGCCACCGCGTGCCACCAATCCCAGGAAAGGATCGAGTGGTGTTCGCCGAACTCGGAGGCGTGAGAGCCATATCCGAATTCGGTCAGGTATTCGACGACGGGATCGAGATTGCGCCAGTACCAGGTTGCCGCAACGGCAAATGCGGAAATCGCCGCGACTCCCAGGTTGAGGATTCCGATCGCCCAGTCCTCGCGCGGCCGCAGAGCGATCGTTAGAAGCGCTGCGGCGCCTATCCCTGGCACGAATGCAACGGACATCGTCCTCGACAGGAGCATCAATCCGATGGCCACACCACATGCCAGTGCCCAGCGGCTCCGCTGCATGCTTTCGCTGCGCATCAGGGCATAGACAGCACAGGCGAGCAGTGCCGCCACCGGTAAAGCGAAGATGAACTCACGCAGGTTGTAGAAGACGCCCGGCAAGGTGCCAACGACGATCGCCGTCAGTGCGCCAAGTCGGGGCCCCGCCAAACGCTCCGCGATGCCGTAGGTCGCGAGCATCAGGACGACCAGGAAGAGCGCGAGGGTCGCGAAGCCCTGCATGATTCCCTGGCTGAACACCAGTATCAGGGATGTCACCGCGGGAACCAGCGGCGCCTGCGGTGCCTGCAGCTCGATCGAGTGCCACCAACCGTGGATCCCGCCGGCGTCGAGGGCGAAGTAGTTGTCGAGGGCGATCGACATGTAGCCGGCCTCGTCGACGTCGAGTGGGAAGCCATGCCTGTAGGTGGCGACCCACCAGGCGTCCAAGGCCACCAGAAGAACCGCGGCTAGGAGCACGAGGAGGGCCCAGCGGGCCCTTTGGCTAAGCCTCGCCAGCACCCGATTGGACCTCGACAGCGTGCCCTGACACCCGATTGATCAACTCGCCGATCCTCTGCCCATACGTCGGCAGGTCGTGGCGCCGCTCGACGAGCGCGCGGGCCCGGCGCGCGACCTCATGCCTCTCCTCGGGCCCGGTCGCGAGAGCCCGCTCGAGCCCGTCGGCGAGGGCGTTGACGTCGCGGGGGCGGCAGAGCCAGCCCGTCTTGCCGTCGTCGATCAGCTCCGGCAGCCCGTAGACGTCGGTCGCCAGCACCGGCAGCTCCCAGGCCATCGCCTCGAGCACGGTACGCGGCAGCGACTCGACGTCGGAGGCGCAGACCAGCAGGTCCGACATCCCGTACCAATCGTGGACGTCGGGCGTGATCGGGATCAGGTGGATCCGCTCGCGGAACGGTGACGCCTCGATGTAGTTGCGCAGGAGCCGCGTCTCCTCGTCCCTGCGGCCGCCGACGATCGCCAAATGGGCCCGATCGTGGCCGGCGGCCACCCTCTCGAAGGCCTCGGTCAGCGAGACCTGGGCCTTGCGCGGCTCGACCGTGCCAATGCAGACCACCAGCTCGGCGTCCTCGGGGACACCGGACGCCCGGCGGGCCTGGGGGCGATCGAGCTGCGCCCGCTCGGCGTCGAGCTCGCCGATGTCCAGCCCGTAGGGGATCGTCAGCAGCTTCCCCTGGCGGGCGAAGGGCTCGAACAGGCGGCGGGTCGCGTCGGCCTCGAAGATCAGCGCGGCGGCGTCGCCCAGCGCCGCTTCGGCGCCGCGCCGGACGACCGGGTCGAGGTCCTCCCAGATCAGCGCCGGGGGGAAGCTCTCGTGGATCGCCCACAGCGCCGGGATCCCGAGGCCGTTGGCGACCTGGACCCCCGGGAAGGTCGTGACTGTCGCGGTGTTGACGAACACCGCCTCGAATCCCCTGCCATCGGCCCAGGCGACGAGCTCCTCGACCCGGCCGAGGTGGGCGCTGGGGCCTTTGGCGACGTCGATGCTGGTGATGTGGGAGGGGACGCCGAGCTCGTCGAGCTCGTCCCGCAGCGGGCCGTCCATCGTGCTCAGCACGGTGGCGTCGACGAGCTTGCGCGAAGCCAGCTCGCGCAGCAGGTCCTGGAGGTAGAGCTGGGCGCCTCCGAGGGTCAGCTGATGGGTGAAGAAGAGTGTCCGCACCGGGCCGTCCCCGGCGCTGCCCGCGACCGGCATCGGTCTCAGCTCGGGCGGTGCCGGCGGCTCGGCGGCGGGCTCGATGGTGACGGTGGCCGAGAGCTCATGACGTTCGCCCCGGGGGCCGTGGGCGACGCAGCGGAGCTCGGCCTCGCCGTCGGGGCCGGACCAGGTCGCCAGGTCCTCTTTCAGTTCGAATCCGGACAGCCCGGCGGTGGGGTTCAGCTGCCGCGCCAGGTCGTCGCGCCCGACCCCGAGCCTGGCGACGCCGAGCAGGTGCTCGCCGAGGTGGACGTCGACCCGGGTGCAGGGTCCCGTCGGGAACGTCGCCCATCCCCTGACCCAGGCAATTTCCCGGGGCAGGGACTCGCCGGCGCTCGGCGCGTCGATCCTGCCGTCGGGGATCGGCTCGGGCGGCAGCAGCGGCATTCCCGACGTCGCCTCGGTCCGCCAGATTCGCCTCGTCGCCCGCAGCCGCCAGCGCACCCCGCGGATCGCATTGTCGATGACGCTCAAGCCGTCTGTCCCGTTGTGCTCGCCAGCCAGGCGTGGGTTCGGGCGACGCCGTCGGCCAGCGGCAGCGGCTCGAAGTCGAGCAGGTCGCGGAGCCTGCTGATGTCGAGCACGATCTTGTGGACTTCGAAATCGCGCTCCGGGCGGGTCACGACCCGCGCTCGCCTACCCACCTCGCGCTCGATCACCTCGACCAGGTCCCTCAGGGAGACCCCGTCGCCGGACCCGACATTGAGGACGCCGGGCACGTCCTCGCGATCGAGCAGGTCGGCGATCGTTCGCGAGACGTCGCCCGCGTAGAGGTAGTCGCGCACGGCGCCGCCGTCGCCATAGATCACGATCTCCTCTTCCCGCGCGATGCGGTCGAGAAACGTGACCACCGCGCCCTGGCCTCGATCGGGCCGCTGGTGCTCGCCGTAGAGGGTCGAGCAGCGCAGGATGCGGGCGTCGAGGCCGGCGGTCTCGCGCGCCCGTTCGATCGCCGCCTCGCAGGCGAGGTGCAGCCGCCCGTAGATCGCCCGCGGCGCCGTCGGCGCATCCTCGGGCACGGGAACGCTTGCCGGCTCTCCGTAGACCGTCCCGCCGGAGGAGACGTAGGTCAGGCCGACTCCGGGGCGGTCGCGAAGGCAGGTGAGCAGGGCGTTGATCGGCTCGAGTGTCAGTTCGGTGCTCAGCTCCGGGTCCTCCTCGGTCTGCGCCGGGAGCTTGCCGCCGGCGCAGTAGACGACCTCCGACACCCCATCCAGCGAGCCCGCGATGGTGGGGAGGTCGGCGGCGTCGCCGATTCGCAGCTCCTCGGGCCCGATCGCGTCGGCGACCTCGCGCGGCGGCGGGGTGCGGGTCAGGACGGTGAAGCGGCGCCCGCGCGAGGTGAGCTCCGAGGCCACGTGCGAGCCGATGAAGCCCAACCCCACCACCAGCACCGAGTCGCCGGGCCGGCCCTGCCCGTCGCGGCCGGTCGAGGCATTTCTCTCAGGCACCAGGCGAGGGTATCGGTTTGACCGCGAGATTCGCGCCGGCATGTCGTTCCGTCTCAGTACGTACGCTGTGTCGCCGGTTGGCGGGGAATCCACCGGGACGCAAGCACCGATGAGCACGCTCGAGCAACACCTGAATCGCCAGGCGGAACGGTCGCGGAACTTCTTCTGGAACCGGATCCGGTGGGACCTGGTCTGCAGCCTCCTGCCGTCCGCGGGCGAGGCCGAGCTCGTCGACGTCGGGGCGGGGACCGGCTTCCTCGGCGACCTGCTGAGTGTTCGCCGTCCCGAGATCGGCTACCGATACATCGAGCCGATCGCCGGCCTCGAGGCCGGCCTCGCCGAGCGATTCGGCACCGAGGCGAACCTGCGGGAGAGCGACTCCTTCGGCCGGGCGCGGTGGGTCACCCTCCTCGACGTCCTCGAGCACCAGGAGGAGGACCGGGCCTTCATGGCGCAGCTCGCGGCGAAGATGGGGAGCGGCTCGCTGCTGATCCTGACGGTGCCGGCGATGCCCTCGCTCTGGTCGGGGTGGGACACCGCTCTCGGGCACTTCCGCCGCTACCGCAAGGCCTCGCTTCTCGCGGCGCTGCCGGCCGGGCAGTTCGAGGTCGTCGAGCTCAGCTACCTGTTCCCCGAGCTCCTGCCCGCCGGCTGGGTGCGCCGCCTGCGCCGCAGCGACGACGTCACCGAGGCCGACGCGCTGGACGCCGAGTTCCCGGACCTGCCCGGATGGTTGAACGGGAGCCTCTACCGGCTCGGGACGGCGACGACGAGGGCGCGCCGGCTCTGGCCAGCGGGAACCTCGCTGCTCGCCGTGCTGCGGCGAGCCGGCTGATGGAGGCGATATTCCGGAGGTGGAGGTGGCTGTGGACCGCGCTCGCGTTCGGGGCGGTGACGACGATGACCGTCCTGATCGCGGCGCCGCGGATGATGTACGGGTTCGCGTCCTACGACGACGAGGGCTACATGCTCGTCGCGCTGCGCTCGTTCATCGACCACGGGTCTCTCTACGATCGTGTCTTCACCCAGTACGGGCCGTTCTACTACGAGCTCTGGGGGACGGTGTTCGGCGTCTTCGGCATCACCGTCGATCACGACTCCGGGCGGATCGTGACGCTCGTCGTCTGGGTCGCCGCCAGCCTCATCCTCGGCCTCGCGGTCTGGCGGATGACGAACAGCGTCCTGCTCGGTGCGGCAGGTCAGATCCTCGCCTTCACAGCGCTCAGCGTCGCGCCGAACGAGCCGATGCATCCGGGGGGCCTCATCTCCCTCCTCCTGGTCCTGATACTCGCCGCCGCCTGCCTGGTCAGGGACAGGCTCAGCGTCTACCCGATGGCGATTCTCGGAGGGTTGCTCGCGGCGTTGACCCTGACCAAGATCAACGTCGGCGTCTTCGCCCTGATCGCCGTCGCCCTGCTCTGCGCTGCCAGCTACCCGAACCTCTCGTCGCGCTCCTGGCTTCGTCTCGGGGTCGAGGCGGTGTTCGTCGCCGTCCCGATCCTGCTGATGGTCGGCAAGTTCGACGAATCCTGGGCACGGGGCTACGCGTTCCACGTCGCGATCGCCGCGCTCGCGGCGGTGATCGCGCTGCGGGCGCGGGACGTCGAGCGGCGCTCGCCCCAGGAGCTGGTCTGGATCGTCGGCGGCTTCGCGGTGACCGCGCTCGTCGTCCTGCTTGCGGTGGTCGGGTCGGGGACCGGGCCGAGCGCCCTCTGGGAAGGGGTGATCAGCCAGCCGCTGCGGCAGGCCGACGCGTTCACGATCCCGTTCCCCTGGCAGGACAAGCTCCTGATCTTCGACGCGCTCGGCCTGGCGACGGCGATCGTCTACTGGGCGCTCTCCCGACGGCGCCCTGAGGTCCCAGGCTGGCTTCGAGGCGCGCCGGCTCTGTTCAGCCTCCTGATCGGCGCCGAGATCGCACTCTCGCCGATCGGCAGGACGCTGCCGTACGGCCTCCTCGCTCTGCCGGCCGAAAAGTTCATGTTCCTAGCCTTCGCCTGGGTCGCCCTGATCCCGGTCGCCGGCGAGGAGGGCGGGTCGGGGGGAAGCATCTTCGCCCGGACCCTGCTCCCCCTGCTGGCCGTCCTCGAGGCCCTGCACGCCTACCCCGTCGCGGGGAGCCAGGTCGCGTGGTCGACCTTCCTCCTGGTACCCGTCGGCCTCGTCTGCGTCGCGAACGGGGCCCGTGGCCTGGTGGCGGCTCTCGGACCGGACCGGCGCCGGCCGGCACTGGCGATCGCGGCGGCCGCGGCTGCGATATTGGTCCTGTTCCTCGCGAACGAAAACCTGCGAATCCCGCTGCGCGACGACCGCAACGCCTTCGACCTGGCGACGCCGCTCGAACTCCCCGGCGCCGGCGACGTGCGGGTGCCGGTCCCCGAAGAAGCTCTCGTCTACCGCCACGTCACGACCGCGATCGACCGCTACTGCAACGCTTTTCTCACCTTGCCCGGAATGAACAGCTTCTACTTCTGGACCGAACAGGAGCCGCCGACCGGCAGCAACGCCACCGCTTGGACCACCCTGTTCGACGACGCGAGGCAGCAGCGGGTGATCGACGAAACCAGCGACATCCCCGACCTCTGCGTGCTCGAAAACGAACCGCTTGCCCTGGGCTGGACCGCGGGCGCCCCGCCGGAAGGGCCTCTGGTCGAGTATCTCCACAGCGGCTTCGAGCCGGTCGCGACGGTCGGCACATACAAGTTGCTGCGCCGCGACGGCACCGCCTCGGGCTGAGATGAACGCCTGGTTCGTGACACCTGTCTACAGGGACGTCCAATCGTTCCTGATCCTCCGCGAGCGGCTGCTGGAGATCGCGCCCGAGGCCGGCATCGACCGCGCCCGCTTCGTCGTCGCCGACGACACCGCCGGCCAGGATCCCGAAATCGAGCTGCTGCGCGCCCTCGACGACGTCGTCGTCCTCGAGCCGCCGTTCAACCTCGGCCACCAGCGGGCGATCGTCTTCGCCCTGCGCCGCGTTTTGCCGGCGATCGCCGACGATGACCTGGTCGTCACCCTCGACGCCGACGGCGAGGACCGCCCCGCCGATCTTCCGCGGCTGATCGCCCCCCTTCGCGACGAGCAGGGCCGGGAGCAGAGGGTCGCGCTCGCGCTGCGGACAGAACGCAACGAGTCGTTCGGGTTCAAGCTGATGTACTGGCTCTTCCGCGTCCTCTTCCGGGGCCTGACCGGGACGACGGTCCGCAGCGGCAACTTCGCCGCGATGCGCGGCTCGGTCGCGAGGAGGGCGCTCCGCCACCCGATGTTCGACCTCGCCTACTCCTCGACCCTGCTCGCACTCGACCTGCCGATCGCCTACGTCCCCTGCCCGCGGGGGGAGCGCTACGAGGGCGAGTCGAAGATGACCTTCGGGCGCCTCTCGACCCACGGGCTGCGGATGCTGATGCCGTTCACCGAGCGGATCGCCGTGCGGGCGCTGGCGGCGTTCACCTTCTTCCTCGTGCTCGGGATCGCGATCGCGATCGCGATCGTCTGCGTCAAGCTCTTCACCGACTCGGCGATCCCCGGGTGGGCCAGCATCACCGCCCTCGCCTCGCTGATCATCTCGCTGATCGCGCTTGGGAACTTCGTCACCCTCTTCATGCTGTTCTCGCAGACGCGCGCCGTGTCCCTCAGCAGCGTCGAGGACCTCCACGACGGCGAGAGCGCCGGGCTCATCGGCATCCCGGACGAGGCCCGGTGATGCGCCTGCTCATCACCGGCGGAGCCGGGTTCGTCGGCTCCAACCTCGCGGTCTCGCTCGCCGAGCGCCACCCCGAGTGGGAGATCCTCGCCCTCGACAACCTCTACCGGCGCGGCTCGGAGCTGAACCTGCCGCGGCTCGAGGAGGCGGGCGTCGGGTTCGTCCGCGGCGACGTCCGCGAGCCCGCCGACCTCGACGCGCTGCCCGAGCTCTCGGCGCTGATCGAGTGCTCGGCCGAGCCCTCGGTGATGAGCGGGACCGACGGCGACACCGGCTACCTCGTCCACACCAACCTGACCGGCGCCTACAACTGCCTCGAGCTGGCGCGCCGCGACGGCGCCTTCCTCGTCTTCCTCTCGACCAGCCGCGTCTACCCGGTCGAGCCCCAGCTTGCCCTCGCCACGGTCGAGGCGGAGACCCGCCTCGAGCTGGCCGAGGAGCAGGGCGTTCCCGGCGCATCCGCCGCGGGTATCTCCGAGGAGTTCCCGATGATCGGCCACCGGACCCTCTACGGCGCGACCAAGCTCGCCGCCGAGCTCCTGATCGAGGAGTACCGCACGGGCCAGGGTGTGCCCGCGGTCGTCGACCGCTGCGGCGTGATCGCCGGCCCCTGGCAGATGGGCAGGGTCGACCAGGGCGTCTTCACCCACTGGGTGCTCGCCCACCACTTCCGCCGGCCGCTCTCCTACATCGGGTTCGGCGGCGAGGGCAAGCAGGTCCGCGACCTTCTTCACATCGAGGACCTGGTCGACCTCGTCGAGCGCCAGCTCCTGGCTGCCGAGGAGTGGGACGGGCGGACCGTCAACGTCGGCGGCGGCCGCGAGTGCAGCCTCTCGCTGCTGGAGACGACCGAGATCTGCCGGCGGCTGACCGGGAACGAGGTCGCGATTGAGCCCGTCGCCGAGACCCGCGAGGGGGATGTCCCCATCTACCTCTCCGATTGCGCGAAGATCTTCGGCCTGGACGAGTGGCGCCCGCGGCGCAGCGCCGAGCAGGTGCTGTCCGATATCCATAATTGGGTCGCGGCGGACGAGGATCGGATCGCCGCCGCGCTCGAAATCGAGACCCCGGCGGGGGGAAGGGATTAGGTGCGGGACAGATGCCGGTCGCGATCATCACGGGCTCCGGCGGGCTGATCGGATCCGAGGCCGTCGGCCATTTCGTCGGCCAGGGCTACGACGTCGTCGGGATCGAGAACGACATGCGGGCCGCCTTCTTCGGACCCGAGGCCTCGACCGCGCACGTCACCGAGCGGCTGCTCGCCGCCCACCCCGAGTTCCGCAGCGAGAACGTCGACATCCGCGACCGCGACGCGGTCGACCGGATCTTCTCCGAGCACGGCGGCTCGATCGAGCTGGTGATCCACACCGCCGCCCAGCCCTCGCACGACTGGGCCGCGAGCGACCCGCAGACCGACTTCGGCGTCAACGCCAACGGCACCCTCAACCTGCTCGAGGCGGCCCGAGCCAACTGCCCCGACGCCCCGTTCATCTTCTGCTCGACCAACAAGGTCTACGGCGACACCCCGAACCGGCTGCCGCTCGAGGACCTCGAGAAGCGGCTCGAGCTGCCGGAGTCGCACCGCTACTACCGCGGGATCGACACCTCGATGTCGATCGACTCCTCGACCCACTCGCTGTTCGGCGTCTCGAAGGCCGCGGCCGACCTGCTGGTCCAGGAGTACGGCCGCTACTTCGAGATGCCGACGGTCTGCTTCCGCGGCGGCTGCCTGACCGGCCCCCAGCACGCCGGGGCGAAGCTGCACGGTTTCCTCGCCTACCTGATGAAGTGCACCGTGACCGGGACGCCGTACACCGTCTTCGGCTATGGCGGCAAACAGGTGCGCGACAACATCCACAGCGCCGACCTGATCGCCGCCTTCGCCGCCGTTCACGCCGCCCCGCGCGTTGCCGCCGTCTACAACATCGGCGGGGGCCGGTTCAGCAACTGCTCGATGCTCGAGGCGATCGAGATCTGCGAGCGGGTCGCCGGCCGCGAGCTCAAGTGGGAGCTCGGCGAGGAGGCGAGAATCGGCGATCATCGGTGGTGGATCTCGGACCTCGGCCAGTTCGAAGCCGACTACCCGGACTGGAAGCTGCGCTACAGGGTCGGGGAGATCCTCAACGAGATGTACGACCAGAACGCCGAGCGCTGGACGATGGCGACGGCATGAAGCTGTCGGTCGTCATCCCCGCCCAGAATGAGGAGGGGTCGGTCGGCGCGACCGTCGAAGGGGTTGTGGCCGTGCTCGAGCGCGAGGGGATCGAGTACGAGGTGCTGGTCATTGACGACGGCAGCGAGGATCGCACCGCGGCGGTCATCGAGGAGATCGGCGCCCGGAACCCGCGGGTGAAGGTACGGCCCTCCCACTACGAAAAG
>DATBHH010000035.1:0-30163 GCA_036557525.1 Solirubrobacterales bacterium | reverse complement strand
CCTAGCTCAGAAGTCCTGGTCGATCCAGGACATCGTCGAGCGAAGATCCTTTCCGACCTCCTCGATCGGGTGCTTCGCGCCTTCCTCGCGCATCCGCGAGAGGTTCTCGCCCCCGGCCCGGTTCTCGGCGATCCACTCGCGAGCGAACGCCCCCGACTGGATTTCCTCGAGCACCTTCTTCATCGCCTCCCGCGACTCCTCGCCGATGACCCGTTTGCCACGGGTCATGTCGCCGTACTCGGCGGTGTTTGAGATCGAGTAGCGCATCCCCTGGATCCCCTTCTCATACATCAGGTCGGCGATCAGCTTCAGCTCGTGCAGGCACTCGAAGTAGGCGAGGCGGGGGTCGTAGCCGGCCTCGACCAGGGTCTCGTAGCCGGCCCGCACCAGCTCCGAGGCGCCGCCGCAGAGGACCGCCTGCTCGCCGAAAAGATCGGTCTCGCACTCGTCCTTGAAGGTCGTCTCGATGATCGCCGCGCGGCCGCCGCCGATCCCGGCGGCGTAGGCGAGGACGAGGTCGTGGGCATCGCCGGTCGCGTCCTGGTGGACGGCCATCAGGCAGGGGACGCCGTGCCCTTCCTCGAACTGGCGGCGGACGAGGTGGCCGGGCCCCTTCGGCGCGACCATGCCGACGTCGACGCCCGGCGGCGGCTGGATCTGCGCGAAGTGGATCGAGAACCCGTGGGCGAACAGCAGCAGGTTGCCGGGGGCGATCCCGTCGGCGATCTCGGACTCCCACACCTCCGCCTGCTTCTCGTCGGGTAGGAGGACCATGACGACGTCGCCGCGGCTTGCCGCTTCGGCGATGTCGAGGACCTCGAGGCCGGCCTCCTCGGCTTTCGCGCGGCTCGAGGAGTCGGGCCGGAGCCCGACGACCACGTCGACCCCCGATTCCTTCAGGTTCAGCGCGTGGGCGTGGCCCTGCGAGCCGTAGCCGAGGATGGCGACTGTCTTGCCCGCCAGCTTCGAGAGGTCGGCGTCCTTGTCGTAGAAGATGTCAGACATAACAGTCGCGCCTTACTCCCTCGCGAAAATCAGATATGCACGCTCACTCGTTCGGCGCTCCACCGGCGGCCAACCCTATCGGAGCGCCCTCCGCAGCAACTTGCCAGAGGGCGTCCGCGGCAGCGCCGAGGCGAGCTCGACCCGCTTCGGGACCTTGAAGCCGGCGAGCGAGCCGGCGCAATGGCGCCGCAGCTCGTCCGGCGTCGCCCGCGAGCCGTCCTCGAGGACGACGACGGCGGTCACCGCCTGCTGCCACTCCGGGTCGTCACGGCCGACGACCGCGGCGTCGGCAACCTCGGGATGGCGGAGCAGCACCTGCTCGACCTCGGCCGGAACGATGTTCTCGCCGCCGCTGACGATCATGTCGTCGATTCTGTCCTCGACGTAGAGGAACCCCTCCTCGTCGATCCGCCCGAGATCGCCGGTGTGGAGCCAGCCGTCGGGGTCGGAGCGACCCGGGGCGACGGTCGGGCCCTGGACGAGGATCTCGCCGTCCTGGATCCGGAGGTGGGTAGTGAGCAGCGGCCGGCCGGCCGAGCCCAGCTTGCGCCCGGCGTCGGCCGGCGCCAAGGTCGTCACCTGCGAGCAGGCCTCGGTCAGGCCGTAGGTCTGGACCACCGTCGCGCCCCTCCCGATCGCCTCCTCGAGCGGCTCGCGGGGGACCGGCCCGCCGCCGATCAGGATCGCCCGCGGTCCGGAGAGGTCGGCGCCCGCCTCGAGCAGCCTGGTCAGCATCGTCGCGACCAGCGAGACGACCGAGATCCCGTCCGCTTCCAGCGACGCCGCGACCCGGTCGAGATCGAAACCGTCGTGAAGCACCGCGGTCGTGCCGTAGACGACCGACCGCACCACGATCCCGAGGCCCGAGATGTGACTCAGCGGCAGGCAGCAGAGCCAGCGGTCCTCGGGCTCGACGCCGATGTTGAAGGCCGACCCGACGGCGCTCCAGAGGAAATTCCCGTAGGTGAGGCCGACGGGGTCGGGCGCGCCGGTGCTGCCGGAGGTGAGCACCCGGCAGCAGACCGCGTCCATGTCGTGCTCGCCGAGCAGCGGCAGGTCGGCCTCGGTCTGGGTCAGCTGGCCGGGATCGTCGAGCTCGATCGCCGGTTCGGTGGCCTCGATCACCGCGGCGCGCTCCTCGCGGCCGATCCTCGGCGCGAGCGGCAGGAGGACGGCGCCGACCTTCATCAGAGCGTGGACGAGGACGACCTGCTCGTGCCCCGGCTGCATGCTGAGCGCGACGGTCGAGCCGCGCCGGACCCCGTGGGCGGCGAGCCGGCGGGCGACCCACGTCGCCTCCGCCTCGAGCTCGGCGTAGGTGACCTCCGAGCCGTCCGCGACCAGGGCGGTGCGGTCGGGGCAACTCTGCGATCTCTGGGCGAGCCAGTCGTCGAGCTTCATCTGGGCCGGGATATCGTTGCCATCATGCCGAACCGCCACAAGGATGCCCCACCGGAGGATCGCCTGTACGCGCCGATCGAGTGGGTGACGGGCGGCGAGTACGAGGACATCCGCTATGAGACGGGCGACGGGATCGCGAAGATCACGATCGACCGGCCCGAGGTCCGCAACGCCTTCCGCCCGCAGACGCTGATCGAGATATCGGCAGCGCTCGAGCTGGCGCGCGAGGACACCGGCGTCGGCGTCGTCGTCCTCACCGGCGAGGGCGAGAAGGCCTTCTGCTCGGGCGGGGACCAGAACGTGCGCGGCGACACCGGCTACGTCGCCGAGGGCGCGACGCTGGGCCGGTTCCACGTGACCGACCTCCAGGTTCAGATGCGGCGGCTGCCCAAGCCCGTGGTGGCGATGGTCGCCGGCTGGGCGGCGGGCGGCGGCCACGTCCTCCACGTCTGCTGCGACCTGACCATCGCCGCCGACAACGCCCGCTTCGGACAGACCGGGCCCCGGGTCGGCTCCTGGGACGGGGGCTTCGGGGCGTCCCTGCTGCGGGACCTGGTCGGGACCAAGAAGGCGAAGGAGTTCTGGATGCTCTGCCGCACCTACGACGCCGAGGAGGCGCGCGAGATGGGCCTCGTCAACGCGGTGGTCCCGGTCGAGCGTCTCGAGGCGGAGACGGTGGCCTGGTGCCGGGAGATGCTCGCCCTCTCCCCCTTCGCCCTCCGTCTGGTCAAGGCGAGCTTCAATGCCCATGAGGACGGCTACGCGGGGATCCAGCAGCTCGCCCACGACGCCAACCTGCTCTTCTACGCCAGCGAGGAGGCGCGCGAGGGGCGCGAGGCCTACAAGGAGAAGCGCGAGCCCGATTTCTCGCAGTTCCCGCGCCGGCCATGACGCGCGAAGCGATGCCATGAGGATCTGGGTCATGGCGGCGCGGCCGCGGACCCTGCCGGCCGCGATTGCCCCGGTCCTGGTCGGCACCGCCGCCGCCGTCGAATGGGTCGGTCGCCTCCCCCGCGTCGGCGCCTTCATCGCGGCGCTGCTCGGCAGCGTCTTCATCCAGATCGGGACCAACCTCGCCAACGACTACTCCGATGCCAAGCGCGGCGCAGACACCGCCGACCGCCTTGGTCCGGTGCGCGTCACCTCGGCCGGTCTCGTCGCCCCGCGGCGGGTGCTGAACGCGACCTGGGTCGCGTTCGCGATCGCGGTGGCCTGCGGCCTGTACCTGGCGACCGTGGCGGGCGCCGTGATCCTCGTGATAGGCGCCTTCTCGATCGCCGCCGGCGTCCTCTACACCGGCGGCCCGCGGCCCTATGGCTACGCCGGCCTGGGCGAGATCTTCGTCTTCCTCTTCTTCGGTCTCGTCGCGGTCAACGGCTCCTACTACGTCCAGGTCGAGCAGCTCGACGCGCTGCCGCTCGGGCTCTCGATCTCGGTCGGGTTCCTCGCCACCGCGATCCTCGTCGTCAACAACGTCCGCGACATCGACACCGACCGCCGCGCCGGGAAGACGACCCTGGCGGTGCGGATGGGGCGCCGGAACGCGGTCGTCCTCTACCGGCTGCTGATCCTCGGCGCCTACGTGGTCCTGCCGATCTCGCTGATCGGCGCCGACACCAGCCCCTGGCCGCTGCTCGGCCTCGCGTCGCTCCCGCTCGCCGTGCCGCCGCTGCGGACGATGTCGAACCGGTCCGGAGCGGCGCTGAACGAGGCGCTCGCGGGAACCGGGGCTCTGCTCGGAGTCTTCAGTCTGCTCGTCTCGGCCGGCCTCCTGCTCGCGAGCTAGGTCCAGGGTTCGATCCGGCGCCGGTTCTCGGATACCCTACGGCGCGGAGGGGGACGTACTTGTTCTCGTTGCGACCCGTACTGGCACTGCTGTCCGCGGCGCTCGCGGTCCTGATCCTCGCTGCCGACGCGACCGCGGCGACGAACCTGACCCAGAAGGCCGGCGCGATCGGGTGTGTGACCGAGAGCCCCGCCTCGGGCCAGTGCGAAGACGGCGCCGGGCTCGTCCAGCCCTCGGCGCTGGCGATCAGCCCCGACGGCAAGAACGTCTACTCCGTCGACGAATCGTGGGGCAGTGTCGCCACCCTCGTCCGCGATCCCGCCGACGGGACCCTGCGGCCGATTCCCGGAACGACGGGGTGTCTGTCCATCACCCCGTCCGTCTCCTCCGGATGCACCGAGGCTCGGGGGCTCGGCGGGGCCAGCGACGTCGCCGTCAGCCCCGACGGCAAGAACGTCTACGTCGCCGCCCCCGAGGACGACGCCGTGGCGGTTCTCGATCGCGACCCCGAAGACGGTCACCTGACGCAGTCGAGCGGCGAAGACGGTTGCGTGGCGCCCGCCGTCGCGGGGTGCGATGACGCCCGGGCGATCGACGAACCGACCTCGGTCGTGGTCAGCCCCGACGGCGAAAACGTCTACGTCGGCTCGCGGGGCCTGGGCGGGGGGATCGCGATCTTCGAACGCGACCCCGAAACCGGCGACCTCAGCCAGGATTCGGAACCCGCCGGCTGCGTCGTCAACGAAGGCGGCTCCGAATGCACCGACGGGCGGGCGGAGATGGTCGGCCTGCAGACGCTTGAAATCAGTCCCGACGGCCAGTTCCTCTACGCGCTCTCGCCGACCCGCGACGCGGTGACGGTCTACGAAGTCGAAGTAGACGGGTCGCTGAAACCCCTGCAGGGGCCGGGCGGCTGCGTGGTCGGCGCGGCGGCGCCCGGCTGCACGCTTGCGATCGGCCTGGGAGAGCCGAGGGCGCTCGCGTTCTCACCGATCGGCGACGGCGAAGACGCCTACCTGGCCTCGGAACGGCGCGACGCGATCCTGATCTTCGACCGCAATCCGGCGACCGGCGCCCTGACCCAGAAGCCCGGCACGGCGGGATGCGTCAGCAACACCGGCCAGTCGGACCCGATGCAGGCCGGCACTCTCGGGCAATGCGTGAACGGCGTCGCGATGGATGGCATCGACTCGATCGCCGTCCTCCCGGACGGCACCGCGCTGTATGCGACGGCAGGCGAATCCGACGGCGTCGTGGTCTTCGAACGCGCTGCCGACGGGACGATTCTCCAGCGGCCGGGGACGGCGGGGTGCATCACCGAGACCGGATTCGAAGACGCCGACCTCTCCTTCACCGCAGGGGCCTGCGAGGACGGTCGCGCGCTTCTCAAGACCGACGGCGTGGTCGTGAGCGAAGACAGCAAGCACGTCTACACCTCGGCCCGGTTCGGCGGCGTCGCCAGCTTCGACGTGGTCCCGCCCCCCGGCCCGGAACAGCCGGCGGCCGCACCGCCCCCCGCCGCGCCGGCCGAGAGCGCGGCCTGCCTGAGCGCCCGCGCCAGGGCGCGGAAGATCGGGCATCGCCTCAGGAGCCTGGCGCGGGAAAACAAGCGGAGAGCGCGCAAGGCGACCTTCGTGACCTCCGAGGCGGCGAGAGACAGGCTCAACGAAGCCGCCGACCGCGGCCGCAGGCGGGCAAGGGGCCTGAGGCTCGACCTTCGCCGCGCCGGCAGGACGGTCAAGCAGCTCTGCGTCTGAGCGCGGTCCGGGTGCAATGCTTGGGGCATGCGCATCGCCTCGGTCGAGGTCGTTCCCTACGCGCTCCCCTTTCGCGAGCCTTACGTGACCGCCGCCGGCAGCCTGGAGCGGCGCGAGATGGCGCTGCTGAGGCTGCGGAGCAAGGAGGGGATCGTCGGGCTGGGCGAAGCGGTGCCGCTCTCGCTTCGCCGCGGCCTCGGCATCGATCAGGTCGTCTCCGAACTGGAGCGGCTCGCCGAGCGCGACAGTCTCGATGAGCAGACGCTCGCCGGCGACGCTCTCGCGCTCTCCCCGCCGGCCCGCTGCGCGGCGCTCACCGCCCTCGCCGATCTGCGGGGACGGTGGGCCGAGGCCGATCGCGGCTCGGCGCCGGGCCCTCCGTCACCGCCCGTCCGCTGCAATGCGACCCTCTCGACCGGGGAGCCGGACGAGGTCGCAAGCGAGGCACTTGCGTGGGCGGAGGACGGCTTCTCCTCGTTCAAGCTGAAGCTCGGGACCGGCGACGATCTCGGCCAGGTCCGGGCCGTCCGCGATGCGGTCGGGCCGAGCGCCAGGATCCGGGTCGACGCGAACGGCGCCTGGGACGTCGAGACCGCGAAGCGGACCTTGACCGAGCTCGAGCAGCTAGACGTCGAGCTCGCCGAGCAGCCGGTTGCGAGCTCCGAGGAGGCGATTGCGGTCGCCGAGGCGACGTCGATACCGATCGCCGCCGACGAGAGCGTCGCCAGCCGCGCCGACGCGGAGCGGGCGGTCGCGATGGGAGCCTGGTCGCTGACAGGGGTGAAGCTCTCCAAGGTCGGCGGTCCCGAGGCGGCGATCGAGATCGCCGAGGTGATCCCGACCTACGTCACCAGCGCGTTGGACGGGCCGGTCGGGATCGCAGCGGCCGCCCAGGTCGCCGCGACCCTGAGCGCCCAGCGTGGCGGCGACGATGGGCTCGATCTCGCCCACGGGCTCGCGACCCAGCGGTTGTTCGCCTCGACCGTCGCCGCCGTCGGCTGCGAGCTGAGCGGCGAGATGCTCCACGCCCCCGCCGGTCCCGGGCTCGGCGTCGAGATCGACGAGGCGGCGCTCGAAGCGCACCGCCTCTAGAACCGCATAGGTTCTGGGGGCATTGGACCCGACCAACGCAAACACCGCGCTCGCGTCCGCATTCGTCGAGGAGTTGGCGCGATGCGGGGTCCGGCGGGCCGTCGTCTCTCCGGGCTCGCGCTCGACGCCGCTCGCCGTCGCACTCTGGCGCCGGCGCGAGATCGAGGTGACGGTCATCGTCGACGAGCGCTCGGCCGCCTTTTTCGCGCTCGGAGCGGCGCAGGCCTCGGGCGCGCCGGTCGCCGTCCTCTGCACCTCGGGCACCGCCGCGGCCAATTTCCACCCCGCGGTCTGCGAGGCCGACCAATCGGCGGTTCCGATCATCGTCCTCACCGCCGACCGCCCACCGGAGCTGCGCGGAATCGGCGCCGGCCAGACGATCGATCAGGTCAAGCTCTACGGGTCCTCGGTGCGGTGGTTCTGCGAAGTCGGGACCCACGTCGCCGATGACGAGGGGCTGCTCCACTACCGCTCGACGGCCTGCCGGGGATTCGCCGCGGCCCGCGGCGAGCCCCGCCCGGGCCCGGTCCACCTCAACCTACCGTGGCGGGAGCCGCTGGCCCCGGTCGCCGTCGCGGGCGCCGTCACCGCGACCGACGACCTGGCCACCGAGGGTCGGGGAGAACGTCCGCTGACCGCCGTGACCCCGATCGACCTCGAGCCCTCCGAGTTCCTCCTCGAAGAGGTCGCGAAGCACGTCGGGGAAGCGCTCTCCGGCGTCATCGTCGCCGGTCGCCAGCTCGACCCCGGCCTTCGCAAGCCGCTCGCCGATCTCGCCAGGACGGCCGGCTTCCCGATCCTGGCCGAGCCGACCTCGCAGATCAGGTGCGGGCCCCACGACCGCTCCAACGTCATCTCCTCCTACGACCTGCTGCTGCGCGACGAGCGGTTCGCGACCAGCGTCGTGCCGGACCTCGTGCTGAGGTTCGGCGAGATGCCGACGAGCAAGCCGCTGCGGGCGTGGCTCGCCGAGGCCGGCGCCGAGGAGATCGTGGTCGACCCCCACGGCGATTGGAACGATCCGAGCCGCCGCGCGGCGGCGGTGCTGCGGGCCGATCCGAGCGACCTCGCGGCCGGTTGGGCCGCGAGGCTCGGCGAGGACCGCGACGCGCCCGCGGCCTGGATCGAGGCCGAGGCCGCTGCCCGGCGGGCGATCGAGGCCGAGCTCGAGGGGATCGAGGTGCCGACCGAGCCGGGGCTCCACGCGGCGCTCGGCGCCACCCACGCCGACGGCGACCTCGTCTACACCGCCTCGAGCATGCCGATCCGCGACCAGGAGGCCTTTCTCGGCACGATGGACGCTGACGCGCTGTTCCTCTGCAACCGCGGCGCCAACGGACTCGACGGCCTGGTCTCGTCGGGAGTCGGCGCCGGCCATGAGACCGGGAGGCCGACGACGATCGTCACCGGCGACCTCGGCCTGCTCCACGACATCGGCGGTCTCGCGGCGCTGCGGGGGGTGGCCTCACCGGTCCGGATCGTCGTCATCGACAACGGCGGCGGCGGCATCTTCCACTTCCTGCCGCAGGAGGCGGCGCTCGATCGCGACGAGTTCGAGGCCCTGCTCGGAACCCCGCGTGGGGTGAGCGCAGCCCGGGCGGCGGCTCTCTTCGAGCTGCCCCATCACAGGCTCAGCTCGCTTGCCGAGTTGCCGGAAGCGCTCGCCGCCGGCACCGGCCTGATCGAGGTGCGGACCGACCGCCACGCCAACGTCGAGCTCCACCGCCGGCTCGCCGACCGCGTCGGCGCCGCCGTCGCCTCACTCCACTGAGCGCGAGTCCGCGTATCCACTTCCCTGAAACATTCAGACGCAGGCTCGGCGCAGGGTTTGCCGTCAGCAGGCGATCCTGCCGAGCTCTCGACCCGGCCCAGGCTGCCAGGCCGGGGACTGGAAAATGCCGGCCGTCTCCGACTTGACCTTGGTGCGGCAGCTGCCATCGACGTTGATCTCCATGACCGCGTCTTCGAGAAGTCCCGCGGAGGTCAGGGTCGGACTTTCCCGCGTTGTGAAGACGAGCCGTTCCCCGGACGGGTCCCAGCTCGCGGGCTGCTCCGCCTTCGCCGGCGTGTCGGTCAGGCGCAGCCGCCCGGTGCCCTCGGCGTTCTCGACGAAGAGGTCGACGCTGAAGCCGTCGCCGAGCTCGCAGCAGGTCGTCCCGGGCTGCCGTTCGATCCCGAGGTACGCGATCCGACCGCCGTCGGGGGAGTAGCGCGGCCATGCCGCGTTCTTGGCGAGGAGGCGCGACCCACCGCCGTCGACCCGGATGGCAAGAGCATCGTCGCGGTTTCGGATTTCGTCGCGGTGGCTGACGCCGAGCAGCGCTCCGTCCGCGGAGAACGACGACGGAACGTCGGTCACCCCGTTCCTCCAGTCGGTCAACTGATGGATGCTCGAACCGTCGGGCCGGATCGTCCAGACGGAGGTCCCTTTCCAGACCGACGGACCGGGCGGGCCCAGCCGGGGCAGATGGCGGCGGATAGTTCGGGCGAAGGCGATCCTCCCGCCTGGGGAGAAGACCGGGGCGAACGCGCCACGGGTGTGCGGTATCGGCCGCAGGCCGGATCCATCGGCCGCCACCAGGTAGAGCCGGCGGTGCGCATGAGACAGATCGATGCCCGGCTTGGCGAAGAACCCGTCGAAGGCGATCTGCGAGCCGTCGGGAGACCAGGCTACCCCGCCGGCCGGCAGCGGACGCGCTCGCAGGCCGCCGCCTGCGACGATGGCCGGTGTTCCGAGCGCCGCGTCGCTGGTTCCGATCACCACCGCGATCGGCCGGTGCGTCGCGAGGACATACGCGATTCGTGGTCCCGGGGGCGCCTCGGCCCTGGCCGCGCCGGCGCAGCCGAGCGCCAGAAGCGCGGCCACCGCGATCGCTCTGGGAAGCACGTCTATTCCGCCAGCAGCGGCAGCAGCGCCTGAAGCTTGATCTCGGTCTCGGCGAGCTCGGCGGCCGGGTCGGAGCCGGCGACGATGCCGCCGCCGGCGTAGAGGTGTGCCTCGCGGTCGCGGAGCAGGGCGCTGCGGAGCGCGACGCAGAATTCGCCGTCCTCGGTCGCGTCCATCCAGCCGACAGGGCCCGCGTACCAGCCCCTGTCCATCCCCTCGAGCTCGCGGATCGTCTCGCCGGCGATGCGGCCGGGCTCGCCGCCGACCGCGGGCGTCGGGTGGAGGAGCCCGGCGAGCGAGATCGCGGACAGCGGTTCGGCGAGCTGGGCCAGAACCGGCGTCGCAAGGTGCTGGATGTTCGCCACCCTGATCACCTCGGGCTCGTCTCCCGCCTCGACCCAGACCGAGTGCGGCCGCAGCAGACGGACGATCTCCTCGGCGACGATCGAGTGCTCGCGGCGATCCTTGTCGCTGCGCATCAGCTTCTCGCCGAGATGGTCGTCGACGGCGGGGTCGGAGCTGCGGCGGGTCGAGCCGGCCAAGGCGACCGTCGAGGCGCCCGCGCCCGAGCGGCGGATCAGCAGCTCGGGGCTGGCGCCGACGAACGCCGCCTCCGGCGTGCCGCAGCAGAAGCAGAAGCAGGACGGGAAGTGCTCTCGCAGAGCGCCGAACACGGCCCCGGGGTCGTGCGCCGCGGGCGCGCTGATCACCACCTCACGGGCGAGGACGACCTTCTCGAGGGCGCCGGACCCGATCCGCCCGGTCGCCTCCTCGACGGCCTCCTCGAAGTCGCCGGGCGGGCGGGCGCTGCGGATCGTCGGGCGCTCGAGCCGGTGCGGGTCGAGCAGCGAAAGCGGATCGGTCCTCAGCCCCGAGACCCTGCTTTCAACGCGGTCGGCGGCCTCCTCGAGGTCGTCGCCGGGGCCGACGAGGAGGTTGACGGTGAGGAAGGCCTCCTCGCCCATCCGGCAGATCGAGACCTCCGGCAGCGACATCGTCGCCGGGCTGAACGACGACCAGGGCGAGGATCCCGCGCCTTCGGGATCGAACGCGAAGCCGCCGGTCCAGACCGGGCCGGCCCCGGCCGGGAGGTCGCCGGGCTCCTCGACGATCGCCTCCTCGGCGACGCGCAGACACTCGCGCGCGACGTCGCCGAACCGCGCTTCTCCGCGCGAGTTCGACTCCTGCGCCACCCCAAGGGTCGCGAGTGCGAACTCGCGGTCGGGTTGCTCCCAGCAGAACCAGCGGTCGGAGGCCAGCCGCGAGGCGAACACCGTCGCGCAGGGGTCGATTCCCTCGACCGCAACGGTGACGCTGGCGAGCGTCCGGCGGCCGCTCTGGACGGCCTCGCGCAGGGATGCGCGCAGCGAATCGGAGAGTGAAGAGGCCCAGGCGTCGCCTGGAGCCGACATCTCAGTCGGCGCCCCTGGCGATCGCGATCTCGCCGGTGCGGACCATCTCGATCAGCCCGTGCGGTCGGATCATCCGCTCGAAGGCCTCGATCTTGTCGGCCGAGCCCGTCACCTCGATCGTCAGCGCTCGTTTCGAGACGTCGACGATCTTGGCCCGGAATATCTCAGCGAACTGGATGATCTCGGCCCGGTTCTCGACGGCCGCCGAGACTTTGAACATCGCCATCTCTCGGGCGACGGTCTCGGCCGGCTCCATGTCGCGGATTTTCAGGACGTTGACCAGCTTGTGCAGTTGCTTCGTGACCTGATCGATCGGGTGGACGGCGCCGTCGAGCGTCAGCGTGATCCGCGAGACGCTCGGGTCGTCGGTCGGCCCCACCGCGAGCGTGTCGATGTTGAAGCCGCGCCGCGAGAACAGGCCGGCGATCCGGGCCAGGACGCCCGGTTTGTTCTCGACCAGGATCGAGAGGATGTGCTTGCGCCCGCTCAACTGCCCGGGGACGTGAAGGTCCTCGAGCTTGACCAGTTGCGGAGTTCCGGCCTCCATCAGCCCACCGTCTCCGGAGCCTCGACCATGTCCCGCGCGGCCTGGCCGGGCGGGATCATCGGGAAGCAGTTCTCCTCCTGGGCGACGCGGACGTCGAGCAGGACCGGCCCGTCGGTCTCGATCGCATCGACCATCGCCTGGTCGAGATCCTCGGAGCGCTCGCATCGCATTCCGGTCGCTCCGAACGCCTCGGCGAGCTTGACCCAGTCCGGGCTTGCCCCCATCTGGACCGCGCTGTAACGGCGGTCCCAGAACAGCTCCTGCCACTGGCGGACCATCCCCATGTAGCCGTTGTTCATCAGGAAGACCTTGACCGGGATGTCTTCGTTGACGCAGGTCGCGAGCTCCTGGCAGGTCATGATCAGGCTGCCGTCCCCCGCAAGGCAGACGACCAGCTCGTCGGGCCGCGCGACCTTGGCGCCGATCGCCGCCGGCAGCCCGAAGCCCATCGTCCCGAGGCCGCCCGAGTTGATCCAGCGGCGCGGCTCCTCGAACCCGTAGTACTGCGCCGCCCACATCTGGTGCTGGCCGACGTCGGAGGTGACGATCGCGTCCCCCTTCGTTGCCCGGTGCATCGCTTCGATCATGAATTGGGGCTTGATCTCCCCGTCCTTGCCCGGCTCGTAGCGAAGCGGGTGCTCCTGCTGCCAGGCGCGGAGCTGCTTCCACCACTCGTCGAGGCGGGAGGAGTCGGTCTGAAGGGCGCGATATTCGCGCGTCAGCTCCGGCAGCACCAGCTTGACGTCGCCGACGATCGGGATGTGGGCGCCGACGTTCTTGGAGATCTCGGCCGGGTCGATGTCGAGGTGGATGATTTTCGCGCTCGGCGCGAACTCGGCCAGTTTCCCGGTGATCCGGTCGTCGAAGCGGGCGCCGATCGCGACGATCAGGTCGGCGTTGTCCATCGCCCAGTTCGCGGTGACGGTCCCATGCATGCCGAGCATCCCGAGCCACTGCTCGTCTGAGGCGGGGAAGGCGCCCAGCCCCATCAGCGTCGACGTCACCGGGAAGCGGTCGGAGGTCGCGAACTCGCGCAGCTCCTCGGAGGCGTTGCCGTTGATCACGCCGCCGCCGGTGTAGAGAATCGGCCGCCGCGCGTTGGCGATCGCTTTGGCCGCGATCCGGACCTGCTTGATGTTGCCGCTGCTCATCGGCCGGTAGCCGGGGAGCTCGACCGGCTCGGTCCGCGGCGAGTACTCGATCTCGGCCCGCGAGAGGTCCTGGGGAATGTCGAGCAGGACCGGGCCCGGGCGTCCTGTGGAGGCGACGTGAAAGGCCTCGTGGACGTACTCGGGGATCTGGCGCGGATCGGTGACCTGGAAGGAGTGCTTGACGAAGGGAAGGGTGGCGCCGAGGATGTCCGCCTCCTGGAAACCATCGGTCCCGATCAGCTCGGTCCGGACCTGGCCGGTGACGAACACGGTCGGCACCGAGTCCATCATCGCGTCGGCGATCGCGGTCACCAGGTTCGTGGCCCCGGGGCCGGATGTGGCGAACGCGACCCCGACCTTGCCGGACGCCTTGGCGTAGCCCTCGGCGGCGTGGCCGCCGCCCTGCTCATGGCGGACCTGGACGTGGTGGAAGCCGGCGTCGACGAGCGCGTCATAGGTGGGCAGGTTGGCGCCGCCGGGAATGCCGAAGATGTCGGTGACGCCCTCGGTCTTGAGGCTTTCCATCAACGCGTCGGCGGCTCTCATGCCAGGACCTCGGGCTTCGCGCGCTGCACGAAGACCCGGATATGCGCGTTTGCTCGCTCCGCTCTCATCAGAGAAGCGATGCTACCAGCGGGACTATGCCCGGCCAGCAGGGGATTTCAGCGGGTTCCAGCGAGTGTGAGGGTCGATCGAGCTCTCGATCACATGGCCCTTGTAGCGCTCGATCGCGTGCAGCATCGACTCGACCAGCTCCTCCCCGAGCAGGGTCGGTTCGAGGCCGAGATCGAGCAGCTTCGTGTGGGCGGCGTTGTAGTAGTGGTCTTCGAGCTCGATGCGGGGGTTTTCGATGTGGTTGACCTCGACCGCGTAGCCGAGGTGCTCGCCGGCGGCCTTGACGATCTCCGCCAGCTGGGCGACCGAGAACTGCTCCGTGAACTGGTTGAAGACGCGGAACTCGCCGCGCTCGGCGGGGTTCTCGACCGCCAGCTCGACGCAGCTGATGGTGTCGCGGATGTTGAGGAAGCCGCGCGTCTGGCCGCCGCTGCCGTAGACCGTCAGCGGGTGGCCGATCACAGCCTGGACGCAGAAGCGGTTGAGGACGGTCCCGAAGATCTCGTCGTAGTCGAAGCGGGTGATCAGGCGCTCGTCGCGAGCGGTCTCCTCGGTCTCGACCCCATACACGACCCCCTGGTTGAGGTCGGTCGCCCTCAGCCCCCAGACCCGGCAGGCGAAGTGGAGATTGGTCGAGTCGTGGACCTTCGAGCAGTGGTAGAGCGAGCCCGGCAGCTTCGGGAACGGCAGGGTGTCGGTGCGGCCCTTGTGCTCGATCTCGATGAACCCCTCCTCGATGTCGATGTTGGGGGTTCCGTACTCCCCCATCGTCCCGAGCTTGACCAGGTGGCAGTCGGGGACGTGGTCGCGGAGCGAGAACAGCAGGTTGAGGGTCCCGATCACGTTCGTGTGCTGGGTCTCGACCGCCCGCTCCCGCGACATCATCGAGTAGGGGGCGGAGGGCTGCTCGCCGTAGTGGACGACCGCCTCGGGCCGAGTCTCGGCGATGACCTCATCGAGGAAGTCGCCGTCCTCGACCGCGCCGACGTAGGACCTGATCGTCTCGCCGCTCAGCTCGCGCCAGGCATCGATCCGCTCGTCGAGGTCGCGAATCGGGGTCAGCGTGTGGGTGCCGTGCTCGCGATGCCAGCGGCGGCGGGAGAAATTGTCGACGACCGACACCTCGTGGCCGCGAGCCGAGAATCTCAGGGCTGTCGGCCAGCCCAGGTAGCCGTCGCCCCCAAGGATGAGAACGCGCATAGGTCGCGGCAGGGTAGCGGAGAACGGCGACATAGCATCAGCAACCATGGGCGCTGCGCGGTCACTGGCACTGGTGGCGATCCTGCTGCTTGGCCTCGGCCTGCGGCTGGACTACGCCTGGGAAGGTCGCACACCCGTCTACGACGCGGTCGCCTACGCGCACATCGCGGCCAACCTCGATCGCGGCGAGGGCTTCACGGTCGGCGAGTCGGCGACCCAGCCCTCGACCAACTACTCGCCCGGCCTGCCGCTCCTCGTCTCGATCATCTACCGGGTCTCGGGCGGCGTCCACGAGCGTCTGGCGAGGGTCGTCCTGGCGCTGATCGCCGCGCTCTCGGTGCCCCTGACCTTCCTGATCGGGCGCCGGCTGGCGGGCCCGACGGCGGGGCTGATCGGGGCCGCCGCGGTGGCGATCTACCCGGCCCTGCTGGAGTACGGCGGGATGCTGATGTCAGAGCCGCTGGCGACGACCCTCCTCGCCGGCTCCGTCCTCGCCATCCTCTGGGCCGGCGACGGCGAGCGGCTGCGACGATGGGGCCTGCCCGGCGCGCTCCTCGGGGCGCTCGCCCTCACCCGTCCCGAGTATCTCGGCGTCGCGATAGTGCTCGCCGCGGTCGTCTTCGTCCGCGGGATCGGAGCCGATTGGCGGCGATCGCTCGGCCAGGCGGCCGTCCTCGCCCTCGGAGTCGTCCTCGTCATCCTCCCCTGGACGGTGCGCAACGCGGTCCTGCTCGACCGCCTGATCCCGATCTCGACCGGCGGCGGCCAGGTTCTGTTCGCGGGCTCCTACATGCCCTCCGGCGGCGACCCTGAACGGGTCGGGCGCGAGGTTCTCGAACGGCACCCCGGCCTGGCCCACAGGCTTGCGATCGAAAGCCTGCCGACCGTGGTCGAGACGCCGAACGGCGTCACCTTCCATGCCTATCGCCTGAGCGACCGCGAAGCGGTCGACGTCGCCGTCAGGCGGCTGCGGCTCGAGCAGATCCTCGCCGCGCTCGCCGAACAGCGCTACCCCGAGCTCGAAACCGACCGGGCGCTGGCGCGGATGGGCCGCGAACGCCTCTGGGAAGACGTCAGCGAGCGGCCGCTCGGGTACGCGGGCTTCCTCGGCGCCAAGTTCTGGCGGGTCTGGGGGCACGGGGCCCGCGCGGTGATGCGCAAGCCGGGTTGGGAGGCGTTCCAGTGGGCCCTGCTTGGGCTCGGCCTGGTCGGGCTCGCCGTCCTCCTCGCCCGGCGCCGCTGGGAGGCGGTCCCGATCCTCACGGTCCTCGTCGCCATCACGGCGATCAGCCTGCTTCTGGTTGCGACGCCGCGACGGGCGCTGGTCATGTTGCCGCTCGTCGCCGCGCTCGCGGGGACCGGGACCGTCGTCGGCGCGGATAGCCTGGCGCGACGATGGAACGCCTGACCAACTGGGCACGCACCCTGCCGGACCGGCACGGACGGACGACGCTGGTCCTGCTGGCGCTGATCCTGGCGCTCGGGTTCGGGCTCCGCGCCTACCGCGTCGTCGAACCGCTGCCGGTCCCCGGCGACGACGCCCACGCCTACTACGCGCTCGCCAAGGCGCTCTATGAGGAAGGGACCTACGGGGGGCGCGAATTCAACGACGCGAGCGACTGGTCGCCGGGGGCGCCGCTCCTCTACGCGGCGTCCTTCTACGCGACCGGCGGCCCGCGCGAAGGGACGGCGCGGATCGTCGAGGCGCTGCTCGGGCTGGCGACGATCGTCGTCGTCTATCTGCTCGGACGGAGGCTCAACTGCGCGCCGGCCGGGCTGATCGCGGCGTTCGGGGTCGCCGTCTACCCGCCCTTCATCCACTCGACCGGCGCCCTCTACAGCGAGCCGCCCGCGATTCTGACCCTGCCGGCGGCCGTTCTCGCCTTCCTCTGGGCCGCCAGAATCGGCGCCGACCGCCCCGGCGCGCGGGTCCTGTCGCGGGGCCAGAGGGGGACTGCGGGCGGGGGCGTCCTCACCCCCCCTGCCCCCGCGCCACCCGCCACCCCCGGACGCGGGAGCGAGGGCCAGTCCATATCTGTTGCTTCTGGCCCGAGCGAGAGCAGAGGAGGTGGCGGAATTATTTGGATGTACACGCTGTCGGGGCTCCTCTTCGGGCTGACGGCGCTGGCACGGCCCGAGTATCTGCTCGTCGGGGTCGTCTTCGTCGTGCTCGCGGCGATCCGGCTCTGGCAGGTCGGGGACGGGCGCCCCAGCCCGATGCTCATGGGGTCGGTGGCGATGGCGGCGGCCCTGGTCGTCCCGATCGTCCCCTGGACGGTCCACAACATCGTCACCCTCGACCGTGCGGTGCCGATCAGCACCGGAGGCGGCAAGGCGCTCTACGTCGGGACGCTGCTGCCCGCCGACGGCGAATACGAACGGGCCAAGGCGCTGCTCGTCAAGCGCTACCTGCACCGCGACCTGGAACCCGGCTCCGAAGCGCTCCAGAAGGTCGACCCGACGCCGCTCTTCGACCGCGTCGCCGCTCGCCATCCGAACCTCCCCCGCGACCAGGCCCTGGGCAGGGTCGGGAAGGAAGACTTCTCCGAATACTTCTCCGAAGACCCGCGCGGCTATCTGGAAATGACCGCGCGCAAGGTCTGGCGGATGTGGAGCGGCGGCGTCGGCGAAGCGATGAGCGGCACCCCGGGCAGGGTCATCCAGGTCCTGATCGTGGTGCTCGGGCTCGGCGGCTTCGCGGTACTCGGCTGGCGCCGGCGCTGGTGGGAGCTGACGGCGATGGCGACGCCGATCGTCCTCGTGACCCTGGTCGGCGCCGCCACCCTCGCCGCCTCGCGCCGCAACGAGGTCCTGATGACACTGGTGTTTCCACTTGCCGGCGTGACCCTGGCCCGGGCCGGTGCCGCCTTATCCTCCTCCGGGCGATGGTCCCGACTGCGGACTTCTTCCCCTCCGAACTGACGGCGCTCCGCGTCGCCGGCCTGGTGCTGGCCGCGGGCCTGGTCATGTTCGCCGTCACCCGGCGCCGCTCGCTGCGCAACGCCGATGTCCTGATCCTTCTCCTCGCCGGCGTCGGGCTGGCGATCGTGTCGGGCACCGAAATCACCGACGCCCTGCTCTCCGCGTTCTCATTCGAAAAGGGCAACGGGGGTCGGATCCTCGGCCTCGCGGTGTTCGCGATCTTCATCCTCTTCCTGCTGATCCTGCGGGCGCTCTCGCAGGCGGCCCGCAACACGCGCCAGCTCTCGGCCGTCCTCGAGGGGCTGGCCTGGGAGGAGTTCCGCCAGGCGGCGCTGCCCGAGCGTTTCCGCGGCCGGGTGGCGGTCGTCGTCCCCGCCTTCAACGAGGCCTTGAACATCGGCTACGTGCTGGACCGGATCCCGGCCGAGGTCTGCGGCGTCGAGACCGCGGTGCTGGTGGTCGACGACGGCTCCCGCGACGGCACCGCCGAGGTCGCCGCCGTGCACGGCGCCCTCGTCGCCCGCCACGTCATCAACCGCGGCGGCGGCGCGGCGCTTCGGACCGGCTATCGGCTGATGGTCGAGTCGGGTGCCGAGGTCGTCGTCACCCTCGACGCCGACGGCCAGCACCTGCCTTCGCAGATGGAGCGGCTGGTGCAGCCGGTGCTCGAGCGCGAGGTCGACGTCGCCCACGGCTCGCGAGTTCTCGGCGACGCCGAGCGCAACCACGTCGCGCGTGAGATGGGGATCGTCTTCTTCAACCGCCTCGTCTCGCTGATCACCCGCACCCACGTCACCGACTGCTCGAACGGGTACCGGGCGGTCCGCACGACCGTCCTCCCCCAGCTCGTGCTCCGCCAGGAGCAGTTCCACACCTCGGAGTTCATGATCGAGGCGATCAAGCGCGGAATCCCGGCCAAGGAGGTCCCGGTCACGGTCGAGCAGCGGCTCCACGGGCACTCGAAGAAGCCGGCGGTCGTCCGCTACGGCGTCGGCTTCGCCAATGCCATCGTGCGAACCTGGCTCCGGTAACAGGGTTGGCCCGCCACCCCCGGAGCGGAGGCGAGGGCCAGTCCATCTCTGTTTCTCCTGGCCCGAGCGAGCGCAGAGCAGGTGGCGGATTATCGGACCCCCGGGTGCCGCACCGCCTCCGGGTCCGGCAGGTAGAGGTCGGTTCCGCAGCGCGGGCAGACCTGGACGTAGAGCTTGACCGCCTTGCCGCAGGTCGGGCACTGCCGTTCCGGTTCGTTCTTCTCGGTTCGGTAGAGGATCACGGCGATCAGTCCCAACAGCGGCAGGACGCTGCCGATCAGGAGCCAGAGCCAGAACGAGCTGCCCTTGGCGCGGCCGATGATCCCGGTGGCGAGCCCGAAGCAGAAGGCGATGACGAGATACTCCACCCCTCAATTGTCGCTGTTGGCGGCGATCTTCTCCATGATCAGGCGGTTGACCTCGCCGCCGTCGGCCCTGCCCTGGGTGTCGCGCATGACGGCGCCGACGATCGCCCCGATCGCCTTGCGGTTGCCGCCGCGGATCTGCTCGACGGCATCCGGATTCGCCTCGATCGCCGCCGCGACGACCCCCTCGAGCTCGCTCGAGTCGGCCTGGCCGAGGCCCTCGCGGTCGACGATCTGCGCCGGGTCGCCGCCCTCGGAGACGAGCGCCGCCAGGACGGTCTTGGCGCTGCCGTGCGTGATCCGCTTCTCCTGCACCATCGCGACCAGCGCCGCGAGCGCGCTCGGCTCGACCTTGGAGCCGGCCGCCTCGCCGTCGCCCGCATGGCGCAGCGCCGCCGCCAGCTCGCCGGTGACCCAGTTGGCGATCACCCGCGGCTCGACTCCGTCCGCCTCGGCCGCGGTCCGCTCGAAGTACTCGGCGGTCTCGGGGTCGCCGGCGAGCAGCGCCGCGGTGTCGGCGGCGATCCCCATCTCCTCTCGGTAGCGCCCGATCCGCGCCTCCGGCAGCTCGGGCAGCGACTCGCGCGCCTCGCGCAGCATCTCGTCGGTCGGCGCCAGCGGGACCAGGTCGGGCTCGGGGAAGTAGCGGTAGTCGTGTGCCTCCTCCTTTGAGCGCAGCGGGGTCAGGCTCCCGTCGGCGGGATCGAAGTGAAGCGTCTCCTGCACCACCGTCCCCCCCTCCTCGATCAGCTCATGCTGGCGCGCCAGCTCGGCCTCGATCCCGTGCTCGAGGAAGCGGAAGCTGTTCATGTTCTTGAGCTCGGTCTTGGTCCCGAGCTCCTCGCTGCCGGCGGGGCGCAGCGAGACGTTGGCATCGACCCGCAGGCTCCCCTCCTCCATGTTGACGTCGGATACGTCGAGCTGGCGGACTGTGGTCCGCAGCAGCCGCGCCCACGCGGCCGCCTCGGCGGCGCCGCGCAGGTCGGGCTCGGTGACGATCTCGACCAGCGGCGTGCCGGCGCGGTTGAAGTCGACCAGCGAGGCGCCGGAACCGTGGATCCGGCCCGAGCCGCCGAGATGGATCATCTTTGCCGCGTCCTCCTCGAGGTGCGCGCGGTGGATCCGGACGCCGCCGAGCCGTCCCGCGCTCGCCAGCGGAATGTCGTACTGGCTGATCTGGTACGCCTTGGGGTTGTCGGGATAGAAGTAGTTCTTGCGGTGGAAGATCGAGCGCGTCGCGACCTCGCATTCGAGCGCAACAGCGATTATCACCGCGTAGCGGATCGCCTCCTCGTTGGGGAACGGGAGGACGCCGGGGTGAGCGAGGCAGATCGGGCAGGTGTGGACGTTCGGCTCGTCCCCGAACGACAGCGCGCAGCCGCAGAACATCTTCGTCCTGGTCGCGAGCTGGACGTGGATCTCGAGCCCGATCACGGCCTCCAGCTCAGCCACCGCCGCCCTCCCCCGGTCGCGCCTCGAACCCGATCTCGCGCTCGAGGGCGAACGCCGCCTCCAGCAGGCCCTGCTCGGCGAACGCCGGCGCCGCGATCTGGAACCCGACCGGCAGCCGCGGGCCGCCGCCCTCGGGCTCGGCGAGGCCGGCCGGGATCGAGATCGCCGGGATCCCGGCGAGCGGCATCGGCACCGTGAAGAAGTCGTTCATGTACATCGCCAGCGGGTCGTCGGTCTTCTCGCCGAGCTCGAAGGCGACCGTCGGCGAGGTCGGCGTGACGACGAAGTCGAAATCGGCGAAGACCGCGCGGTAATCCTCGGCGATCTTCGTCCGCACCCTCTGCGCGCGGCCGTAGTAGGCGTCGTAGTAGCCCGAGGACAGCGCGTAGGTCCCGAGCATGATCCGGCGCTTGACCTCCTCGCCGAACCCGGCCGCCCGCGTCTCCTCGTACATCTCGATCAGATCATCGGCCTCATGGCGGATCCCGTAGCGGACGCCGTCGTAGCGGGCGAGGTTGGCCGAGGCCTCGGCGGGGGCGATCACGTAGTAGGCCGAGATCCCGTGCTCGGCGTGGGGCAGCGCCGCCTCGGCGATCTCGCCGCCGAGCGCCTCGATCCGAGCCAGAGTCGCCTCGAAGACCTCACGGACGCCGGCCGCGATCGAGTCACCTGAGAGCTCGGCCGGGACCGCGAAGCGGAGCCCCTTCAGGTCCTCGCGGCCGGGGGCGACGATCCCGCCCTCGATCCCGACCGAGGTCGAGTCGCAGTGGTCGCGGCCCTCCATCGCGGCCAGCAGCAGGGCCGCGTCGGTTACGTCGCGGGTCAGCGGGCCGCACTGGTCGAGCGAGGAGGCGAAGGCGATCATCCCGTAGCGGGAGATCGCTCCGTAGGTCGGCTTCATGCCGACGATCCCGCAGAGGGCGGCGGGCTGGCGGATCGAGCCGCCGGTGTCGGTTCCGATCGCGCACGGCGCGAGGCCGCCGGCGACGACCGCGGCCGAGCCGCCGGAGGAGCCGCCCGGCACCCGTCCCCTGTCCCATGGGTTGAGTACCGGCCCGTAGGCCGAGTTCTCGTTCGAGGAGCCCATCGCGAACTCGTCCATGTTGACCTTGCCGAGCACGCGGGCGCCGGCGGCGTTGAGGCGGCGCACGGCGGTCGCAGTGTAGGGCGGCCGGTATCCCTCGAGGATGCGCGAGCCGGCGGTGGTCGGCATGCCCTCGGTGCAGAAGATGTCCTTGACCGCGACCGGGATCCCGCGCAGCGGCCCTTCGGCGACCTCGTAGGCGGCCGGGTCATCGACATGGCTGAGGTACGCGTTCAGCTCGTCCCCGGCGGCGGCGGCGCGCCAGGCGTCGAAGTACTCCTCGGGCGAGATCGCGCCGGAGGCGATCTCGGCGGCGGCCTCGGCCACCGTCAGCTCGAGCAGCTCCCCCGTCATTCCGCCTGCGGAGAGGGGACACGGAAGGCGCCGTCGGCCGGATCGGGCGCCTGCTCGAGGACGACGTCCTTCGGCCAGCTCGGCCGCGGCCTGTCCGGGCGCAGCACGTTCTCGAGGTCGACGACGTGCGAGGTCGGCTCGACGTCGTCGAGGTCGAGCTCGCCGATCCGGTCGACGTGCTCGAGGATGCCCGAGAGCTCGCCGGCCATCCGCTCGACCTCCTCGTCGGAGAGCCGCAGGCGGGCCAGCCTCGCGACGTGCAGGACCTGCTCGCGGTCGATCACCCGGCCACCCCGCGCCTCGCTCGCCGCGCGGCAGGCCGGAATTCGACGCTTGCTCGCTCCGGGCTCACGGTGCCGATTCTATGGACGCTCAGGGAGCGGTGACGGTGCGGGTCCGAGCTGCGAGGCAGACGACCGGACGATCGGGGAGGTGGTACTTGGAGACTTCGGCGTAGACCTTCGAGCCGCTCAGCCTCGAGGTCGTCCTCATGCCCCATTTCCCGTAGACGGGTTTGACGAAGTTGACTTTCTTGTCCTTGCCGGGTTCCACCCTGTAGAGGCGGACCGTGCTTTCTTCGCAGAAGAACGACGGCGCGTCGGATTCGACCGTCCCCTTGATCTTGTGTTCAGAGCGGTCGACGGAGATCGTCATCTTCACCGGATAGACATGGGTCGTCTCCCCCGAGACCGCCGGAACCGCGGCCGCGAGAAGCGCCGACGCCAGCGCCCACGTCGCCCCGAGCCGAGCCGCTCGTCTCATCGCCGCTGAAGCTAGCACCGGCGCCGGGCACCGATTGGCTGCCCAGCCAGTTAGAGTCCCCGCCACGATGCGGGGAGCGAGTGCGGAGCGTTTCGTCGTCCTCAACCTGCGGCTGCTCGCGGTCAGCTTCGCCGTGGTGGGGATCCTCTTCATCGCCGCCCCCGACGGCGTCCTCGACGTCATCTCAGACCTCGGCGACGACATCGGCAGCTTCACCCGGGCGCCGGAAACGACCGAGCAGCTCTGGCTCTCGCTCGGGTTCGCCTACATGATCGTCATCGCGGCCCTCTGCGTCGTCGCCCAGGCCGACGTCGTCCGCTACCGGCCGCTGATCCTGGTCCTCGCGATCGGCAAGACGGCCTCGTCGCTGAGCTCGCTCGGCTTCTTCCTCTTCGACGAAGACGTCTTCGCCTACCTGCTGAACTTCATCGTCGACGGGTCCCTCGCCCTCCTCGCCCTCTGGCTCTGGTCCCTGGCGGGGCGGGTCGAACGCTCGCCGGCGCCCGGCTGAAGGCGCGCGCCGGGGCTCTCGGTCGCCGAGCAGCGCACCCTGAGCGCGATCTGCGAGGCGATGGCGCCCGCGATCGACGTACTGCCGGGCGCCGAGATGGACGTCGACGTCTCCGGCCGGGTCGGCGAGTTCTTGCGCTCGCTCTCGCCGCGGATGCTGGGCCGGATCCGGCTCGCGCTGCGGGTCTTCGAGTGGCTGCCATTCCCCTGGCGCTTCAGTCGCCTCGACCGCGGTTCCCGCGAAGATTTCCTGCGGCGGATGGCGGACTCGCGCTTCTCGCTCTTCGGAGAGCTGGTGGTGATGGCGAAGACGTTCGGGACGCTGGGCTACGCGGTCGACCCGGCGGTCGAGGACTCGCTCGGGATCGAGACGAGCTGCGCGCTCGCCGACGGCACCCTGCCTGAGCCCGCCGGGCCGCTCGGCGACCTGACGCCCGCCGGCAACGGAGAGGAATGCGACGTCGCGATCGTCGGCTCGGGCGCCGGCGGCGCCGCAGCGGCGGCCGTCCTCGCCGAGGCCGGCCTCGACGTGATCGTGCTCGAGGCCGGCGCCCACTACGACCGCGACACCTACCCGAGCGACCAGCTCGAGGCGATCAGGTCGATCTATCGCGACGCCGGCCTCACCATCGCCGAGGGCCGGCCGCCGATCCCGGTTCCGGTGGCGAAGACGGTGGGAGGGACGACGGTGATCAACTCGGGGACCTGCTTCCGGGCGCCGGAGCGGGTCCTGCAGCACTGGCTCGAGGCCCACGGCCTCGAGTGGGCGGCCGATCTCGATCCCGATTTCGCCGAGGCCGAGGAGTTCCTGCGGGTTCAGCCGCTCGACCCCGAGCGGATGGGCCGCAACGGTCAGCTTGCGATGGAGGGAGCCGAGGCGCTCGGCATCAGCGGCGGCCCGATCTCGCGCAACGCCGGCTCCTGCGTGCAGTGCAGCTCCTGCCCGTACGGCTGCCGGATCGACGCCAAGCGGGGCATGCACGTCAGCTACCTGCCGCGGGCGGTCGCCGCCGGCGCCCGCCTCCGCGCCGGGGTCGATGTCCGCCGGATCCTGGTCGAGAACGGCCGCGCGGTGGGGGTCGGCTGCGCCGTAGGGGCCCCGGGGAACGGCCACCGCCGCCCCTACACGGTCCGGGCCCGGATGGCGACGATCGTCGCCGGCGGCGCGCTGGGGACGCCGGAGCTGCTGAAGCGCTCGCGGCTCGGCGGCGAGCAGGTCGGGCGCAACCTCCACCTCCACCCGGCGTGCTGGGTCGGAGCCCGCTACGAGGAGGAGGTCCGCGGCTGGGAGGGCGTGATGCAGAGCTACTACGTCGACGAGTGGGAGGACCGCCGGGTCCTGCTCGAGGCGACCTTCACCCCGCTTCCGTTCGGCGGCCCGTGGCTGCCCGGGACCGGGCGCGAGCACCAGGAATCGCTCCTCGCCTACGACCGGATCGCGTCGATCGGCGTCCACCTGACCGACCACTCGGCCGGCCGCGTCGGCCTGGCCGGCGACGGCGAGCTGCGGATGACCTACGCCCTCAGCGACGATGACGCCGGCAGGATCGCGTTCGGCATCGCCCGCGCCGCCGAGGTCCACTTCGCCGCCGGGGCAACCGAGGTCTACCCGAACATCGGCCGGGTTCCGGTGCTGCGGCCCACCGACCTGCCCGAATTCGAGGCGACGACCTTCAGGCCGTCGGAGCTGAGGCTCGAGGCCTTCCATCCGATGGGGACCGCGCGGATCTCCTCGGATCCCGACAGCGGGGTCTGCGGGCCCGACGGCTCGGTCAACGGCCTCAGCGGACTCTATGTCGCCGACGCGTCGCTGTTCCCAACCGCCGTCGGCGTCAACCCGATGATGACCGTAATCGCCCTCTCCAAGCGCGTCGCCGGCGGAATCGTGCCGGCGTAGGACGACGTCGCTGTCGGCTGCCCGCTATTGCGGCGGCGGCGGTGGCGGCTGCTGTCCGGGCGCCGGAGGCGGCGAGGGCTGAGGAGGGGGTTCGGCCGGAGGCGGCGGAGGCGGCGGCGATCCCTGCGGGGGCATCGCCGGAGGCGGCGGCTGCTGGGCCGGCTGTTCGGGCGGGTAGGGAGCCTGCTGCGGAGGCGCCGGCGGGGGCGGCGGCTGCTGGAGAGGCTGGCCGGGAGCCTGTGCCGGTGGCGCCTGCCGGCTCGGATCCTGCGAACCGCCGGGCGGCGGCGGAGGTGGGGGCGGCGGCGGGAGTTGGCTGCCGCCGCCCGGGGCCGCACCGCCCGCGCCGCGCCCGGAGAGGCGGTCGGCCGCGTCGCCGAAGGTCGTCCCTTCCTCGCGCATCGCGCTGTAGCCGCCGTAGGCGATCCCGCCGGCGGCGATCAGGCCGAGGAAGATGCCGAATTTGCGAGTGGTTTCGATCGATACGCCGGCGAAGTCGGCGATGTCGGGGGGACTGATGATCCGGTAGAGGATCAGCACGAATGCGAGGCCGCCGAGCACGGCGACCAGCGTGTTGAGCGAGAACGGCGGCTCGACGTCGGCTTCGGTCAGCCGGATCACGGCGACGGCGATCGCGACGATGATCGCGGCCATCAGGAAGATCGGAATCACGTCGAGGACGTCCCAGGCGCTTCCTCCGCCCGACGCGGTGCCGCTGAAGCCCTGGGCTTCCACCTTGGCTCCGAACCAATCGAAGAACATGAAGATGAAGAGGAGGACCGCGGAGACCGCGGAGATCTTCTCCCCCGTGCTCAGCCTGTCGACTTCCATCTGCTGACTCCCTCCGGAAACTTACGGTCGGCGGGACCCTACACCCGGGCTCGGGCGGCAGCCACCGTGTTGACGAGGAGCATCGCGATCGTCATCGGCCCGACCCCGCCCGGAACCGGCGTGATCGCCGAGGCCACCTCGGCCGCCGCCTCGAAATCGACGTCGCCGCTGAGGCCGGCGTCGGTGCGGTTCATGCCGACGTCGATCACGACCGCCCCGGGCTTGACGGCGTCGGCTCCGAGCAGGCGCGGCACTCCGACCGCCGCGACCAGCACGTCGGCCCGCCTGCAGACGGCCGCCAGGTCCCGGGTGCGCGAGTGGCAGACGGTCACGGTCGCGTTCGCGTCGAGCAGCAGCCTCGCGACCGGGATCCCGACCAGCTTCGAGCGGCCGACGACGACGGCCTCGGCCCCCTCGAGCTCGACGTCCCGGGACCGGAGCAGCTCGATGACGCCGGCGGGTGTGCAAGGCGTCAGCCCCGGGGTCCCGTGGGCGAGGAGGCCGGCGTTGACAGGGGTCAGGCCGTCGACGTCCTTGCCGGGATCGATCGTGGCGACGACCCGGTCGGGGTCGATGTGGTCGGGGAGCGGAAGCTGGACCAGAATCCCGTCGACCGAGTCGTCGAGGCCGAGGGCGGCGACCAGGTCGAGCAGGTCCTCCTCGCTCGTGTCGGCGGGGAGCCCGTGGTGAATCGAGCCGATCCCCACCTCCTCGCAGGCGCGGCGCTTGTTGCGGATGTAGATCTCGGACGCGGGGTCGGAGCCGACCAGCACCGTCGCCAGCGTCGGCGCGCGGCCGTGCTCGGAGGCGAACGAGCGCACCTCCTCGGCGACTTTCTCGCGAACCGCTGCCGCGACGGCCCTGCCGTCGATGATCTCGGCCGCCATCCCGCTAACGCTTCCTGATCGGCGCGTAGTCGGCCATCAGCTTGCGCTCGGATCCGTCCGCCGCAAAGCGGACGACGACGACCCCGCCCGGCTCGACCCCGGTGACGACGCCATCGCCGAAGGCGGCGTGGACGACGTCGTCGCCGGTCCTCAGCTCGAGCGTCGGGCCGGGCTCGATCGGCGGCGCCGCGGGCTCGCCGAGCCCGGCGCCGTAGCCGCCGGCGCCGACCGCGCTCGAGTGGCGCTCGGTCAGCTCGGCCGGCAGCTCGTCGATGAACCGCGAGGGCAGGTTGCGCTCGACGCGGCCGAACAGGCGCCGTTCACGGGTCCAGGTCATGTAGAGGCGCCGGCGCGCCCTCGTGATGCCGACGTAGCAGAGGCGCCGCTCCTCTTCCTCGCCCCCCTCTTCGAGCGCCCGCATGTGGGGGAACGCTCCGTCCTCGCAGCCGACGATGAACACGGTGTCGTACTCGAGCCCCTTGGCGTTGTGGAGGGTCATCAGGGTGATCACCGACTCGTCGCGCAGCCCGTCCTGCTCGGTGTAGAGCGAGATCTGCTGCAGGAACTCCTCGAGGGCGGAGACCTCCGCCTCGCCCTCGAGCTCGCGGTTGGCATCGAACTCGGCGGCGACGCCGATCAGCTCCTCGAGGTTCTCGACCCTCCCTTCGGCCTCGACCGTGCGCTCGGCGGCGAGCGCGTCGAGGTAGCCGGTCTCGCGCAGGGTCGCCTCGAGCAGCTCCGACACCGAGCCCGAACCGGCGGCCCGCCCCCGCAGGTCCTCCATCGTCTCGTGGAAGCGCGAGATCGCCCTGATCGCCGCGGCGCCCATCCCCGGCAGCTCCTCGACCGCGCCCGCGACCTCCCAGATCGGCCGGCCGGTCGTGTTGGCGTGGGAGGCGAGCCGCCCCTGGCTCGTTTTCCCGATCCCGCGCCGCGGCGAGTTGACGACGCGCCCGAAGGAGATCTGGTCGGAGGGGTTGACCAGCAGGCTCAGGTAGGCGACCGCGTCCTTGATCTCCGCCCGCTCGTAGAACTTCGTCCCGCCGATCACCTGGTAGGGCAGCTCGAACCGGACCAGGGTGTCCTCGAGGACCCGGCTCATCGCGTTGGTCCGGTAGAAGACGGCGACGTCCTCGCGCCTCACCCCCTCCTCCTCTCCGAGGCGCTCGATCTCGCCCGCGACCCAGCGCGCCTCCTCGTGCTCGTCTGAAAGCTCCGACAGCCGCACCGGCTCGCCGCCCTCGAGGTCGGTCCAGAGGTGCTTCGGGCGCTGGGCGCGATTGTGGGCGACGACCGCGTTGGCCGCGGAGAGGATCGTCTGGGTGGAGCGGTAGTTCTGCTCGAGCTTGACGACCTCGGCCTCGGGAAAGTCGTGCTCGAAGTCGAGGATGTTGCGAATGTCCGCCTGCCTGAACCCATAGATCGACTGCGCATCGTCGCCGACCACCATCAGGTTGCCGTGCTCGGCGGTCAGCAGCTGCAGCAGCCTGTACTGGGCTCGGTTCGTGTCCTGGTACTCGTCGACCAGAACATGGCGGAAGGTGTTCCGCCAGCGGTTGCGGACCTCCTCGAACAGCTCGAGCGCGTTGACGGTACGCACCAGAAGATCGTCGAAGTCCATCGCGTTCGCCTCCAGCATCCGCTTCTCGTAGAGGGCGTAGGCGGTTGCAACGGATTCTTCGAAGTTGTTGTCGCGGGCCGCCTGGGTGTAGGAGTCGACGTCGATCAGCTGGTTCTTGGCGCCGGAGATCTGGGCCCGGATCGAGCGCGGCGGGTAGCGCTTGGGGTCGATCCCGAGCTCGTCGATGCACCGTTTCAGCATCCGCAGCGAGTCCGCCTCGTCGTAGATCGTGAAGCCGCGCGAGTACCCGAGCCGCTCGGCGTCGGCGCGGAGCATCCGCGCGCAGGCCGAGTGGAAGGTCATCACCCACATCGCCCGGGTCGAGCGCCCGACCAGCTCCGCCACCCTCTCGCGCATCTCCGAGGCGGCTTTGTTGGTGAAGGTGATCGCGAGGATCTCCCCCGGCCGGGCGGCTCCGGTCGCAAGCAGGTGGGCGATCCGCCGGGTCAGGACCCGCGTCTTGCCGGAGCCGGCGCCGGCGACGACGAGCAGCGGCCCCTCGCCATGGAGGACGGCCTCGCGCTGGGGCTGATTGAGGTCGGCGAGCAGCCGCTCGGCGCGGTCGGCGCCGACCTCGGTCGGGGCGGCCTCGTGGCCGCCCGGGAGGTCGCTCGGGGTCTCCGAATCGGTCTGGAGCATCTCCAGCCGAGAATAGAGGGGCGGGCGGAGGGGTCAGCCCCCCGCCGAGGAGCGCCCGGTTCGGGGCTGCAGCTCCGGCTCCTCCCCCGCGCCGCGGCCGTTGCCGTCGAGCTCGGACAGCCGCCGCTCGACGTCGGCGATCCGTTCCGAGAGGCGCCTGATCGCCTCGGCAATCGGGTCCGGGAGGTGGATCCAGTCGGTGTCGGGCCCTTCCACCCGGCGGCCTTCGACTCGGACCGGATGGCCGGGATTGCCGACGACCGTCGACCCCGGCGGGACGTCCTCGACGACGACCGTGTTGGCGCCGACCTTGGCCCCGTCCCCGACCGAGATCGGACCGAGGAGCTTGGCGCCGGAGCCGACCGTGACGTTGTCGCCGAGCGTCGGGTGCCGCTTGCCCGGCTGGAACCCGGTGCCGCCGAGGGTGACGCCCTGGTAGAGGGTCACCCGGTCGCCGATCTCGGCTGTCTCGCCGATCACGACGCCGGACCCGTGGTCGATGAAGAACTCGTCGCCGATCCGCGCCGCGGGATGGATCTCGACCCCGGTGATCGCGCGGCTGAAATAGGCGATCGCGCGCGGGGCCAGCGGCACCCGCGCCTCGAGCAAAGCGTGTGCGATGCGGTGGGCGAGCAGCGCCTGCACCCCCGCCCATCCGGTCAGGATCTCGAAGGTCGAGACCCCCTTCGAGGCCGGGTCGCGCTCGCGGGCCGCCCTGACGTCCGCGCGCACCTCGCACAGCACCCTGTTCATGGCCGAGATCACGCCCAACACCCCAGGCCGCCGGCGCCGCCCCGCCGGCGCGGACGCGGCCGATGCCCGCACCCCCGGACGCGGGAGCGCGGGCGCGAGATCTCCGGTCGTGGGGAGCGCGCCCGCGCGGGAGCGGAGGAGGTGGCGGGTTGGTTCATGGTGCAAAGAAGGGTAGGGACACATATCGCTCGCCCGAGTCGCA
>DATBHH010000034.1:0-32705 GCA_036557525.1 Solirubrobacterales bacterium | reverse complement strand
AGTCACAGGCTCGCGGCTGCTGAACGGGACGACGCCGCTGCACATCGAGCTCGAGCGCGAGCTCGCGGAGTGGATGGGCGAGGAGGACGCGATCGTCTACACCACCGACTACCAGGCCAACGTCGGCTGCATCGGCGCGATCCTCGAGCCCGGGGACACCGTCATCTGCGACTCCGGCGACCACGCCTCGATCCTCGACGGCTGCCGGCTCTCGGGCGCGCGGCTGCGGCCCTTCCGCCACAACCGGATGGACAAGCTGGAGAAGATGCTGGCGCGGGCGGCCGACGACGGGGGCGGCGTCCTCGTCGTCGTCGACGGGGTCTTCTCGATGGAGGGCGACGTCTGCGACCTGCCCCGGACCGTCGAGCTCTGCAAGGCGCACGGGGCGCGGCTGCTGGTCGACGAGGCGCACGGGGCGGGAGTGCTGGGCGAGCGCGGCGCCGGCGCATGTGAGGTCTTCGGCCTCGAGGACGAGGTCGACCTGAGGATGGGCACCTTCTCCAAGAGCCTCGCCTCCTGCGGCGGCTTCATCGCCGGACCGGCAGACGTCGTCGAGTACCTCCGGATCTCCTCGCGCTCGTTCGTCTTCAGCGCCTCCGCGGTCCCGGCGGCGGTCGGAGCGGCGCTGGCGGCGCTGCGGGTGATCCGGGGCGAGGGGCCGGCCCTGTTCGAGAGGCTGCTCGCCAACGCCTCCTACCTGCGCGAGGGACTGCGCGCCCTCGGCCTGCGGGTCGTCGAGCCCGGCTCGCTCGCCGACGGGACCGTCGTCACCACCCCGGTGGTCCCGGTGGTCGTCGGCGACGACTGGCAGGCGGTCCTGCTCTGGAAGGCGCTCTTCGAGAAGGGCGTCTACACCAACGTCGCGATCCATCCGGCGGTCCCGCCCGGCGGCGCCCTGCTGCGGACGAGCCTGATGGCGACCCACGAGACCGAGCACCTCGACGCCGCCCTCGCGAAGGTGGCCGAGGTGATCGCCGACTTCCCCGACCTCCCCCGGGCCTGAGGTCCACCCCGCGCCGGGTTTGTTTGTTTCTACCCCAGCGGGGGTAGTTTCGGCCTTGTCCGATTTCGGACAAGTCGGCGAGCGCGAGAAATTGATGCTCTTAGCGAACGTGGCGCGGCCAGTTCGCCGAGCCTGGGTTGACGCTTGCCGCGGGGCGGACTAGCTTGCCCTCCTCGCCGCTGCTTCCCGGGGCAGGGAGGCGGCGGGAGACACTCGACGCGACTGGCTCACAGCCAGACTGGGCGCGGGAGTTACCCCAGTTTCAGTCCCCAGGGAAGGAGCCCTTGTGAACACTGCTGCGATTGCCCCTGCTTCGACGACGGCGACTGCGCCTCAGCACATGCAGGCGCTGGCGCGCGCCAACCGCGTCCGTCTGGCGAGAGCCGAGCTGAAGAGATCGATCGCCCGTGGCGAGGTCGACGTCGCCGGCGTCATCGAGGAGTCGCCCTGGGAGACCGAGAGCATGACCCTGGCCGAGCTGTTGACCAGCCAGCGCCGCTGGGGCCGGACCCGCGCCCGCAAGTTCCTCCAGGGACTCGGCCTGAACGAGAACAAGAGGCTCGGAACCCTGACGTCGCGGCAGCGCTCGCTCCTGGCCAGCTCCCTGCTGGCGAAAGTGGCTCCGCGGGACTCGCTCTTCGTCTGAGGCGCTAGCCGCGGAGGCCGCCGACCTTGTAGGAGAGCCCGCCGGAGGCGCGTCGGAAGGCGGCTCGCAGGGCGAGGAACGCGGCCACGAAGCCGACCGCCCCGACGCCGATGCAGATCGCGAGGGCGAGACCGCTCAGGTACAGCAGGCCGCCGGTGAGGACGACGAAGACCGTCCCGGCGAGCAGCGTCGAGTGCGAGCGGTAGCCGGCGAAGTGCTCCCGCACCGAGACCTCGAGCCCGCCGAGGGCGCCGAGCACGATCCCGAGTGCGAGCGCGGTCGGGCTGCCGCCGATGAAGCCGACGATCAGCAGGATGATCCCGGCGAGGATCGTCAGCTCGGCGAGCGGGAACGACCCCCAGGGAGCAGGGGGACGCTCGTCGGTCCGGTCGGGCTTGGTGCTCACGTCAGTGGACGGCCGCAAGCCGTCCGGGTAACGGGCACCCGGAGGAGACCTTGACCCGCCACCAGCCCATCAGCATCCCGAGCGGGCCGAGGTGCGGGCGCGAGTGCCAGTGGCCGCAGCCGGGCTCGCCGATGTCGGCGCGGGAGATCCGGAGCCACCTGTGCTTCTCCGGGGCCGCCAGCATCCGCTCGAGCAGCTCGCGGTTGGCGGTCTCGAGCCGGGCACGCTCCTCCAGCGCCCGCCGACCGTCGGCGACCTGGTCGGCGAGGGCGTCGCGGACGGACTCGAGCTCGCCCAGGCCCAGTGCCCGCGGCTCAGCCGAGGCGGCCGGGACGCGGGCGTCGATCCGGAAGCGCGGGAACGCCTCGGCGACGATCGCCGCCAGCTGTCGCTCCAGGCGACCGATCTGACGCCTCAGCTCGGCGCGGGCGAGAAGCTCGTCCCCGCCGGAGAGAGGCTCGGTCCGGGTGTCTCGGTAAAGCAGATCCGGCATAACCCGCATCCGAGTGTAGATCACGGCACCCGGCGCGATGTTTGGTGGCTTCGTTAAGGGGCGGCGCCCTAGGCGGCCTCGAGCGTCGCCGCGGTCATCCAGAGGGCCTCGTCGACGGCGATCTGAGGCACTCCGCCGACCTGGACGGCGGCGATCGCGATCCGGCGCGTCCCCTCGCTCACCGCGCATGCCTCCGATGTCGCCCCGAACAGCAGCCCGGCGGGGGCGGCTTCGTCGGCGATCACCAGCGTCCCCTGCGAGAGCTCCCCCGGCCGGCCCGCCAGCGCCTCGCCCGCGGCCGAGTCGCGCACGCAGAGCCTGCCGCGGATCTGCTCGGCGTCGAAGAGGCGCAGGGCGACGCCGGTCTCGATCGTCGCGATCGTGACCGCGTCGGCGGGCAGCCCGTGCGGCTTGAACGCCCCCTCGCGGAGCCGCTCGAGCGCGAGGTCCTCGACCGGGGTCCTGGTCCGGTCGGGGTCGAGCCCGATCTGGCGGAAGAACGCCCGGTAGGCCCACGGGATCGGGCGTTCGCGCATCCGCACCGCGTGGGCGCCGTAGAAGCGGTCGGAGAGGTCGCGGAGGCGGCGCCTGACCGGCTCCGGGCTCGGCCCGGGGCGGCTGTCGACGACGATCGAGGAGATTGCCAGGCCGGGGAACTCGGCGGCGACCCGCGGGGTAACCCAGCCCGGCTCCGGGGCCGGCTCCCAGCCGAGGTCAGAGCGGGCCGGGTCGGTCCCCACCTCAACCCCCTTCCGCGGCGGCGGTCGCCCGCAGGAGGCCGTCGACCCGCTGCTCGAGCTCACCCGCGTCGAGTTCGCCGACGCCGGCGCTCTGCAGGGTGCCGCCGGGGTAGACGTAGGCGAAGGTCGGGCAGCCGCCGACCCGGTAGAGGCCGGCGACGGCACCGTCGCGGTCGTAGCCGACCGGCATCCGCCAGTGGCGTTCCCGGATCAGGTCCCTGACCCTGTCCCGATCGTCGCGGATGTCGAGGGACAGGAAACGCACCCGCCCACGGTAGCGCCTGTACGCCTGGCTGACCGCATCCTGCTCGGCGATGCACTGGTCGCCTCCCTTGGTGAACCAGAACGAGATCACCGACGGCCGGTCGAAGAGGTCGCAGACGCGGATCGATTCCGGTTCGGAGACCCGGCAGGCGGGTGTGCGGCGGGCGTCGCCGGGGCAGGGCAGCTGCGAGGTCGAGCAGTCGTCCTGGGCGATGTTGGCGTCGCCTTCCAGCTGCCCGGCGGCGGCGGGGACCGCGAACTCCGGCAGCGGCCAGCGCTCCGGCTGCTTTTCGAGGCCGAGGGTCCCCTCCCCCCCTTCGCCGATCTTGCTGATGACCGCGACCACGATCACGGCGAGGAAGACCAGGCCGACGAGGATCGTGTACCGGTCCCTCAATCCATCGAGAGCGGACCGGTGACGTCCGCCTTGAGGAACTGCGCGACGAAGGCGTTTTCGGAGTCGAAGAGTTCTTCTTTGGGGCCGGACTCGACGATCTTGCCGTTCCACAGCACGGCGAGGAAGTCGGCGATCCGCCGTGCGGTGTTGAGGTCGTGGCTGATCGTCAGATAGCAGCCGCCGTTCTCGGCGTGGACCTCGCGGATCAGCTCGCAGAGCAGCGCCGTCCGGACCGGGTCGAGCCCGGAGTCGGGCTCGTCGAACATGACGATCGCCGGTTCGAGGACGAGCGCCCGGGCGAACCCGGCGCGCTTGCGCATCCCGCCGGAGAGCTCGTTAGGCATCTTGTAGGTCGCCTCGGAGAGGCCGACCTCCTTGAGCCGGCGGTTGACGATCTCGCCGATCTCTTCCTCGCTTTTGTCGGTGTGCTGGCGCAGCGGGAAGGCGGTGTTGTCGTAGATGTTCATCGAGCCGAACAGGGCCCCGTCCTGGAACAGGAGGCCGAACTTTTTCCGCACCTCGAAGAGCTCGTCGTCGCTCATGTTCGGGATCGATTCGCCGTGGACAAGGACGTCGCCGGAGTCCGGGTAGAGCAGGCCGACGATGTGCTTGATCAGGACGCTCTTGCCCGTGCCCGACGGGCCGAGGACCATCGAGACCTGGTCTTCGGGGAGGCCGAGGTTGAGGCCGTTGAGGATTCGGGCGCGGCCGAACTGCTTGACGAGGTCGATGACCTCGATCGCGTCCTCGCCTCCGTGGTCGCGCTTGCGGCCGGTGTGGAATCGGTAGGGGTCCGACTCGGTCGGGTCGACGCCGGGGATCACGAAGTCCCGGCCCATCACCGCCCCGTCCTCGCTCACGTAGGGACCGGTGTGCTCGGGCGGCGGCTCCTCGACCCGCTGCTCCTGCCCGTCCTGCGGCTCCTCGTTCTCAGTCGCCATTCCTTGCGTCAGCCTCCTATCGGCGCCCTGGGGTTGGCCCCCCAGAAGACCAGGGTTCCCAACATCCCGATGATGTGAACTAAGACGATGTTCAGAACCATCGACTTCGCGGTTGCGGTGCCGACCCCGACCGGGCCTCCCGACGCGGTGTAGCCGTAATAGCAGCCGACCATCACGATCGCGGTGGCCATGAACATGCCCTTTATCAGGCTATAGAAGAGGTCCAGCGGGTTCTGGAACATCCAGAAGATCAGCAGGTAGCCGCCGGAGGAGACGTCACCGATCTGTTCGACGACGGCGAGGTAGCTCGCGAAGTACATGACGCCGATCCCGACCAGGTACATGAACGGGAACGTGATCCAGGCCGCCAGCAGGCGGGTGGCGCAGAGGAAGGTCACCGGCTGCACGCCCATCACCTCGAGCGCGTCGATCTCGTCGGAGATCCGCATCGCGCCGAGCTCGGCGACGATCCCGGTCCCGACCTTGGCCGAGAGCATGTACCCGAATGCGTACGGCAGCACCTCGCGCAGGTCGCACCAGGCGGAGAACAGCCCGGCGTAGGCGGGCGCCCCCTGGGCGCGGAACAGGTAGGCGCCCTCGATCCCGCAGGTGAGGCCGAGGACGAAGATCAGGCCCCAGATGATCAGCGCCGAGCCGAGGATCAGGATCCCCGCCTGACGCAGGCTCTCGCCGAAGAACCTGAGGACCCGGCCGGAGTAGACGAGGCCGGCGACGCGCGAGCCGAAGCGGGCGATCTCGCCGAACGAGTCGAGCCAGCCGCGGGGAATTTCGAGCCAGGCGCCCACCCTCTACCTGATGGTCTGCAGCTCGGGGTTGGTGGCGAGCAGGGTCTGGGTGAAGACGTAATTGAACGCGAAGACCCCCATGAACGAGATGACGACCGCCTGGTTGACGGCGCGGCCGACCCCGGCGGCGCCGCCGGAGGCGGTCATCCCCTTGTAGCAGCAGACCACCGAGATGATCGCGCCGAACAGGGTGCACTTGATCACCGATCCCCAGAGATCGGTGACCGAGGCGTTCGAGAACAGGGTCGCGAAGAACCCGCCGAGCGGCTGGTTGTAGAGGATCTCGGCGAGGATGCCGCCGCTGATCCCGAAGATCAGGGCGTAGATGTCGAGCAGGCCGGTGATCAGCATCAGCGCCAGGAAGCGCGGCACCACGAGGTTCTTGATCGGGTCGACGCCGAGCACCTGGAGCGCGTCGAGCTCCTCGCGGATCTTGCGGGCGCCGAGGTCGGCGGTGATCGCGGTGCCGGCGACGCCGGCGACGACGACGGCCGTCACCGCCGGCGCGATCTCGCGGATCGCGGCGAGGACGAAGAAGCCGCCGAGCCGGTCGAGCGCGCCGAACAGGTTGAGCACGTTCGCGGCCTGCAATCCCGGCGCCCCGAAGCAGATCGCCACGGTCGAGACGAGGAGCGGGAACCAGCAGAGCTGGAGCGCGAACAGGAACTGGCCGATGAACTCCTCCCCGTACGGATACGGGGGGCGGATCGCGGAGATGATCGTCCGCCCGGTGAGGAGCATCATTTCCCCCACCTGTTCGAAGAACGACTTGGCGGGCAAGAACCTCCTGCCTATCGATGCGGCTGCTTCCATCAGCTCCTCCGGCGGGTGAGCCACTTCCAGGCGGCTCCGCTCAGTGATTTGAGTCTATGGGATGGAATCGGCGCAACTGTTGAGATCGGGCTAACCCCCCGCATCGGAGCGAATGTGGCCCGAAAAGGGCGTGGTATGTTCCGGCCGCTTTGGAGCTCTCGGGGGGGAACCGCCTCACTATTTTTCGCCGGCGTTCCCGAAACGGCGTCGCCGCCACATTCGGCGTGGTGGTCGCCGCCGTCCTGCTCGCCGGCTGCGGGGGCTCCTCGAGCTCCGAACCCAGCGGCAGCCGCGAAGTGAAGGTGGTGACAGCCTCGTTCCCGTCCGAACAGAGCCTCGGCCAGACCGTCCTGCTGAGGATCGGCGTCCGCAACGAAAGCGAAGACACGATCCCGGGCCTGACGTACACGGTCTCGATCGCAGGACGCGCGGGGAAGGGCGCGACCCTTCCGTTCGCGATCCGCGACCCGCAGCCCGGCCTCGCCCAGCCCGACCGGCCGGTCTGGGTCCTCTCCAGGCACTATCCGAAACTGGTCGGCTCCTCGAAGCCGGGCGGGGCGGAAGGGGCGGCGCTCAAGACCTTCACCTTCGGCGAACTGAAGCCGGGCGCGGCCAACGAGGCCGTCTGGAAGCTCTCGGCGTCGCGGAAGGGCAGCTACCGGATCCTCTACTCGATCGGCTCGATCGGCGCCGTCACCCTGAAGACCGCCGACGGCGCCAAGCCCGGCGGCTCGTTCGCGGCGACGATCAGCCCCGAGGTCCAGAACATCACGGTCAACGACGCCGGCGAAATCGTCGAAGTCAAGGAACCGAGGAACCCCAACAAGTAGCGTTTCGACGATGGACGGCAGGGCCCGCGCCTGCTTCATCGCCCTCGCGCTCGCGCTGATCGCCCTGCAGTCGTGCGGCGCCGGCGGCGGCGGCACGACAGGCCCCAGGGGAGGAGCCTCAAAGGCAGGGAGCAGCGTCGCCCTGAAGCGGATCGGAACCTTCGAAGACCCGGTCTACATCGACGGGGCGCCGGGCTTCCCGAAGCTCCTGTTCGTCGTCGAGCAGCCCGGGACGGTGGTGGTGCTGAGCAAGGGCCACCGCCTCCGCCACCCGTTCCTCGACATCAGGAGCCGCGTCGACTTCGGCGGCGAGCGGGGGCTGCTCTCGATCGCGTTCCCTCCGGACTATGCGCGCTCGCGCCGCTTCTACGTCTACTACACCGACCGGCAGGGGAACATCCGCGTCGACGAATTCAAGCGGCGAACGCCGACCCGGGCCGCGGCGGGATCGCGACGCTCGGTGATCATGATCCCGCACCCCGGGTTCGCCAACCACAACGGGGGGCAGCTCCAGTTCCTCGGCAACCTCCTCTACTTCGGGACCGGGGACGGCGGCTCGGGCGGCGACCCGCCCAACAACGCCCAGAACAAGAACGTCCTCCTCGGCAAGCTGCTGCGGATCGACCCCAGGCCCTCACACGGGAGGCCCTACTCGATCCCGTCCGGGAACCCGTTCGCGGGGCCGACTCCCGGGCGCGGCGAGATCTACAGCTATGGGCTCCGCAACCCGTTCCGCTTCTCCTTCGACACGGTGACCGGCGGCCCGCCGCGGATCGCGATCGGCGACGTCGGCCAGAACCGGTTCGAGGAGCTCGACTACACGACCGTCGGCAGGGCGGCCGGTGCGAACTTCGGCTGGGACGCGTTCGAGGGCTTCTCCGTCTACCGCGACGAAAACAGCGGCACCCCGAACCCGGGCGGCACGGTGAAACCGATCTTCGCCTATCCCCACAGCCGTGACGGCAGCTGCTCGATCATCGGCGGCGTCGTCGTCCGCGACCGCAGCCTCGGCCCGCTCTACCGCCACTACGTCTACGCCGACCTCTGCGAGGGCAGGCTGCGAGGCCTGACCCCGCACCTGCACCGGGCGAGCGGCGACCACGTCCTCGGCCCCACCGTCGCCTCGCCGAGCTCGTTCGGCGAAGACGACCGGGGCCGGGTCTATGTCGCCTCGCTCGAAGGACCGGTCTACAGGCTCGTTCCAAGGTAGTCTTTGGCCAGGCAGCCAGTTTCAACGAAGGGAGCACCGGTGGAGAGCGGCACGGTCGAGACCACGAGCACTGGCGCGAGCGATTCGCAGAGCGGCGCACGCGGCGCCGCGGCGGAGACGATCGAGGTCCTCAACCCGGCGACTGGCGGGACCGTCGGCTCGATCCAGGCCGACACCCCTGAGACGATCGCCGCCACCGTCTCCAGGGTGCGCGCCAACCAGCCCCAGTGGGAGGCGCTCGGGAACGAGGGCCGCTACAGCTGGCTCGGGAAGCTGCGCGACTGGATCCTCGACAACCTCGATCCGATCTGCGACACCATCCAGGCAGAAACCGGAAAGGTCCGCGGCGACATCTCCAGTGAACTGTTCTACGTCGCCGAGCTGATCAACTTCTACGGGCGCAACGCCGAGAGGTTCATCGGCGAGGAATCGGTCCGCCCCCAGTCGGCCCTGGTCGCCTCGAAGAAGCTCGTGATCCAGTATCGCCCGCATCCGGTGGTCGGAGTGATCAGCCCCTGGAACTTCCCGCTCTCGATGGCCCTCGGCGACTCGATCCCGGCGCTGCAGGCGGGCGCCGCGGTCGTCGTCAAGCCCTCCGAGTTCACGCCCCTGAGCCTGATCGACGTGATCGCGGCCTGGAAGAAGGAGATCGGCGCCCCCGACGTCTTCGATTGCGTGCTCGGGACCGGCGAGGTCGGCGGCCACCTGGTCGACGAGGCCGACTGCGTCCAGTTCACCGGCTCCGACCGGACCGGCCGCAAGGTGATGGCGCGGGCGGCCGAGACGCTGACCCCGGTCAGCCTCGAGCTCGGCGGCAAGGACCCGATGATCGTCCTCTCCGACGCCGACGTCGACCGCGCCGCCAACGCCGCCGCGTGGGGCTCGATGTTCAACTCGGGCCAGGTCTGCCTCTCGGTCGAGAGGATCTACGTCGAGGAGCCCGTCTATGACGAGTTCGTCGCGAAGCTGACGAAGAAGGTCGGCGGGCTGCGTCAGGGGGCCGACGGCCGGACGCCGGAAAAGGACGTAGGTGCGATCACCTCGCCGAACCAGCGCTCGGTGATCGAAGACCACGTCAGCGACGCTCTCGCCAACGGCGCCCGCGCCGTGACCGGCGGCAGGGCGGCCGAGGGAGCCGGCGACTACTACGAGCCGACCGTCCTCGTCGACGTCGACCACTCGATGAAGGTGATGCGCGACGAGACCTTCGGCCCCGTCGTCGGCGTGATGAAGGTGCGCGACAGCGAGGAGGCGGTCCGCCTCGCCAACGACACCCGCTACGGGCTCGCCGCCTCGGTCTTCGGCGAGAAGCAGCGCGCCGAGAGCGTGGCGCGGCGGATCGAGGCAGGCTCGGTCAATGTCAACGACGTGATCTCGAACATGCTGGCTGTCGGAGTGCCGATGGGCGGCTGGAAGCAGTCCGGGATCGGGTTCCGCCACGGCGAGTACGGGATCAAGAAGTACTGCCGGCCGGAGTCGATCATCGTCACCAGGTTCGCGGGCAAGAACGAACCGACCTGGTACCCGTACTCGAAGTCCCGGCTGGGCCTGGTCAACCGGGTCGTCAAGGCGATCACCGCCCGCGACTGGAAACGCCGCCTCGGCAAACGCGGCTAAGACAAACCATCAAGTTTTCCATCTCATGGATGGAAAACTTGATGGTTTGTGAGCGACCGTCCGCTACCCTTCGATCAGTCCATCGAGAGCGGTCGAGGGGCCCGGCCCGCAGACGCCGCAGCAACCGGCCGAGATCTCCGGATCGAGGTGAGGTGCTAACGCCGGGGGCGATGGAGGTGAACTTCCCGACAGATGCCAGATCGTGACTACCTAGCCGCAACCCGGGAGCGGGTCGTCGTCTTCGACGGCGGCATGGGCGCGACCCTGGAGCAGTTCGACCTCTCCCAGGAGGACTACGGTGGCCTGCTCGGCCGCTGCCACGAGGCCCTGGTGCTGAACCGGCCGGACGTGATCGAGGGCGTTCACGACTCGATGCTCGCGGCGGGCGCCGAGGTCGTCGAGACCGACACCTTCCAGGGGTCGCGGCTGAAGCTCGACGAGTGGGGACTCGGCGAGCAGACGCTCGAGATCAACACCAAGGCGGCGCAGATCGCCCGCCGGGCCGCCGGCGAGGAGCGATTCGTAGCCGGCTCGATCGGTCCGACCGGGTTCCTGCCGGCCTCCGACGACCCGACCCTCGGCGACATCTCCTTCGCCAAGCTGGTCGAGGTCTTCGCCGAGCAGGCCCGCGGCCTGGTCGAAGGCGGCGCCGACCTGATCATCATCGAGACCGCGCAGGACATCCTCGAGGTCAAGGCGGCGGTGTTCGGCGCCCGCGAGGCGTTCGCGGCGACCGGCCGGAGGCTGCCGATCCAGACCAGCGTCTCGCTGCTGCCCCAGGGAGGCAAGATGCTGCTCGGCACCGACATTCAGGCCGTCCTGACGACGCTCTCGGCGCTCGACGTCGACGTGATCGGGCTCAACTGCTCGACCGGCCCCGAGGACATGCGCGACGCGATCCGATTCCTCGGCGAGAACAGCCCGGTCCCGGTGCACTGCATCCCGAACGCCGGGCTGCCCCTGCAGGGCCCCGACGGCGAGACGATCTTCCCCGAAGAGCCGGAGCCGCTCGCGGCGACGCTTGGCGAGTTCGTCGAGCGCTACGACGTCGGGATCGTCGGCGGCTGCTGCGGGACGACCCCGGACCACATCCGCGCGATCCGCGAGCGGGTCGCCGGGCGGGTGCCCGGCGAGCGCCCCGCGGCCGGCCCGCCGCAGGTCTCCTCGATGATGACCTCGACCCCGCTGGTTCAGGAGCCGCGCCCGACCCTGGTCGGCGAGCGGGTCAACTCGCAGGGCTCGAAACGGGCCAAGGAACTGCTGCTCGCCGAGGACTACGACGCCCTCGTCCAGGTCGCCGAAGACCAGGTCGAAGGCGGCGCCCACGTGCTCGACGTCTGCGTCGCCCTGACCGAGCGCTCCGACGAGGACGAGCAGATGAAGGCGGTGGTCAAGCGGATCTCGCTGACCCAGCCGGCGCCGATCCAGGTCGACTCGACCGAGCCCGAGGTGATCCGGGCCGCGCTCGAGCAGATCCCGGGGCGGGCGATCGTCAACTCGATCAACCTCGAGGCCGGGCCCGACAAGGCCAACGTCGTCGCGCCGCTGGCGAAGGCCCACGGCGCGGCCCTGATCGCGCTGACGATCGACGAGGTCGGGATGGCGAAGACGGCAGAGCGGAAGGTCGAGATCGCGAAGCGAATCCGTGACATCGCCTGTGAGGAGCACGGGCTCGACCCGGAGGCGCTGATCTTCGACGCACTCACCTTCACGCTGACGACGGGCGACGAGGAGTGGAAGCCATCTGCGATCGAGACGATCGAGGGAATCCGCCGGATCAAGGCCGAGATCCCGGGGGTGAAGACCTCGCTCGGCGTCTCCAACGTCTCGTTCGGCGTCTCCCCCCCGGCCCGGGCGGTCCTCAACTCGGTCTTCCTCCACCATTGCGTCGAGGCCGGGCTCGACCTGGCGATGGTCAACCCGAACCACATCACCCCCTACCCGGAGATCTCCGAGCAGGAGCGGGAGCTGACCGACGACCTCGTCTTAAACCGGCGCGACGACGCGCTCGAGCGGTTCATCGGCCACTTCGAGTCGAAGGGAGAGGAGACCGAGGAGGACGCGGGCGACCCGACCGAGGGGATGGAGCCCGAGGAGGCGCTCCACTGGCACATCCTGCGCCGCAAGAAGGACGGCGTCGAGGAGTGGATCGACCGCTCGGTCTCCAAGATCGGAGCGGTCCCGACCCTCAACGAGGTCCTGCTGCCGGCGATGAAGGAGGTCGGCGACAAGTTCGGCGCCGGCGAACTGATCCTGCCCTTCGTCCTGCAGTCGGCCGAAGTGATGAAGCGCGCCGTCGCCCGGCTCGAGAACTACCTCGACCGGATCGAGGGGCACACGAAGGGCAGGGTCGTGATCGCGACCGTCTTCGGCGACGTCCACGACATCGGCAAGTCGCTGGTCAACACGATCCTCACCAACAACGGCTACACGGTGATCGACCTCGGCAAGCAGGTACCGGTCGACGCGATCATCGAGGCCGCGGTCGAGAACGAGGCCGACGCGATCGGCCTCTCGGCGCTGCTCGTCTCGACCTCCAAGCAGATGCCGATCTGCGTCCAGGAGCTGCACCAGCGCAATCTCCCGTTCCCGGTCCTGATCGGCGGCGCCGCGATCAACCGCGACTTCGGCCGCCGCACCCTCTACCCGCATGGGAAGGAGTCCGACGACGTCTACCAGCCGGGCGTCTTCTACTGCAAGGACGCGTTCCAGGGGCTCGACACGATGGACGCGCTGGTCGATGAGCAGGCGCGGGCCGCCCTCGTCGACCGGATCCGGGCGGAGGCGAAGCAGCTGCGCGAGAAGCCGGTCGTCGCCGACGACGGGCCGCCGACGACCGACGACAGGGTCCGTTCCACCGCCCGCACGGACAACCCGGTCCCGACCCCGCCGTTCCTGGGCGTTCGCGAGATTCCGGTCGACCTCGCCGAGGTCTTCCCCTACCTCGACCGCCATGTGCTGTTCAAGCTCCACTGGGGCGGCAAAGGGGTCAAGGGCGAGGCCTGGCGGCAGCTGGTCGAGGGAACCGAGGAGGAGGAGGGCTTCTCGCACCGGCTCGAGCGGATGTGGCGCGAGCAGGACTACCTGCGTCCGCGGGCCCGGCTCGGCTACTTCCCCTGCAGCGCGGACGGCAACGAGCTCGTCGTCTTCGACCCCGAGGAACCCGAGCGCGAGCTCGAGCGGCTGGTGTTCCCGCGCCAGCCCAAGCACGACCGGATCTGCCTCGCCGACTTCTTCCGCCCGATCGATTCCGGCGAGCGCGACGTCGTCGCCCTCCAGGGCGTGACTGTCGGGCCCGAGGTGACCGAGCTGATCGAGCGGCTCGAGCGCGACGGCGAGTTCGCCGAGCAGCTCTACGTGCACGGGCTCGGGGTGCAGTCGGCCGAGGGCCTCGCCGAGTGGCTGCACTCGGAGGTACGCCGCGAGCTCGGGATCGACCTCGACCAGGGCCGCCGCTACTCGTGGGGCTACCCGGCCTGCCCGGACCAGTCCGAGCACGAGAAGGTCTGGCGCCTGCTCGACCTCGAACAGATCGGGATGACCCTCTCCGACGGCTACGCCGTGATGCCGGAGCAGTCGACGGTGGCGATCGTCGCCCACCACCCCCAGGCGGTCTACTTCGGGATGAAGTCCGGCTTCATCCCCGAGGGCAGGTCCGGCGACGAGCTGATCGCCGGCACCGAGCGGGGCGGCGAGCTGCCGCCCGAGTCCGAGCCCGACGCGGAGCCCGAGGAGACGCCGGTCGAGGCCTGACCGTCACCGCGGCTCGGCCTCTGGTCTTGCGCCGCGCGGCAGTTCTCGCTTGGGGGCGATCGCGCTTCCGGTGGGACTTATGTCGAAATATCCGACATTTCCCACACCGGAAGGAGGTTTGCCGCGATCGGAGGCCTCGCGGCCCGCCAGCACGGGGTGGTTTCGCGCGACCAGCTCCGCGCGCTCGGACTCAGCGACGGGCAAATCACGTACGCGACGGAGACGAGCTTCCTCACCCAGCTCTTTCGCGGGACGTTCGCGGTCGGCCTTCCGGCGATCGGCGATCTCGGCCTCATGCAGGCGGCGGCGCTGGCGTGCGGCCCGGAAGCGGCGGTCTCCCACGGATCGGCCACCGTTCTGCTCGGATTGAGTGAGAAGCCGCTCGCGCTGACGCACCTGACCGGCCCGGGAGAGAGGGGCCGCGGAATCGACGGCATCCGCTGGCACCGGGTGCCGCTCCCGGGGCCGGAAGAAGTCACGACCCGCGATGGCATCCCCTGCACGACGGTGGCCAGGACGCTGGTCGACCTGGGGGGATGATGGGTGGGCGAACGCTTCGCGGGCTGGTGGAGGAGGCGGCGGTTCAGCGGTCGCTCGACGTCGGCGCGATCGACCGGGTTCTCTCCGGTCGCCGTCGTCGCGGGGCTCCGCAGCTGCGCAAACTTCTGGCGCCGTGGCGGACGACCGAGGAGGACCCGCCCAGCCTCCGCAGCAGGCTCGAGGCTCGGCTCTGGCCGCAGCTGGTCGAACGCGGCCTTCCTCTGCCCAGCTCGAACGTGACGATCGACCTGGGCGGGGTCCGGATCGAGGTCGACTTCCTCTGGGGCCGGCAGTCGCTCGTCGTCGAAACCGACGGCGCCGCGACCCACGGGACGCCGCAGGCGTTCGCCCGAGACCGGTGGCGAGACCAACAACTCGCGGCGGCCGGCTACAGAGTGATCCGGGTCACCTGGGGCCAGCTTGCGGCCGAACCCGAGGCGCTGCTGGCCAGGGTCGTCCGGATTCTCGAAGGCTAGATCCGGACGCCCTCGCGCTCGCGAGTGCGCGGGCGGGGCTTCGACTCGAGCCGAACCGGCGCCGCTGACAGCGCCTGGACGCGCAGGTCGCTCCAGGTCATCCCCTCGCGGACAAGCGCCGGCAGACCGAGGGCGACGGCGGTCGCGATCTCGACCGCCTGCAGGATCACGCCGTAGGCGAGCGCGTCGGCGGTGCCGATCCCGAAGCCGGTGTGGAGGACGCTGACGACCGCGAGCTGGAAGACGCCGATGTTGGAGGGAGTCGCCGGCACGACGGCGGTCACGTTGACGGCGAAGAGGACCGCGGCGGCGGCCCCGATTCCGGCCATGTGGTCGAGGCCGAGGGCGGCGAAGAGCGCCCAGCAGGCGGTGAGCTGGATCGCCCAGGCCGTGAACTGGGCGCCGGCCGCCGCAAGGCCGCGGCGGGGCGTGCGGAAGACGCTCAATCCCGCCCGGACCTGAAGCAGCGCCCGGTGGGCGGCGTCGGCGATGCGGGCCAAGCGGCCGTTGCCGTTGCGGCGCATCAGTATCGGCGCCAGGAGGACGAGCAGCAGGACGGCCACCGGGACGAGGCTGAAGACGAAGATCTTCTGGGTGCCCGAGTGGAACAGGTCGGTCGTCGAGACGATGATCACCCCGAGCAGGAGCAGCGCGACGACGTTGAGCATCGTCTGCGAGACGAGGGTCCCGAGCAGGACCGGGAAGGTTTCCCGCATCCGGCCGGTGCGGCGGGCGAGGGTCATCGCCCGCGCCGGCTCGCCGAGGCGCGCCGGCAGGGTCGCGGACATCAGGACGCCGATCATCGTCGCCGAGGTCACGTCGCGGCGGCGGACCGAGCGGTTCGGCAGTGCGGCGCGGGCGATCCAGTACCAGGACGCGGCGCGGAAGAAGAGAGACAGCGACATCAGGCCGCAGGCGATCAGCACCCATGAGATGTCCGAGCGGACGATGCTCGCCAGGACCCGGTCGACGCCGATCTTCTGCGCCGCGAGGGCGGTCAGCCCGATGCCGAGCGCGCCGGCTACGGCGAGGCCGGCCCGCCGCGCGATTCGGCGGCCGCGGCTGCCGTTGGCCGCGATCGGCGGATCGGGAGAGGGAAGCCTCTGGGGTGGTGCCGGCGGGCCGCCATCGGCCGATCGCAAGCCGGCCCAGTGCGCCGCCCGCTCGGACCTGGTGACGGGGGCCGGCGCCTCGATCGCGCGCTCGTAGACGCGCGTGACCCGGTCGGCGACCCGCGGCCAGGCGTAGCGCTTGGCGCTCTCGCGCGCAGCGCGCCCCATCGCCGCGAGCCGCTCGGGCTCGTGGTGGGCGCGCTGGAGCTCCTCCGCGAGCCGCTGTGGGTCGCCCGGCGGGACGAGGACCCCGTCGACGCCGTCGCTGACGACGTCGCCGTAGCCGGCGATCGCGGAGGCGATCACGGGCGTTCCTGCGGCAAACGCCTCGGTCAGGACCATCCCGAAGCTCTCGCCGGCGAGCGAGGGCGCGCAGAGGACGTCGGCGTCGTGGAGCTCCTGCCAGAGGCTCTCGCCGGAGACGCGGCCGCGGACGTCGACGTGGTCCATCGTCTCCGGGTCGGCCAGGTAACGGAGCACGTCGTCGCGCTCGGCGCCGATCACGGTCAACCGGCACGGCACGTGCTCGGTCAGGGCGCCGAACGCGGTGAGCAGGATCGGCAGGCCCTTGCGCTCCTCCGGGCGGCCGACGAACAGGACCCGCATCTCCTCGCCGGCCGGCTTCGAACCGCGCGGAGCCGCATCGATGTCGACGCCGTTGGGGACGATCTCGTAGCGGCCCCCGAACCAACGCCTGCCGGTCCAGGCGGCCGCCTCGGAGACGGCGATCCGTGCCGAGAGGCGGTTGAAGACCCGCCGCGCGCCGAGCGCCGAGGCGATGTGGTTGGGGACCGGCTTGGTCGAGTAGGCGTGGAACGTGCCGACCACCGGCGTGTCCGTGCCGAGCGCGGCGTTCCAGCCGATCAGCGGCACCAGCGGCTCGTGGATGTGGACGACGTCGTAATCCCCCTGGCGCAGCTCGCGCCGGGTCGCCGCGATCCCTCCGGCCGGGAACGGCGAGAGGTTGGAGACCGCGCCGTTGGCCGATAACCCGACCGTCCGCCCGAGCGGAATCAGGTAATCGGGGATCTCGATCGCTTCCGCCGAGGCACGGTGGAGCGCTCGGCTGAGCCGATCGGGGGGGTCGACGGGAGCGAGAACGCGCACGTGATGACCGCGGCCGAGAAACTCCTCGGCGAGTGCCTCAACGTGCCTGTTCACGCCTCCCTGGTAGGACCAGGAATATGGCGAGACGAGGGCGATCCGCACGGGCCACACAGCCTAAAGGATGGATCGGTTCGGACCGGAGACACCCCTGCAGGCCGATCGCGGTCAGCTCTCAGCCCAGGCGAAGCCGAGAAACGCGGTCAGATAGGCGCCGCCGATCTCGATCACGAGCGCACCGGAGTCGTTGGCGAGGGCGCCGATGACGACCGCGGCGAGCGCGCCCGCCATCCCCGCCCGCATCGGCGGGACCCGGCGCAGCCAGGCCGCGACCCTGTCGCGGCCGAGATAGGCCAGCACAGCGACGACGATGACCAGCGGCATGAACAGGTAGACGACCGGCCGCGCGAAGCTGTGGGCGGAAAGCTCGAGCCGGCGCTGGGCGACCTCCGCCACCTGGTTGAGGCCGCCCGCGTCGAGCACCGAGCGGGTGAGATGCGAATTGGCGCCGGTCGCGAGGTCGATCAGGGCCAGGACGCCGACGGCGGCCACCGGCGCCGCGACGATCAGCAGCGCCGAGCGGATCCCCCGGGCGCCGATCGTGGCGGCGGCGACCGCGGCGCCGAACGGAAGGACGATCGCCGCCCCGACGTCGGCCCCGAAGCGGCCGAGGGCGAAGACGAACGCGAGGCCGAGCCCGACGACGAGGAAGGCGGCCGCGGCGCGCGCCGGGGGCAGCCGCCGCCGGTAGCCGGCCAGCGCCGCTCCGGTGCCGGCGATCACCAGAACTGCCAGCAGCGCCTCGAGCTCGTTCCCGATCCCGTAGAAGCGAACGCCGAGGCCCGGGTCGGGCCCGAGCAGCGACAGCGCGGTCAGCGGCGACCCGGCGACGACGTCGACGGCGCAGGCGGCGACGGTCACGCCGCTGGCGAGTGCGAGGGCGCGGTAGCCGCCGACGAGGCGCAGGGTCAGGAAGGCCAGGGCGGGCGCCGTGACGATGGTCAGGACGGTTTCGACCGTCCTGCTCGGCTCGATCGCGGCGCCGAGCAGCAGTGCCAGCGGCAGGTAGACGACGCTGAGGGCGACGACGCGCACCCCTTCGCGGGTCGCAGCCCCGGCCGCGGCCACCCCGGCCACCGCGGCGAGGGCGAGGAGCCAGATCAGCAGCGCCAGCCCGATCACGGGTCCGCGGCGTTCGGAGATCACCGCCATCCGGTTCCCGAGGGATTCGACGGCGCCGGCGTCGACCGCGCCGACCGTACGGATCGGCTGCCCGGACATCTCGTCGGGGACCGGGACGCCGAGGAATTCGAGGATCGTCGGGGCGACGTCGGTGGAGAGGACGTAGCCGTCGAGGCGGGTGCTGTCGGATGTCAGGTTGCCGTCGAAGCCCGGGCCGGCGATCCCGATCGACAGCTGCCGGTCGGTTGCCGGGGGAGGCCGCTCGATCGCGATCACCAACTGGTCGCCGCGGCGGGTGCCGACGAGGCGCGCGAGCCGGCGCAGCGAGGCGCTGCGGACCCGGCAGCGGCTGCCGGCGTTCGCAAGCGTCGTCGCCAGCAATCCGGGGACGATTTCGGCGGGCGCCGATTCCGCCCTATTGACGATGGGGCCCGAGCGCACGGGGGCGCAGACGTCGTCGCCGACCTGAACCGGAAGATCGGACGGGTCATAGAGCGAGTCGAACACCCGGTTCCCCTGACCGATGTCGAGATACGTCTGGCCCGCCGGGACCGAGCCCAGCCCGGCGCTCATCAGCCCCGGCGAGAGGCCGAGATCGGCGAGGTACTCGGCAGGGGTCCCCCGCGGGACCCAGACGACCGTCGCCGTGGGTGCGGCAACCGCCCGGGAGGGCGCCGAACCGAGCGCCGCCGCGATCGCCACCGCTATCGTGATCCCGATGGCCGACCGCACGTTCGCCAAGTTCACTTTCTTCAAGATCGACCCCGAGTGGCGCCGCCGCGACGCCGATCTGCGCGCGGCGGACAAGCGGGAGTTCCTGGCCGCCTGCGAGGACTTCGCCCTCGACCGCTCGCTCCGCGCTTACTCAACCATAGGAACGCGCGGCGACGTCGACCTCCTCCTGCTCACCCAGAGCCCCAACCTCGACGACCTCCACACCTTCCACGTCGTTCTCGGCCAGAGCGGGCTGGCGAAGTGGGCGACCACCCCCTACTCCTATCTCTCGATGACGAAACGCTCGCAGTACTCCGACGAGGCGGCGCGACCGGAGATCTGCGTCTCCGAGCGCAGGTACCTGTTCCTCTACCCGATGGTCAAGCAGCGCCGCTGGTACGGGCTGCCCGACGAGGAGCGCGGCCGGATCATGAGGAGCCACATCGAGGTCGGTCGCCGCCACCCCGAGATCACGATCAACACCACCTACTCGTTCGGCCTCGACGACCAGGAGTTCGTCGTCGCATTCGAGGGCGACGACCCGGGCGAGTTCCTCGATCTCGTCCAGGAGCTGCGGCCGACCGAGTCGAGCGCCTACACCGAGCGCGAGACCCCGATCTTCACCTGCGTCGCGATGTCGCCGCGCAGGGCGCTCGACGCCCTCGACGGGACGGCGAGCGCGGTCGCTGCGGCGACCTAGCGAACGCGCGTTCCCTATCCTTCCGCGTCCCGCGAAAGGTCAGAATTTCGAGATGAGCAAGATCGGAACACCGGAGAACCCCGTCCGCATCGCGATCGTCGGCGCCGGCCCATCCGGCTTCTACGCCGCCGAGCACATCCTCAAGGACGAGGAGACGCACGCCCAGGTCGATCTGTTCGACCGCCTCCCGACCCCGTTCGGACTCGTCCGTGGCGGCGTCGCCCCCGACCATCCGAAGATCAAGTCGGTGATACGCGTCTACGAGAAGACCGCAGCCCGCGAGGGCTTCCGATTCTTCGGCAACGTCAAGGTCGGCCACGACATCGAGGTCGAGGACCTCGAGCGCCTCTACCACGCGATCGTCTACACGGTCGGCTGCGAGACCGATCGCCGGCTCGGCATCCCCGGCGAAGACCTGCCCGGCAGCCACGCGGCCACCGCCTTCGTCGGCTGGTACAACGCCCATCCCGACTACTGCGACGAGCGGTTCGACCTCTCCTGTGAGCGGGCGGTGGTGATCGGCAACGGCAACGTCGCGATGGACGTCGCCCGGATGCTCGCCCTGACCGACCGCGAGCTGCGCGAGACCGACACCGCCGACCACGCGATCGAGGTCCTCGACCGCAGCGAGATCCGCGAGATCGTCGTCCTCGGCCGCCGCGGTCCGGCGCAGGCCGCCTTCACCAATCCCGAGATCAAGGAGCTCGGCGAGATGGAGGGCGCCGAAGTGGTCGTCGACCCCGCCGAGGTCGAGCTCGACCCGGCGAGCGCCGCCTTCCTCGAGTCCGAGGAGGCCGACAAGACGACCCGGGTCAACGTCGAGACCCTGCGCGAGTTCTCCGAGCGCGAGCCGGAGGGGAAGCGGAAGCGCATCGTCCTCCGATTCCTGGCCTCCCCCGTCGAGGTCCGCGGCGACGGCAGAGTGGAGACGGTCGTGATCGGCCGCAACGAGCTGGTCGAGGAGGACGGGTCGCTGCGGGCACGCGACAGCGGCGAGCGCGAGGAGCTCGAGTGCGGGCTGATCCTGCGCTCGGTCGGCTACACCGGCATCCCGATCGAGGGCGTGCCGTTCGACGACGGCCGCGGCCTGATCCTCAACGAGGGTGGGCGGGTGCTCGACTCCCACGACGCGGGCCACAGGGTCGGCCACTACACCGCCGGCTGGATCAAGCGCGGCCCATCGGGAGTGATCGGCACCAACAAGAAAGACGCGCTGGAGACGGTCCGGCACCTGCTCGCCGACGTCGAGTCGGGAACCCTGCTCGAGCCGGCCGAGCCGGACCCCGCCGCGGTCGAGGAGCTCCTCGCCGAGCGCGGCATCCGGTTCGTCAGCTTCGAGGACTGGCAGGCGATCGACGAGGCCGAGGTCGGCCGCGGCGAGCCGCATGGCCGCCCCCGGGTGAAGTTCGTCACGGTCGAGGAGATGCTCGACGCGCTCGGCGAGAAGATCAGCGGTTAGGGCCGCATGCCGGCAGCCGGGCGGCCCGTCCCGAGGTTGCGGCCGAGGAACTCGAGCTGGTCGGCGAGAAGGCGCTCGAAGACCGTCTCCGAGAAGGCCGCGTAATGGCCGCCCGGGTACTCGCGGAGCTCGCCGCGAGGGGCGAGCCGAGCGGCGCGGCGGCCCAGCTCGGGCGGGTTGACGTCGTCGGCCTCGAAGACGCAGTAGAGGACCGGGCAGCGGATCCTGGGCACCTTCCTGACCAGGTTGTACGGAGGCGTGAGGGCGACGCGGGCGCAGACCTCGTTGCGCCAGCTCGAGCCCGGCGGGGTGATCGCGGCGAAGCCGTCAGCCGCCTCGGGGCTGTTGATCACCGATAGCGAACCGGGCTCGCCGATCGCGCGGATCCGGTAGGGCTCGGCCCGGCGCAGGGCCCTGGCCGCATCGCGGACTCCCGCTCCGGTGAGCCTCGCCACGTGGCGAGAGCCGCCGATGTGCAGCAGGCTGCTACGCCCGTTGAGAAGCGGGGCGACGCAGACGAGCGCCGCGACATCGAGGCCGGCGGCGGCCAGGGCCTGGATATGGCCGGTACCCAGCGAGTAGGCCCAGAGCCCGATCCGCTCGGAATCGATGTCCTCCTCCGCAGCGGCACCGGCAACCGCCGCCCTCCAGTCGGCCCGCTGGCGGCGCGCGTTCGACAGCTGGCGCGGCTCGCCGTCGCTCTCGCCCCAGTGTCTGTAGTCGAAGGCGAGGGCGGCGTACCCGGCCGCGGCGAGGCGCTCGGCGAAGGCATCGAGGCCCTGGTCGCGAACGCAGGAGAAGCCCGATCCCATGACCAGGCACGGGAGGGTTCCGGTGGAGGAATCGGGCCTGAACAGGCGCCCGACGCATTTGTCCGGGCCGGCCCCGAATCGAATCTCTTCCCACCCCACCGGGCGATCCTAGCCCGCGCCGGGCACCTCGTAGAATCGCGCCGCGATGGCCGATCTGGCGGAGATCAAGTCGATGATCGAGACGAGCCTTCCCGGCGCCGAGGTCGAGGTGGTCGATGAGACCGGCGCCGGCGACCACCTGCGGGCGACCGTCGCCGCCCCCCAGTTCGAGGGACTCTCGCGGATCGACCAGCACCGGCTCGTCAAGGCGGCCGTGGTCGAGCGCTTCGAGGACGGCCAGATCCACGCCCTCTCGATCAGGACATCAATTCCATCCGCCTCCTCGGCTCCCCCTCGGTCGCAGGGATCAGACCATGATGCTCCCTCGCTCCCGCGGTCGGAGGCGGATGGGTAGGCGACAGAATGTCGCTACCCTGTTGCCGATGTCCGATCCCGCGCTGAAGAGCAAGGTCGAAGAGCTGATCGCCGGCCACCCAGTGCTGCTGTTCATGAAAGGCACGCCGGAAGCGCCGCGCTGCGGGTTCTCGATGCGGGTCGTCCAGGTCCTCGACGCGATGGACGTCGACTACGGGGCGATCGACGTGCTGCCGGTGCTGCAGCCGCTGCGCGAGGTCACCGCGGAGATCTCCGACTGGCAGACCTTCCCGCAGCTCTACGTCAACGGCGAGCTGATCGGCGGCGCCGACATCGTCGAGGAGATGTACGAGTCGGGCGAGCTGGCCGAGGCCCTCGGGGTCGAGCAGCCGGCGAGCGCCCTGCACGCGGCACCGCCGGCGCAGGCGCCTCCGCTGCAGATCGAATAGCCGCCCAAGTTCAGGACGGAACGCCCACCGGCTCTCTTCGCCTGACCAGCGCCGGCCTTGCCCGTGGATGCGCGCTGACCTGAGTCACAGGGATTGCGAACGCCCGGCGCAGGCGGTCGGCGAGCCCGAGCCTGAGCCAGTTCGAGATGCCACGGGGAAGGGTTGAGACGATCACCTCCGCAAACCCGCCCGCGTGGAGCGCGTCGCCGGCGGCCGCGAAGGGGTCCGGGTCCCCGACGATGACCTCCTCGAGCGCGATGCCGCCGGCCCGCATCCGCTGCGAAGCGGCTTCGGCGCGGGAGATCGCCGCCGACCAGCCCGCCTTCATGTTCGCCGCCCAGGAAAGCCCATGCGGGACGGCCGGCACGAGGAGGGTGAAGCTCGTGCCCTCCTCGCCGAGCCGCCGGCGCAGGGCCTCGATCAGGTCCGGGGAGTCGGCGGTCCGGTTCGCAATCACCAACACTCTCTGTCTTGAGCTCATCCTGGTTCCTCTGCTCGACGGGGGGTTGCCGGGAGATACTCGCCACAGCCGCCCTGGGTTCATCGATCCTCAGTCGTCGAAGGGTTCGACCGCGGCCGGGCCGCCGCTGGCCCTGGTGACAATCGGGGGGCGGTTGCTCGTCCCGGTGCGTTCGACGTTCACCTGGCTGGTCGGCACCGCCGTGCCGCTGGCACCGGTGACTATGGGTCCGGACCCGGGTCGGACCTGCGCCGTCTGCGCCGGCATCCCGTGATTCGTCCCCAGGGCGACGCCGCCGAGGGCACCGAGACCCAGGATTGTCGAGGCCGCCGCGATCCTGGCCTTTCTGTTTTTCATTTTTCGCTCCTTCTTGCCGGTCGGCACATTCTGCGCTCGGCCGGGTGAAGGGGCGGCAAAGCCGACCCCAAGCGGGGTTAAATCCAACCTCTCCCGACAACCCCTATGCGGAGGCGGCTGCCGCAGCGTCCTCTTTCACCTGGAAGGAGGAGCCGCAGCCGCAGGCGGCGACGACATTCGGGTTGTTGACCTGAAAGCCGGCGCCCTGGAGGCCTTCGACGTAGTCGACCTCGGAGCCGAGGACGAACTGCATGCTGACCTTGTCGACGACGACCGAGACCCCATCGACCTCGAAGACGTGGTCGTCGTCCTTGGCCTGATCGAAGGCGAGCGCGTACTGGAACCCGGAGCAGCCGCCGCCGCGGACGGCGACCCGCAGCGCCTGGCCCTCGGAGTCGTCCTGGCCGCTGAGCAGCTCGCCGATCTTGGCGACGGCCTTGTCGCTGAGGGTGATTGCAGCCTTCGGTGTATCGGTCTCGGTCACTTCATTAAGTGTAGCTGCCGGTCTGAGAGAATCGCGAGCTTGAGCGAGGGAGCAAAGACCGCCGTGGTCTGCGATACGACGTGCTACCTGCCGAGCGAGCTGATCGCCGAGCGGGGAATCGAGGAGATCAGCCTCTACGTCTCGATCGACGGCGACCTGAAGCCGGAGGCCGAGATCACCGACTACGACGCCTTCTACGAGCAGCTGCGCGCGTCGCAGAGGGCGGCGACGACCTCCCAGCCCTCGGTCGGAGACTTCGTCGAGATCTACGAGCCGTTGCTCGACTCGGGCCGAGAAATTGCCTCGATCCACATCTCCTCGGGGATCTCGGGGACGTTCGAGGCTGCCGGCCAGGCGCGCGAGCGGCTGATCGCCGAGGGCAAGGGGGGCGAGCGGATCCACATCTTCGACTCGCGATCGGCATGCGGCGGGATGGGGCTCTGCGCGGTGGCGGCGTCGGCGGCCGCGACCGGCGGCGCCGGCGGCGAGGAGGCGGTGGCCCGCGCACGGCAGGCGCGCGAGGAGCTGAAGATGTGGTTCGCGATCGACACCCTCGAGTACCTGCGGCGCGGCGGCCGGATCGGCGGCGCCCGCGCCTGGATCGGCTCGGCGCTGAAGATCAAGCCGATCCTCACGCTCGAAGACGAGATCGCGCCGATCGAGCGGGTCCGGACCCGGTCGCGGTCGATCGAGCGGCTGCGCGAATATGCGCGCGAGCGTCACGAGTCGGGCGCCGACGCCTGGGTCGTCCAGTACATCGAGGATCTGGACGCGGCGGAAACCCTCGCCGACGACTGCCGCGAGATCTTCGGCTGCGAGCCGGCCTTCATTTCCGAGATCGGCCCCGTGATCGGCGCCCACGCCGGCCCCGGCCTGCTCGGCGTCGGCAGCGTCACCACCGGCGTCCTGGAATAGAGCGCCGGCTCCTCTGCTCCCGCTCGGGTTACCTCCGGCGTTTCAGCGCGAGGAAGCCGCCGATCGCGAAGCCGACGACGGCGGCTCCGATCACGAGCTCGTTCTTGTGCTCGCGGACCTGGCGGCGCCAGTCGGTGAGCTCGGCGAACCGGTGGCGCAGGAGCTCGACCGATCGGCCCAGGTCCTGGCGCTGGACGTCGATGTCGCGGCGGATCTCGGCCGCCGACCGGCCGGGGCGGCCGGTGGTGGCGGGCCGGGCCTGCTCGGGCCGGGCGCTCACGATTTCGCCTCTGCCTTCGCCTTCGCCTCGGCCTCCGCCTGCACCTCGGCCTTGAGCCTCTCTTCCCCTTCCAGCATCTCGCGAGTCAGCTTCGCCTCCTCGATCGCCTGCTGGGGAACCGGCGGCGCGCCCGCCTGGACCGAGCGGTAGGCGAAGTACCCGGCGCCGGCGGCGATCAGGAGGAAGATCGCGGCCTCGATGAAGAACCCGGCCCAGGCGTTGTTGAAGACCTCTTCGTTGAGAAGCCAGGCGATCCCCTCCATGACGAGGATCAGGGCGAGGAAGGCGAACACCCCGGCGGCGACGCCGACGGCCGAGCCGCGCAGGATCTTTCCGACTTTCTCGCTGATCTCCGCCTTCGCGAGCTCGATCTCCTCGCGGACGAGCGTCGAGACCTTCTCGGAGACGTCGAAGATCAGCTCGCCGACCGACTTCTCGTCGGTGGGGCTCGGTGGGGTGACGCCCGGACCCGACATCGAGAGCGCCCTACTCGGGCGGCTCCTCGTCGAAGACCCGCCGCCAGAGAATGGCCGCCAGGCGCGACGCGACGATGCTGGCCAGGGCGCTGCTCGCCGCGAGCACTCCGCTCCAAACGAGACGTTTCACCATGTCGTTGTCCATACCCGGCAGGGCCCGACCTTACCTATCGGGGCTCGAGGCCGTCGCAGATCGTCGCGACGACAAAATCCTTTGCCTTCGCGAAGTCCGAGTCGGATGCCGGGATCAGGTCGAAGATCCAGCCGGAGAGCAGCTGCTCGATCGCCCCGTAGAAGGACATCGAGGCGAACGCGGGATCGATGTCGGAGCGGAACGCGCCCGATTCCTGGCCCTCCGCGACGATCCTCGCGATCGAGTCGTAGGCGCGGCGGATCTCACGAAGGTGGGTCTGCCCGAAGGAGTTGGCGGCCCGGGTCACCTCGACGATGATCACCTTCATCAGCTCGGGATCATGGCGGTAGGACTCGATGATGAAGCCGGCGACCGTCTCGAGCTTCGCGCGGGGCGGTAGGTCGGCCGAGTCGGCCTCGTCGATCGCCGCCAGCAGCAGCGACCAGCGCTCGGTGAAGAGCTCGTTCAGCACCTCCTCCTTCGATTTGAAGTAGTGGTAGACGAGGCCGTAGGCGACGCCGGCCTCGTCGGCGATGTCGGAGACCCTGGTCGAGTGGAAGCCCTGGCGGGCGAAGACCCGGATCGCCGCGTCGAGGATCTGGCGCCGCTTGTCGATCGGAGGCGCTTTGGAGGCCATCAGGCGTGGAACTCCAGCAGCTGCGGCCAGGCGTAGGCCTCGGGCCGCCGATTGGCGAGCGAGGGCAGCGACTCGCGGACCTCGTCCTGGGCGGCGAGGTCGAGGTCGGCGGCGATGAAGCACTCCTCGTCGGGGGCGGTGGCGAGCAGCCTCCCCCAGGGGTCGACGATCGCCGAGTGCCCGTAGGAGTCGTAGTGGGGCGCGGCGGTGCCGATCTGGTTCGGCGCGACGATGAAGACCTGGTTCTCGATCGCGCGGGCCCGCAGCAGCACCTCCCAGTGGTCGCGACCGGTGGTCGACGTGAAGGCGGATGGGAGCGAGATCAGACGGGCGCCGCGCAGCGCCAGGATCCGGTAGAGCTCGGGGAAGCGAAGGTCGTAGCAGACGGTCAGCCCGAGATCGGCCTCGCCGAGGGGGCCGATGACGATCTCGGCGCCGGGCTCCTCGAACGCGGACTCGCGGTAGGCGACCCCGCCGACGTCGACGTCGAACATGTGGATCTTGCGGTAGACCGCGAGGTCGGCGCCGTCGGGGCCGATCAGGACCGAGGTGTTCTGCGCCCGTTGTCCGATGGCGGCGGAGATGCTGCCGGCGAGAAGGTGGATGCCGAGCTCCCGCGCCCAGCCCCGGGCGGCGGTCAGGCTCGGCCCGTTAAGCGGCTCGGCCCCGGCCAGCAGCTGCTCGCCGCCGGCCAGAAGGTTCCACTTCTCGGGCAGGGCGACGAGGCTCGCGCCGTCGGCCGCGGCGGCGCGGACCAGGTTCTCGGCGGTGGCGAGGTTCCTCGCCCTGTCCTCGGTCGAATTGAGCTGTACGGCGGCTGCCCGCAAGTCTTCCTCTCGGTGCGCTCTCGTTCTCGGTCCCGGTTGACTGACCAGTCAATCGGTCAGGGCTCAGTATAGGAGGCGGCGTGGCTACGATTGCCAGGAGCCATGGCGATGAGTGTGTCCGAGCGGATTGAGCCAGAGGGCGAGCGCAAGCTCGTGACGGTGCTCTTCGCCGACGTCCAGGGATCGATGGACATGGCCGAGCAGCAGGACCCCGAGCAGTGGCGGTCGATCATGCAGCGCTTCTTCTCGATCCTCTCGGAGGCGGTTCATCGCTTCGAGGGGACGGTCGACAAATTCACCGGCGACGGGATCATGGCCGTGTTCGGGGCGCCCATCGCCCACGAGGACCATGCGAGGCGCGCCTGCTACGCGGCGCTGCGGATGCTCGACGACGTCTCCGAGTACGCCGGCGAGCTGCGCCGCATGCACGGCCTCAACTTCTCGACCAGGATCGGGATCAACTCCGGCGAGGTGATCGCCGGGGCGATCGGCGACGGCGGCGACGGCAACTACACCGCGATCGGCCACACGGTCGGCCTCGCACAGCGGATGGAGGCGCTCGCCGAGCCGGGCAGGGCCTACCTCGCAGAGGCGGCTGCCGAGCAGGCGCGGGGATTCCTCGACCTCGAGGACCTCGGCGAGTTCGAGATCAAGGGCTCGAGCCGCCCGGTCCGGGTCTACGAGCTGGAGGGGATCGGCTCGGCCCGCTCGCGGCTAGATCTTTCGCGTGAACGCGGCTTCTCCCGCTTCGTCGGGCGCGAGACCGAGTTGCGGGTTCTGGAGGAGGGGCTCGAGGCCGCGCAGGCGAGCGCGGGCGCCGTGATCGGGATCACGGCCGAAGCCGGCCTCGGCAAGAGCCGCCTGACCGCCGAGTTCGCCGAGCGATGCCGCGCCCAGGGGATCGAGGTCTACGAAGCACAGGCCCAGGCCCACGGCCAGGAGACGCCGTTCGCGCCGGTCCTGCAGATCCTCCGCGCCTACTTCGGCGTCTCGGACTCCGACTCCGAGCGGGTGTCCCGCGAGAGGATCGCGGGGCGGGCGCTGCTCCTCGACCCCGTCCTGATCGACGACCTCCCGATCCTCTTCGACTTCATGGGCCTGCCGGACCCCGACCGGCCGGGCCCACAGCTCAGCCCCGAGGCCCGTCAACGGGCTCTTCGCGGGCTGCTCTGCAAGCTCCTGCACGCTCCAAACCGGCGCAATGCCTCGGTCAGCGTGATCGAGGACCTGCACTGGATGGACGAGGGCAGCGACGCGCTGCTGGGGGAGCTGCTGGGGTCGGTCGAGGGGACGAAGACGCTGGTGATCCTCAACTACCGGCCGGAGTACTCGCCGAGCTGGAACGAGCTGCCGAACTACCGAAATATCCCGCTCGAGCCGCTCGGGCCCGCCGACACCGAGACCCTCCTGCGCGACCTGGTCGGCGAGGACCCGTCGCTCGACGGGCTCGCCGAGATGCTCCACGAGCGGACCGCGGGCAACCCGTTCTTCATCGAGGAGATCGTCCGCGAGCTCTCGGAGAGCGGGATGCTCGAGGGCGAGCGAGGGTCCCAGCGCCTGGTGCAGCCGGTCTGCGACGTCAGGGTCCCCGCCAGCGTCCAGACCGTCCTCGCCGCCCGCGTAGACCGCCTCGACCCCGACGCGAAGCGCCTGCTGCAGGCGATGTCGGTCGCCGGCAAGGAGGTCGGCCAGCCGGCGCTGATGCGGGTCTCGGGGTTCGAGGACGAGGAGGCCTGCGCCGAGGCCCTGCGGACGGCGATCGACGCCGAGTTCCTCTACGAGGCCGAGCTCTACCCGGAGCGGGTGATCGCCTTCCGCCACCCCCTCACCCGCGAGGTCGCCTACGGAACCCAGCTCGCCGAGCAGCGGGCGCGGACCCACGCGGCGGTGGCGCGGGCGACGATCGACCTCAACCCGGAGCGGCACGACGAGCTGGCTGGATTGATCGCCCATCACTTCGAGGCTGGCGGCGAGCTTCGCGAGGCCGCCCGCTGGTCGGCCCGCGGCGCCTACTGGGCAGGGCACAGCCAGCCTCGCGAAGCGATGCGGATGTGGGAGTCGGTGATGCGCCTGGTCCCCGACCCGGAGGAGGACGCCGAAGCGGCCGCGCTCGCGGTGAACTCGCGGCTGATGCTCCTCGACTACGCCTGGCGGCTGGGGATGGACAAGGGCGAGGAAGCGAAGCTGGTGGCCGAAGCGGAGGAGATCGCGACCCGGAAGGGCGACAGCCATTCGCTGGCGCTGCTGAGGACCGCGACCGAAGTCCGTCCCGGGAGGCTGCGCGACCCGGATGCGTGGATTGCGGCCGCCGAGGGGGCGACCGCTCTCGCCGACGAGGCGGGCGACATGCACCTCCGAGTTGCGATCCGCGCGATCGCCGCCTACCCGCATCTGATCCTCGGGGACCTCGATGGCTTCGAAGCCGTGCTGGACGAGATGATCGAGCTGATCGACGGCGACCGCTCGCTCGGAGCCGGCGTCCTGGTCGGGAGTCCGCTCGCCTACGCCTACATGAGCAAGGGCCTCGCGATGCGCGAGCGCGCCCGCCTCGATGAGTCCGGGGAGCTGTTCGCGAAAGCGCTTGAGATCGCGGAGGAAGATGGCGATCCCGAGACCGCGTGCTGGGTCAAGAGCAACCACGCCTTCCTGGTCGGGCTCCGCGGCGACGTCGACGAGGGACTTGAGCTTGCGCGGCGGAGCCTCGAGTCGACCGAGCGGCTCGGCGACGTCTTCTCGCGGACGATCGCGACCGCGAGCCTCGCCGCCTGCCAGCTCCTGGCACGGGACTTCGAGTCGGCCCTCGACTCGATCGAGACGGCGGAGCGCATCTTCCGCGAGGCGATGCCCGAGGGCGGCGAGATGGCCGTCTGGCGGGCCGCCGTCAGGTCCGAAGCGCTGGCCGGCGTCGGCCGCATCGAGGAGGCCGTCGCCGTCGCCGAGGAGGCGGTGGAGAAGGGACGGAAATACAGGCTTCTCTGGTCGGTTCCCCTCGGCCTGCGGGCTCTGGCCAAAGCCCGCGCCGCCGCCGGTCAGGAGGGCGTATCCGAGCTGCTCGACGAGGCGGAGACGGTGGCGCGGTCGACGGGATGCGAGATGACGTTGATCACGATCGAGAGCGAGCGCGAGGCCCTGGCCGCCACCGGCTGAGCCCTGCTCAGATGCCGGTCAGCAGCGAGATCAGGCGGTCGATGGCGCGGTCGGGCAGGAGGCGCACGAGCAGGGCCTGACCGCGCGCGTCGGGCCCGACCAGGTAGCGGGTCCGGGGCCGGGGCGACGTCAGCGCCCTCTCGATCGTGGCGGCGACCTTCTCCGGCGGCATCCCCCGCGCCTCTGCGTCCCGCGCGATCTTCTCGTACCTGGCGATGTAGGTCGGATAGAGCGCCCTCTCCTGCTCGGAGAAGCTCTCGATCAGGACGTCCGCCTCGCTCACCCCGCGCTCCCAGATCGGGGTCGCGATCGCCCCCGGCTCGACTATCGAGACCCCTATCCCCCACGGCGCCAGCTCCTGGCGGAGGACGTCGCCGACCGCCTCGAGGCCGAACTTCGAGGCGTGGTAGGCGCCGAACATCTTGATCGCCAAGATCCCGCCGATCGAGGTGTTGAGGACGATCCGGCCGCGGGCCGCGCGGATCGACGGCAGCACCGCCTTGGTGACCGCGACCTGTCCGGTCAGGTTCACCTCCAGCGCGCGGCGGAATTCGTCGATCGGCAAGGTCTCGAGCGGACCCGGGACGGCGATTCCCGCGTTGTTGACGAGGCCGTTGAGGCCGGCGCCGGCAGTCTCATCGGCGACCCGCTGCGCGGCGGCCTCGATCTGCTCGGCGCTGGTCACGTCGAGGATCAGCGGCTGCAGCCGATCGCTGCCCGCGTCGCGGAGGGAATCCGCATCCTGATCACGGCGGACCCCCGCGTAGACCCGCCAGCCGCGCGAATCGAGCCAGATCGCGGTGGCCCTACCGATTCCGGTCGATGCCCCGGTGACCAGTGCGGTTCTCACCGCGCGGAGGCTATCGGCGCGTCGACCGCGTGCTTATCTCGGTTCCCCGTGAGCCGGAACCGAGCAGACCGCGTAGGCGACCACTTCTGTTTCTTCAGCGATCGGAAGCAACTCTGCTTCCCACCCGGTGCCACTGGGCGACGGCCTGCTCTTGAGCACGTCGTCGTCTGGATTCGGCGGCTCCCCGCCGACGCCGACCAGTTCGAAACCGCCGCCCAGGAGGAACGCTTCGTTCGGGCAGTCCGCAGACGAGGTGCTCGGATCCCTGAGTCCGGTGATGATCTGGCTGGCGGATACGCCCGCGGCGCCGGCGGGACCTGTGGCGCCGGTCGGGCCTCTTTCCCCGGTGGGGCCGGCAGGGCCCGTGCTGCCCGGGGGTCCCGTGGCACCCGGCACGCCGTTGGCGCCGGCCTTGCCCTGCGGGCCGGTCGGGCCGGTCGGTCCCGGCGGGCCGGTCGGTCCCCTTGGGCCGATTTCGCCCGGCCCACCACTGGCGCCGGTCGGCCCCCTATCTCCGGTCGGCCCCTGTGGGCCGGCAGGCCCCTGTGGGCCGGCAGGCCCGGCCGGCCCGGTGCCTCCGGTTGGGCCGGTGGCTCCGGTCCCGGTTGGGCCGGTGGCTCCGGTCGGGCCCTGCGGGCCGGCCGGGCCGATGCCCCCGGCCGGGCCCGTGCCACCGGGGCCCCCGGTGGGCCCCGTAGGTCCCGTGGGGCCGCGATCGCCTGGCGGGCCGGTCGGGCCGGTGGGTCCGGGAGGCCCATTCGCGCCCGTCGGACCGGTGGGACCGGTCGGACCGTTTTCGCCGGTCGCACCCGTGCCATCGCCTGACCCGTGATCGCCGCCATCGCCGTGGTGGCCGCCGTCGCCCTGGTGGCCGTCGTCGCCGTGATGGCCGCCATCGCCTGGCCCATCGTGCCAGCCGTGGTCATGTCGCAAGGATCCGCCGCTCGAACCATCTCTGCCGGCGGAGCTCGCACCGGCGCGGCCGGGACCCACGGCGAGTAGGAGAACCGCGACCACGGCCAGCAGCCCGATCGTGGCCATCGGAGTCGCCCGGCTGTCGGTCCGCGAAGTCATGTCCACTCTCCGGTTCGGATCACGGGCGGACGGACTGAATTGACCATTCGGCCAGATTGGACGTCTGACTTAGGCTGATATACGCACCGAGCGCCCCGGCCTCAGCCGGGGCGCTCGGCGGAGATCCATTCTGTTGCTCTACGGAGTGGGAGGTTCGGAACAGACCGCGTAGGCGATGATTTCG
>DATBHH010000033.1:0-18634 GCA_036557525.1 Solirubrobacterales bacterium | reverse complement strand
GAAAGGGTGAGCAGAATCGTGAGGCGAAGCGAGCTGAGGTTTTTCATGCGGCGATGATCGCCAGCGGCGGGCGGTGCGGCCATGGGGCGCGCCGCCACCCTGCGGGCGGAAAACCGACGCCTCCCGGTGGGCTGGCCGCCTAGCCGGGGGCGGGCCTGGAGATCGCGCGCAGGTAGTCGCGCCAGGCATCCTCGATTTCGGCGGAGCGCGCGTCGAACGCCGCTTCGAGCGTGGGGCGGCTCCCGCCGGGCAGCAGCTCGAGGGCCAGCCGCTCGCAGGCCTCGGGCCCGCGTTCGGTCTCGAGCAGGTCGAAAATCGTGCCGCCGAGGATCACCGCGTCGCGTCGCGAGGGAGGGAACGACGGCCGGGCGCTCTCCCGCAGGCGGCGGATGACCGCCGCCCGGTAGAGGCCCACCTGGCGCGAGAAGTACTGGGCGGCGCCCTCGACGAGCCAGGCCCAGCCGAGGTAACGGGCGAACCGGCGCGGGGTCCAGGAGGGCGGCAGGTCGGGGTTGTTGGCGGCGATCACCAGCTGCGCGTAGAGGCGCTCGGCCGTGCCGCGCAGCGCCTCGCGCGAGTCGTCGCCGGCGGCGCGCCGTTCCATGTGGAGGTCGTTGAGGACGTGGAGCTCGCTGGCCATCGCCCAGCCCGCGAGGTAGCGGCGGCCGGCCGGGGCGGCGGACCACCGCGCCGCCGGCAGGAACGGGTGCGCCATCGCGAGCAGCGCCGGGTTGGTGTGGACGACGACCGTGACTTCACCCGGGACGACCGCGAAGCGGTCCTCGAGCCGCAGCCGCAGTTCCTCCATCCGGTCGAGGGTTCCCTCGGCGAATGCCGCGTCGCCGCTGTCGTGCCTCGCCGTGAAGCTGAGCGAGTTCGTCTCTACCCACGGCATCGCAGGCGAGGCTACTCCTGAACTCGGCTCAGACGAGGACGGGCTCGCGCTCGGCGCAGACCGCCTGGATCTCCTGGCGGGCGCGCTCGTACTCTTCCTCCGCCATCACCGGGGTGCCCTCGAACGGGAGCTCGCGGTCGATCTCGACCCAGGAGTGACAGCCGTGGTACTCGTCGCGAACGCGGACCGTGACCGGGCGCGGGATCCGGTGGACCCGCAGCAGCAGGATGTGGAGCGGGTGGCGCCGCTTCCAGTTCAGCCGCTTCTCGGCATAGTCCGGAGTCCAGACGTAGAAGGGGGAGAGCTCGTCGACGACGCGGGGGTTGTTGACCGTGAAGTGATCGGTGACCTCGGCCCAGCAGCGGAGGCGGACGCGATCCGGCTGGGGAATGCCGCCGTCCTGGAGCAGGGCGCGCGGCGGCGGGTCCTCGTCGGGCCAGACGCCCTCCTCGAGGGCGCGCCTCAGCTCGGGGTGGTGGGACTCGCGAACGAGGTTGTTCCGCTGGTGGTCGAAGGTCGGGTAGAGGAAGAACCGCTCATGGTCGAGCTCGAAGTGCTTGTTCTCCTCACGGATCCCGCCCTTGCGAAGAGTGAGTAGTTGCTCGCCCTCGGCGAGGGCGCGGACCGTCACGGCCCATTCCTTTAAAGCGATCGGCATTTGAAAGCAGTACCTGGAGGTCGATGACTCGGCGACTGGGGAGGAAGGCGACCCGGACAGCGTCCGGGCTGAAGCCCCGTCCAAGGCCCGGCATTCTAGACCAGGAGCCCCAAATCGCAAAATCTATGTTTCGTTAAGAACTCCCGCCGCCGCCCGGAGTCTCGATCCGCAGGACGTCTCCGTGACCGATGTCACCCTCGGCCTTTCCGGGAAGCTCGGACCCGTTGAGGAGGTTGCGCCCGCGGGCCCCGTCTGACCCGCCGCCGCGCCCCCGCGGGGGGTGCCGCCGCCGCTCGGTGATCAGGGTGTAGCGCATCGGCGCCAGTGCCTCGATCTCGCGCACGATCCCGTCGCCGCCGCGGTGCGCCCCCTCGCCGCCGCTGCCGCGGCGGATCGAGAGCTCGCGGACCCGGAGCGGGAATTCGGCCTCGAGCGCCTCGGTCGGGGTGTTGAGGGTGTTCGACATCGCGACGTGGATCGCGCTCGGCCCGTCGGCGTCGGGACAGGCTCCCTGGCCGCCGCCGATCGTCTCGTAGTAGGCGAAGTCCTCGTTGGCGAGGGTCAGGTTGTTCATCGTCCCCTGCCCCTGGGCGGGGACCGGGCGGGCGCCGGCGAGGGCGTCGATCACGAGGTCGGCGACGCGGGACGACGTCTCGACATTGCCGGCGGCGACGGCCGCCGGCTCGCGGGCGTTGAGAAGGCAGCCCTCCGGGGCCAGCACCTCGATCGGCCGGTAGGCGCCGGCGGACGGCGGGGCGTCGGGGTCGGTCAGCACCCGGACCGCGAAATACGCGGCCGATTTCGTCACCGAGAGCGGGCAGTTGAGGTTGCTGCCGACCTGGGGGTCGGTGCCGGCGAAGTCGAGCGTCAGCGAGTCGCCGGAGATCGTCGCCTCCAACCTGAGGACGACGTCCCGGGGGGCGCCGCCGGCATCGTCCTCGAGCACCTCCTCGGCGCGGTGGGCGCCGTCGGGGAGCGCTCCGAGCGCGGCGCGGGTTCGGCGCTCGGCGTAGGCGAGGATCTCGTCCATCCCGGTCCGCAGGCGGTCGAGGCCATGGCGCTGCGCGAGCTCGGTCAACCGTTCGGCACCGACCCTGTTCGCCGCGCGCTGGGCGCGGAGGTCGGCGAGCCGCTGCTCCGGGAACCTCATCTGCGCGGCGATGTCGCGGAGCTCGTGCATGCTCGCCTGCATCGGCGGAATCACGACGCCCTCGTCCTCGAGGCGTGCCGAGGAGGCGGGCATCCCGGCCGCGGTCGATCCGCCGACGTCGGCGTGGTGGGCGCGGCAGGCGGCGAAGCCGAGCAGCAAACCCCCGACGAACACCGGCGAGACGATCGTGATGTCGGGAAGGTGGGTCCCGCCGCGGAAGGGGTCGTTGAGGATCCAGGCCTCGCCCGGACGCTGTTCGAGATCGAGCACCGCGGCGACGGCGTCGGGCATCGACCCGAGGTGGACCGGGATGTGCTCGGCCTGCATCACCAGCTCGCCGCGGGCGTCGAACAGCGCGGTCGAGCAGTCCTGGCGCTCCTTGATGTTGGCCGAGTAGGCGGAGCGGATCAGGGTCGCGCCCATCTCGTCGCAGGCGGCGCGGAGTCCGCCGATCATCACCTGCAGCGTGATCGGGTCGAGCCCGCTCACTTCCACAACCCTTCCCGCTTCGCTCGCTGCGCGAAGCACCAGATCGTGCTCATTTGGCTCGCTCCGCGATCATTGCACCTCCGCCGCGATCGTCCCGGTCTTCTCGACCCGCGCCGACCAGCCGGGCGGGACGACGAACGTCGCCTCCGGCAGCTCGAAGACGACCGGCCCCTCCGCGCTCAGCCCGGTCCCCGGCTCCCCGCGGAGAACCGGCGTCTCGAGCCACTCGCCCCGAAACCGGATCGGGCGGCCGGTCTCGGCGAGGTCGCCGCCGCGGGCCGCGGCGAGCGCGGGTCGGGGGCCGGCGACGACCATCGCCAGCCGGATGTGGACGAGGACGACCTCGCCGTCGGGATCGCGGTGGCCATAGCGCTCCTCGTGGGCCCGCTCGAAGCGGTCGACGAGGTCGACGGGGTCGGGACGGGCATCGCCCGGGACCGGCAGCTCGAAGGCCTGGCCGGCGTACCGCATCTCGTAGAAGATCTCGGGCTCGGCTCGAACGAGGTCGCGGCCGAGCTCGGCGATCAGCGAATCGACCTCGGACGCGACCCGCTCGCGGGTCAGGTCCCCGCCGCCGAGCATCACCGTCAGGGTCGTGTCCCGGCGCCTGTCCGACGCGCAGAGCCCGAGCGCCGAGAGGACTCCTCCCGCCCGCGGGCAGAGGATCCGCCCGATCTCGAGCTCGGCCGCGATCGCGGCGGCGTGCATCGGTCCGGCGCCGCCGAACGGAAGCAGCGCGAAGCGGCGGGGATCGACGCCGCGCTCGACGGTGACCACGCGGAGCGCGCGGATCATCTCCTGATTGGCGATCCGCACGATCCCCTCGGCGGTCTCGAGCTCGCCGAGCCCGAGCGACTCGGCCAGGGACCCGACCGCGGCTCGGGCGGCATCGGCATCGAGGTCTACACCTCCCGCCAGGGTCGAGTCCGCGCCGAGGACGCCGAGCAGGAGGTTGGCGTCGGTCACGGTCGGCACGGTCCCTCCGCGCCCGTAGCAGGCGGGGCCGGGCACCGCCCCGGCGGAGCGCGGCCCGACCCGCAGCGCCCCGCCCGGATCGCGCCACCCGATCGAGCCACCGCCGGCGCCCACGGTGTGGACGTCGACCATCGGCAGCTGCACCACCCGCCCCTCGAGCATCCGCGAGTCGGTCCTCCTCACGCGGCCGTCCTCGACCACGCAGACGTCGCACGAGGTGCCGCCCATGTCGAGGCCGATCGCGTTCCCGTCACCCTCGGCGCCGGCGACGAGGCCCGCTCCGACCGCGCCGCCGGCAGGTCCCGACAGCACGCTCCAGGCGCCCGCGCGCGCCGCCTCGCCGGCGTCGGCGACCCCGCCCGAGGACTGCATGACAAGAGGGCGCGGCAGGCCGGCGTCCTGGGCCGCCGCGGTGAGCGCGTCGAGGTAGCGGCCGAGCAGCGGCGAGAGGTAGGCGTCGATCGCGGTCGTCGAGCAGCGCTCGAACTCGCGCATCCGGGGCAGGACCTCGTGCGAGGCCGAGACATGGACCTCGGGCAGCTCGCGGCGCAGGTGCTCGGCGAGCTTCCGCTCGTGCGACGGATCGAGGTAGGAGAAGAGGAGGCAGATCGCAACCGACTCGGCCCCGGCCCTGCGGACCAGCGCCGCGAGCCGCGCCGGCTCGTTCGCGGGCAGGGCCGCGAGGACTCCGTCCGGGCCGACCCGCTCGGCCGCCTCGAGCCGCAGCTCCGGGGCGACCAGTGGCGCCGGCTTCGGGGTGCAGAGGCGGTAGAGCTCGGGCCGGTTCTGGCGGCCGATCTCGAGCAGGTCGCCGAATCCGGCGGTCGCGATCAACGCCGTGCGCGCGCCGCGTTCCTCGAGCAGCGCGTTGGTCCCGACCGTCATCCCGTGCGCGAAGACCTCGACTTCGCCCGGGTCCTCGCCGCCCAGCACCTGCTCGACCGCGGCGATCACGGCGACCGACTGGTCCTCGGGCGTCGTCGGGACCTTGGCGGTCCTGATCCGCTCGCCGTCGACCAGGACCGCGTCGGTGAAGGTTCCGCCCACGTCGACTCCGAGCAGCATCGGATCAGGCCCGCCTCACCGCCATGTCTCGCGGCGCGTGGCCCCGTCGGGGCCGACGACGATGTGAACGCCGTCGAGGCCGGGGTCGAGGTGGGGGAAGTCGGCCCGCAGGTGGCCGCCGCGCGACTCCTCGCGATCCAGCGCGGCGGCGGCGATCGCGACCGCGAGGGGGTAGGGATCGCCGAGCAGCTCTCGCAGCAGCTCGAGGCGCCGCATCGGCCCCGCGAGCCGCCATACGGCGTCGCGGGTCGCCTCGGCCGGCGGGACGAAGCGGCGCTCGGGGAGCGGCGGTCGGTCTCCCTCCAAGGTGGCGGTAGCCGCGGCCCGTCCGGCGCGGCGGCCGAACACGAAGCACTCGCTGAGCGAGTTGGACGCGAGGCGGTTGGCGCCGTGGAGCCCGGTGCAGGAGCACTCGCCGACGGCGAGCAGCCCCGGCAGCGAGGAGCGGCCGTCGAGGTCGGTCGCGATCCCGCCCATCGTGTAATGGGCGGCCGGCGAGACCGGGACCGGTTCGTCCTCGGGCGAGAGGCCGGCCTCGGCCAGCGAGGCGAACACGTTCGGGAACCGCGCCGGGTCGATCCCGCGGAGATCGAGGCGGACGCACTCGACGCGGTCGGCCTCGATCCGGTCGAGGATCGCCGCGGTCACCGCGTCGCGCGGGGCCAGCTCGTCGGTGAACCGGCGGCCGGAGGCGTCGAGGAGGGTGGCGCCCTCGCCGCGGACCGCCTCGGTGATGAGCGCGCCGTCGAACTCGGTGCCCGGCAGCGCCAGCGCGGTCGGGTGGAACTGGCAGAACTCGAGATCGGCGAGCTCGGCCCCGGCCGTCGCCGCCAGAACCGCGCCGGCGCCGATCGCCCCGCGTGGGTTGGTCGTCCTCCGCCAGAGCGCCGCCGCGCCTCCCGTCGCGAGAACCGTCGCCGCCGCCACGACCGGCGCGTCCTCGGTGATGACTCCCTGGCACCTGGCCCCGTCGCTCCAGAGCGCGATCACCGAGGTCATCTCGCGCACCTCGATCCGCGCTTCGGCAGAGACCATCGCCGCCAGCTTCGAGGTGATCTCGTGGCCGGTCTGGCTGCCGCCAGCGTGGACGATGCGGCGGCGGGTGTGGCCGCCCTCGAGGCCGAGCGCCAGCTCGCCATCGGGCTCGAGGTCGAACGCGACCCCCCGCTCCTGCAGCTCGCGGACGATCCCGGGCGCCTCCTCGACCAGCGCCTCCACCGCCGCCGGCCGGCAGCAGCCACGCCCGGCGGCGATCGTGTCGGCGGCATGGCGGGCCGGCGAGTCGCCGGCCTCGAGCGCCGCCGCGAGGCCCCCCTGAGCCCAGTAGCTCGCGCTCAGCGAGAGCGGGGTGCGGGAGAGGAGACAGACCTCGGCCCCCGCCTCGGCGGCGTTGAGCGCCGACCAGAGCCCGGCTGCGCCACCGCCGACGACGGCCACGTCGAACTCGCGGCCGGGGCCTAGTGGTCCTTCCGGCAAATTTCCGCACCTGGACTTACCGGAAGGACCACTATTTCCGCCTCGCCTCCTCGCGGATCGCCTCGATCTGACCGCGGAGCCAGGCGGCCGCTCCTTCGCGCGCCCGGGCGTCGGCGTCGCCGCCCGCGGCCGCCGACTCCCTCGCCCGCCGCGCTGCCTCCTCGACGCGCTTTTCCGCCTCCTCGGCCTGTGCCTCGATCTCGGCGAGCCTGGTCTCGGCGGCCGCGATCGCCTTCTCCTTCGCCTCGCGCTCGCGCTCGATCTCCTCCCGGTTGGAGGCGCGCAGGCGCTCGAGCTCGTCGGCGTGGTGGGCGCGGGCCTTCTCGAGCTCCTCCTGGGCGCGCAGCCTCTCGCTCTCGAGGTCGGATTCGAGCGACCTGATCTCGGCGGTGGTCCGCTCGCGCGCCGCCTCCGCCGCTTCGGACGCCTCCCGGAGCTGGCGCTCCGCCTCGTCGGCCCTGGCGCCCAGGCTCTCGCCGCCCGACTGGTCCTCCGCGCTCACGGCACGGGTTCCCGCTTCGCTCCCCCGCGGAGAACCAGATATGCACGCTCGGTCGCTGCCGCGCTCACGGTTTCAATCTATTACGTGTCGCCGAGCACCGAGCGGTAGGCGACGATCGTCCGTCCGGCCATCCTCGCGGCCGACAGCGAGGCGGCTCGGCGGGCGCCGTCGACGCGGGGGTCGGCCGCGCCGAGATGCGGCTTCACCCGCTCCAGCCAGAGCTCGGTGTCAAACGGCGCGCAAAGGGTCCCGTCGATCCCGTCGAGCGCGAACGGGGCGATCCCGACCGGGGTCGAGAGGACCGGGACGTCACAGGCGAGGGCCTCGACGCAGATCATCCCGAACCCCTCGTTGTCCGAGGTGACGAGAACCGAGTCGGCCGAATTGATCCACTCGGGCATCCGGTCGGGGTCGATCGCGCCGCCGGTGAGGAGCTCGGCGCCGGCAGCCTCGGCGAGCGCGACCGCGCGATCGGCGCGCTTCTCAGGGCGGGCCGGGTTGGCCGGGAAGAGGAGATAGCGCCCGGCGGGATCGAGGCCGAGATCGCGCCTGGCGCGCTCGCGGGGAATCGGGCGAAAGCGGTTGAGATCGGGCCCGCAGGGCAGGACGGCCGATCCCGGGACGGCGGGGAGGCCGGGCCGGCCCTGCTCGGGCGCGAAGAGGGCGCGGGAAACGGCGGCGACGAGGTCGGCACGCCAGGCGAGCCGCCGCGACAGGGGGCCGACGACCCGGTGGCGGACGTCGGTCCCGTGGAAGGTGACGACGAGGGGGGTGGCGCCGGCGAGCCGCGCGCACCAGCCCGCGAGGCCGTAGTGGGCGTGAACGAGATCGAAGCTCTGCTCGCGGACGAGCCGGCGCAGGCGCCTGATCGCGGGCAGGTACTCGCCACGCCCGGGCGGGAATCCGAAGAGGTCGACCTCGATTCCGGCCCTGCGGATCTCGTCGATCTGGTCGAACACCCAGCGCCCGCGCTGTGGAGCCGAGGCGTCGGGCATCAGGTTGGTGACGACGAGGACCCGCATCGGCGCTTGAGCGTATCCGCCGCGCTCGCCCGCGCCCGGCGCCGCGAACTTTTCACGGCCGGGCCCGCGAGTCGGCACATCTCCGTCTGGATCGGTCACCCGAGGCGTCGGACGATCATCGAAACCAGCGACAAGGAGGTTTCGATGATCTACAGGCTGATGGGACGGGCGCATGCCGCGATCGCGAGGCGGCTGCGCGGGATAGCGGAGCTGGCGGAGGGCGAGAGCGGGCAGGGGACGGTCGAGTACGTCGGGCTGATCCTGCTCGTCTCGCTGCTGATGGTCGGGATGGTCGCGGCGATGAAAGGGTTCAACGGCAAACAGGGAACCGAGCTGGCCGGCGTCATCGTCGACAAGATCAAGGAGGCCGTCGACAAAGTCAGCTTCAAATGATCCCGTGCTGCTCGCGTGAGAGACTCGGCCCATGAGCGCGGAGCGAGCAAGCGTCCATATCTGGTTCCTCGCGCGGCGAGAGGAGCGCGTAGCCTGCCCATGAGCGCGGAGCGAGCAAGCGTCCATATCTGGTTCCTCGCGCGGCGAGCGGAGCGCGAAGCCCGGTAATGCCAGCCGCATCGCGAAGCTACGACCGGGCGCCCGCCGACATCCGCCCGGTGACGATCGACCCCGGCTACGTCGGGACGGCCGACGGGTCGGCGCTGATCTCGCAGGGCGGGACGCGGGTGATCTGCACGGCCTCGGCCAGCGACTCGGTGCCGAAATGGATGCAGGGTCGGGGCCGTGGCTGGGTCACGGCCGAGTACGCGATGCTCCCGGCCTCGACCGGCGACCGCAAGCAGCGCGACGTCTCGCGCGGAAAACAGGATGGGCGCGGGGTGGAGATCCAGCGGTTGATCGGACGGTCGCTGCGGGTCGTCGTCGATTTCGAGGGGCTGGGAGAACGGAGCGTCTACGTCGACTGCGACGTGCTCGAGGCCGACGGCGGCACCCGCTGCGCGGCGATCACCGGCGGCTATGTCGCCCTCCGCCTCGCGTTCCAGAAGCTGCTCGACGAAAAGAAGATCGCCGAGATGCCGCTGACCGGGTCGGTCGCCGCGGTCAGCGTCGGAATGGTCGAGGGACGCGCCCTCTGCGACCTCGACTATTCCGAGGACTCGCAGGCCGAGGTTGACGCCAACGTCGTCATGACCGGCGACGGGGGGCTGGTCGAGGTGCAGGCGACCGCGGAGCGCACGCCGCTGTCGCGGGCGTCGCTCGACGAGCTCCTCGGGCTCGCCGAGATGGGGATCTCCCGGCTTCGCCAGGTTCAGGAGCGAGTCACGGGCAGTTGATCTTCGCCACCGCCAACCGGCACAAGCTCCGCGAGATGCGTGAACTGCTGCCCGGCGTCGAGCTCGAGGCGCTGCCGGAGGGGGTCGAGCTGCCGCAGGAGGACGGCGCCGACTTCGCCGAGATCGCGCTCGAGAAGGCCCGCGCGGCGCAGAGGGGAACCGGAACGCCGGCGATCGCCGACGACTCGGGGATCGGCGCGGTCGCGCTCGGAGGGCGGCCCGGAATCCACTCGGCGCGCTACGGCGGGCCGGATGCGACCGACGAGGAGAACCTCGACAAGCTCCTGCGCGAGGTCGCGGCGGCGGGCGGCGGCCGTCGCGCCTTCTACATCTGCGCGCTGGCGCTGGTCGAAGAGGACGGGACCGAGCGGGTCTTCGAAGGTCGCTGCGAGGGCGGACTGGTCGACGAGCCGCGCGGAGAGGGCGGCTTCGGATACGACCCGGCGTTCGTCCCCGACGCGACGGGCCCCGACGATGAGCGGACGATGTCGGAGCTGAGCCAGGCCGAGAAGAACGAGATCAGCCACCGGGGAATCGCAGCGCGCCTGCTCGCCGAGCACCTCGGCGCCGCGCGACCGCAGCCATGATCCGGACGAAAAGCGGCGCCGCGGCACTCTCGATCGCGTCGAACTCGATCCTGATCGCGATCAAGCTGGCGGCGGGGGCGATCACGGGCTCGATCGCGATCGTCACCGAGGCGGTGCACTCGCTGATCGACCTGATCGCCTCGGTCGTCGCGTTTGTCTCCGTCCGCAAGGCCGACGAGCCCGCCGATGCGGAGCACCCCTACGGGCACCAGAAGGTCGAGAGCCTGGCGGCGACGATCGAGGGGATGCTGATTCTGGTCGGGGCCGGGATCATCGTCTACGAGGCCACCCACCGTCTGGTCGTCGGCTCGGAGGTGGAACTGCTCGGCCTCGGGATCGCGGTGATGGCCTTCTCGGTCGTCGCCAATCTCGCTGTCTCGACGGTGCTCTCCCGCCAGGCCGAGGCCCACGAATCGCCCGCGCTCGAGGGCGACGCCGCCCACCTCCGCGCCGACGCCCTGACCTCGCTCGGCGTTCTCGGCGGGCTGCTGCTGGTCCAGATCACGGGCCTCGTCGCCTTCGACTCGATCACCGCGATCGTCGTCGCCGTCGCCATCGTCGTCGCCGGCGTGCGGATCCTTCGCCGCTCGTCCGGAATCCTCGTCGACGAAGCCCTGCCCGACGAGGAGATGGACCGGATCGAGGCGGCGATCGCCGGCGCCAGGACGGCGGAGGTCGCCGGCTACCACAAGCTGCGCGCCCGCCGCGCCGGCGCGGGTCGTCACATCGACCTCCACGTCCAGTACCGGACGGGCACAAGCCTCGAGCGCGCGCACGAGCTCTCGCATCAGATGCGCTCCGCGATCGAGGCCGCGATACCCGGGGCCGAGGTCCTGATCCACGCCGAGCCCGAGACGTCGTTCCACGAGGACGAAGGCGGCCCCTACCGCTCGGGCTGACTCTTATGGATTGGGGAGGAGATTGACGGCGGCGGCGACGCCGACGGCGGCGACGGTGATCGCGTAACCCGTGTAGCCGCTGACCGCGAGCAGGATCGCCGCGATCGCGCAGACGATCACCACCGTGATCCAGGAGGCGCGGGCCAGGCTCACCTGTCGATCGCTCACGGCGCGGTATTTTGGCCGAGATGGCCGACGACGTGTCCAATTCCGCGCCGAGGGCGCCGACGGAGGAGGCCGCCGAACAGGCGCTCGCCTTCCTCAACGAGATGTCGCCGGACATGCGCGGTGCCGCGATCCTCGGCGGCGATGGCGCCGTCCTCGCCGCGAACGGCGACCCGGACCGGTGGCGGGAGGATGCCGCCGCCCTGTTCGCCGCCGCCGACCGAGCCGACGAGGAGCCGGCCGAACAGATCCACATCGGCACCGAGCAGGGTGAGGTCTTCGCCCTGCGCCACTCCGGCCTCGCCGCCGTCGCCGTGACCGAGCGCTTCGCGCTCGCATCGCTGCTGCTGTTCGACATGCGGGCGCTGCTGCGCGACCTCGCTGCCGGTGGAGACGGAGAGCCTTGAGCGCGCCGCGCGAGGATCTGCCTTGACTCCGCCGAAGCCGCACAGGGTCTTCCTCGACCGGGTCTCGGGCTACGCCGACGAGGCCGCCGCCTACATGCGCCGGCGTCGGGCGTCGCGCCGGCCGTTCGCCCGCCTCTACTACCGGGGAGGCCGCGCCGTCGATCACGCCGAAGACGCGGAGGCCGCTGCCGAGCTGTTCGTCGCGGCGGGGCGCCTGATCGAGGTTGCCGGCCGCGAGCGCGGTGCGAGGGACCGTCCGTCTCTGACTCTTCGGGACCGAGCGAAGCGCGGGCATTGATGGAGGGCCATACCGCGATAACCGAGCTGTTCGAGCCCGCCGTCGCCGAGCGCGTCCTCACCCGGGCGCTCGCCTCCGGCGGCGACTTCGCCGAGCTCTTCGCCGAACGGCGCGGTGGCCTCTCGATGTCGATAGACGAGTCCCGCATCGAGTCGGTCCAGTCCGGCGCCGAGGAGGGCGCCGGCGTGCGGGTGGTGAGCGACGGCACGACCTATTTCGCGCACGTCGACGGGCTCGACCCCGCCGACCTCGAGCGCGCCGCCGCCGAGGCCGCGGCCGCGCTGCGCGGCGAGCGCGCCGAGCCCCGCCCGCTGCGCGCCGTCGCCAGCACTCCGCATCGGATCGAGCGCCGGCCCGAGGACGTTCCCGCCGAGCAGAAGGCGCAGCTGCTGCGCGAGCTCGACAAGCGGGGACGCGCCGCCGGCGCCGAGATCGCGCAGCTTCTCGCCTCCTACGCCGAGGCCCGCCGCGAGGTCACTGTCGCCAACTCGGACGGCCTGCTGACGGGAGACGACCGGACCCGCACCCGGCTCGCCGTCCAGGCCGTTTCCCGCCGCGACGATCGGGTCGAGACCGGCGCCGAAACGCTCGGCGCACAGCGCGGGTTCGAGCTCTTCGACGAGGACCCGGCCGAGATCGCCGCCGTCGCCGCCGGCAAGGCCCTGACGCTGCTCGGTGCGCGCCCGGCGCCGACCGGCTCGATGCCGGTCGTCGTCGGCGGCGGGTTCGGCGGCGTCCTCTTTCACGAGATGACCGGCCATGGGCTGGAGGCAGATCACATCCAGAAGGGAGCGAGCGTCTACGAGGGCAAGCTCGGCGAGCGTGTCGCGCAGCCGCTGCTCAGCGCCTTTGATGACGGTCGGATGCCGAACGAGTGGGGCAGCGACGCCGTCGACGACGAGGGTACCCCGACGCAGAAAACGCTCGCGATCGAGGAGGGACGCCTGACCTCCTACCTCTACGACCGACTCAGGGCCGACCGCGACGGCGTTGCCTCGACCGGCAACGGCCGCCGTCAGAGCTTTCGCCACCTGCCGATCCCACGGATGACGAACACCTACATCGCCCCCGGCGACGCCGAGCCGGAGGCGATGATCGGCGAGGTCGAGAACGGCTTCTACGCGGTCTCGTTCGGCGGCGGCCAGGTCGACCCCGCGACCGGCGATTTCGTCTTCGGGGTCTCCGAGGGATACCTGATCGAGAAGGGCCGGGTGACCGCGCCCTGCCGCGGGGCGACCCTGATCGGCAACTGCCTGCAGGCGCTGGAATCGATCGACGCCGTCGGCAGCGACTTCTGGATGAAGACAGGCATCTGCGGCAAGGGCGGCCAGAGCGTTCCGGTCGGCACCGGCCAGGGCCACGTCCGGATCGCGGCGATGACGGTGGGCGGGACGGAACTGTGAGCGCGGGGCATTGAGGTGACCGTGACCGAGCCGCAGGCGGTCGCAGCTCGCGCCGTCGAGCAGGCCCTCGCCGCCGGCGCCGACGACGCCGAGGCCTACGCGACGGAGGAGTCCTCGCGCGAGATTCGCGCCCACGGGGGCGAGGTCGAGAGCCTCACCGCCGCGACCGGTCGCGGAGTCGGGGTCCGCGCCTGGGTCGGCAACCGGGTCGGCTACGGCTATGGCACGGATCTCTCCGGGGACGGGATCCGGGCGATCGCCGCCCGCGCCGCCGAGGCCGCGGCGGCGGCCGACGAGGACGAGTTCGCCGGCCCTCCCCGCGGCGCCGGCGCGGCGACCGCGGTCGAGGGGCTCGTCGATCCATCGGTCGCCGGGTGGCCGACCGAGCGGGCCGCGGGCCTGGCGCTCGCGGTCGAGGATGCGGCGATCGCCGCCGACCCCCGCGTGGTCGGAGTCGAGCAGGCCGTCTACGCCGACGCCACCGAGCGGATCGCGATCTCTTCCTCGACCGGGACCGGTGGCGAGTTCGAGGCCTCGAGCTGCTACGCATATCTCCAGGCTCTGGCCGAGGGCGAGGACGGGCGCGAGACCGGCCTCGGCTTCGGCCTCGCCCGTGGACCGGACGGCCTCGACCCGGTTGCGATCGGAAGTGAGGGGGCCGAGCGGGCGACCGCGATGATCGGCGCCGGCAAGCCCGAGTCCCGATCCTGCCCGGTCGTCCTCGACCCGACGGTCGCCGCCTCCTTCGTCGGCCTGCTCGGCTCGACGCTCGGCGCCGATGCGGTCCAGCGCGGCCGCTCTCCGCTCGCCGGCAGGGTCGGTGAGGAGGTCGCCGGCGAGGCCTTCGTCCTCCACGACGACGGCCTCGACCCGGCCGGCTTCGCGACCGCGCCGATCGACGGCGAGGGCCTCCCCCGCCGTCGCACGGCCCTGATCGAGGGGGGACGCCTGCGCACCTACCTCTACGACACCTACACGGCCCGGCGCGGGGGGACGGACTCGACGGCGAGCGCCGGCCGCGCCGGCTACCGGTCCCAGCCCTCGGTATCGGCGTCGAACCTCGTCGTCGTGCCCGGGCGCTCGGCGTTCGGCGAGCTGCTCGCCGAGGCCGACGGCGGGGTCTGGATCAGTGACGTGGCCGGGCTTCACTCCGGGGTGAACCCGGTCAGCGGCGTCTTCTCGGTCGGCGCCTCCGGACGCGCCATCAGGGGCGGCGCCCTGGCCGAGCCGCTGCGCGAGTTCACGATCGCCAGCGACCTGGTTTCGATGCTCCGGGCCGTCCTCGCCACCGGGTCCGAGCCCCGCTGGGTTCCGTTCGGCGGCTCCGTCAACACCCCGCCTCTGCTGATCGGCGAGATGGCGATAAGCGGGTCCTGAGCGCGGAGCGGGCGAGCGTCGAATTTTGAGTTTTCTCGCAGCGAGCGAGGCGCGATGCAATCGTCCTCGGCGGGAGACACGCATCGACGCCGAATCCGCTGTTAGATTGCCGCCGACCTCAACGACGACGGAGGAGCTTCGACGTGACTAAGGCTGAGTTTCTGGACAAACTGGCAGCGGACGAGCGCGTGGGCAGCAAGAAGGCCGCGGGTGATGCGGTCGACGCTGTCCTCGACACGATCACCGACACCCTGGCGGGCGGGGGCGAGGTCAGCTTCACCGGCTTCGGCAAGTTCCACGTTGCCGAGCGCGGCCCCAGGCAGGGCGTCAACCCGCGCACCGGCGAAAGGATCACGATCCCGGGAGGCAAGGTTCCGCGCTTCTCCGCCGGCTCGGCACTGAAGGCCAAGGTCAAGGGCTGAAGCCCCGAGCCGCCGCCCGCGAGCGCCACGGTCTGATTCCTCGCGAGCGGGCGGCCGCGAGGCCTGAATATTGATCCCGTTCGCGGATCGGCTTGCGGCGCTCGTCGAGAAGCGCCGCAGCCAGATCTGCCTCGGCCTCGACCCGGACCCGGCCGGACTCGGTCCGGATGAGGCCCCCGCGGGCAGAGCCGCGAGCCCGGCCGAGGAGGCGGCAGCTGCGGTCGCCGCCCACTGCCGAGCGCTGATCGAGCGGGCCGGTCCCGCCTGTGTCGCGGTCAAGCCCCAGCTGGCCTGCTTCGAGCGGCTCGGCGCTCCCGGGTGGTCGGCGCTGAACGAGGTTTGCGAGGCGGCCCGAGACGCCGGCCTGCTGATCGTCGCCGACGGCAAGCGCGGCGACGTTCCGGTCACCGCGGCCGCCTACGCCCAGGCTCTGGTCGGCGAGACGCCGACGCCGTGGGGTCCGGCTCCGGGGCTCGGGGTCGACGCCTTCACCGTCAGCCCCTTGCTCGGCAGAGACTCGCTCGATCCGTTCGTCGTCGCCGCCGAAGCCGCAGGGGCCGGGGTCTTCGCCCTGGTTCGGACCAGCAATCCCGGCGCCGCCGATTTCGAGGACCAGCCCGCCCCGCGGGCGCCGCTGCACGAGCGATTCGCCGAACTCGTCGACGGGCTGGCGGGCCGGCTGGCCGGCAGCGGCGCCCTCAGCGGGATGGGCGCGGTCGTCGGCGCGACCGAGCCCGGGCACATCGGCCGGCTGCGCGAGCTGATGCCGCGCGCGATCTTCCTCCTGCCCGGTGTCGGCGCCCAGGGAGGGCGGCCGGAGCTGCTCGGAGCCGCCTATGCGCCGGGGCCGGCGGCCGGTCTCGTCACGGCGTCGCGCAGCATCGCATCCGACCCCGATCCCGGCACCGCGGCGCAGCGTCTGCGCGACGCGGTCTGGGATGTTTCGACCAGCTGAATCCTCGACCGGCGGCTATACGATCCCGTGCCCGATCAGGATTCCGACCACCGAGATTGAGCGCGGAGCGAGCAGGAATCCATCTCTGACCCTTTGCGTCGCGAGCGAAGAGCGAGGATTGAACATGAGCAAGCGCGCCTCAGGACCGGCTCGAGTCATCGCGGCGACGGCGCTCGTCTGCGGCGTGGCCGTGCTCGTGGTCGTGATCGCCAGCTCGCTCGACGGCAACGGCGGGTCCGGGAGGAGAGTCGAGAACGGCCAGGTCAGGCGGGCTGAGAAGAAGGGCAGCAAGGGGAGCCTCAAGGGCTCCTACATCGTCCAGAACGGCGACACCCTGAGCTCGATCTCCCAGGAAACGGGCGTCCCGGTCTCGCAGATCCTGAAGCTCAACCCCGGCGTCGACCCACAGATCCTGATCTCCGGCGAAAAGCTGAAGCTGCGGTGACCCGCATCCTCTCGCGCGCGACTCTGCTCGCGGCCCTTCTCATCGCGGCAGCGGGTGGCGCCGTAGGGGGGCCCGCCCCCGAGGAAGCTTCAGCTACCGCAGGGGGTGGGGGGTCCCCTGCGGCGACAGGACCCGCTGCGGCGATGAAGGGGCCGAAACTGGACGCGCGCGCCTGGGCGCTGATCGACGCGAGGACCGGGGCCGTGCTCGCGTCGCACGCGGCCCACAGGTCGCTGCCGATCGCGAGCACGACCAAGATGATGACGGCCTATGTCGCGCTCCACGACCTCCCGCTCGACAAGGTCGTCCGCGCGGTCCCCTATCACCCGATCTACGGCGAGTCGCTGCTCGGGCTCCGGACCGGCCAGCGGATCAGCGTGGGCGATCTCCTCTACGGGTTGATCCTGCGCAGCGGCAACGACGCCGCCCACAACCTCGCCGTCGCGGCGGCGGGCTCCGATGCCCGCTTCGTGCGGGAGATGAACCGCCACGCGGCCGCCCTCGGCCTCTCCGACACCCACTACGCGAATCCGGTCGGCCTCGACGAGAAGGGCAACCACTCGAGCGCCTACGACCTCACCGTGCTCGGTCGCCGGCTGCTCCAGAACCGCGCCTTCGCGAAGATCGCCGACTCGCGAACGGCGGTCCTCCGCAGCGTCCACCCGAAGCGCAGGATCGAAACGATCGACGACTTCCTGCTCGAGGTGCCGTGGGCGACCGGGATCAAGACCGGGCACACCTTCGCCGCCGAGTACTGCCTCGTCGGCGCCGGCAGGCGCAAGGGGGTCGATCTGATCTCGGCCGTGCTCGGGGTCTGGACGGAGTCCGGCCGCGACCTGGACACCCGGCGCCTGCTCGAATACGGCTTCTCGCTGTATCGCGAGCGCCACCCGGTGCGCGCCGGCCAGGTGCTGTCTCGGGCCGAGGTCCGCTATCAGGACGGCAGGCTGCCGCTGCGGGCGGCGCGGTCGGTCAAGGTCGGCGTCCGCCGCGGCCAGCGGGCGATGGTCGCGGTCCGAGCCCCGCAGGAGGTCGAAGGCCCGGTCCGCCGCGGCGCGGCTCTCGGGACGGCGACGGTCAGCGTCGGCGGGATGCAGGTCGCGAAGGTGCCCCTCCGCGCCGGCCGTGCGGTCGCGGAGGCGACGACGCTCGACAGGGCGCGCAGCTTCATCGCCGACAACGCCCTCTGGCTCGCGCTGGCGCTGTCGGCGATACTGGTTGCGGCAGTGTTTCTCAGGCGGCGCACCAGATGATCCTCACGGTCACCCTCAACGCCGCGATCGACAGGACGGTCGCGGTTCCCAACTTCCGTCTCGGCCACCGCCACCGCGCGGTCGAGAGCCGCACGGTCGCGGGCGGCAAGGGGGTCAACGTGGCCCGCGCCATCGGCCTCCTCGGCAGGCCCGTGATCGCCACCGGTTTCGCCGGCGGCCCAACCGGGACCCGGGTCCTCGAGCAGCTCCGCAAAGAGACGGTCCTGACCGACTTCACGACGATCGCCGGCGACACCCGGATCAACCTCGCGGTGATCGACCCGACCTCGGGCGAACAGACCGAGATCAACGAGCGCGGTCCGGCCGTCAGCCCCGAGGAGGTCGAGCGTTTCGTCGAGCGGCTCGGCTACCTCGCCGGCGGCGCCAGGCTCTGCGTACTCGCCGGCTCGCTGCCGCCCGGGGCCCCCGAGGACCTCTATGCGCGCCTCGTCAACGAGCTGCGCGAACGCGACGTCGAGGTGATCCTCGACGCGGACGGCGAGCCGATGCTCGCCGGGATCCGCGCCGGCGCCTCGCTCGTCACCCCGAACGAACTCGAGGCCGAGGAGCTGGTCGGCCAGGAGTTCTCCGGCCGCGACGACGTCGTCAACGGCCTCACCGAACTGCTCCGCCTCGGGGCCGGAGAAGCCGCGATCACGAGGCCGGACGGATGCGTGGCCGTGGTCGGCTCCGGCGGGGAGCGCGCCTTCCTCGAGGCGACGACGCGACCGCTCGACCCGGTCTCGACGGTCGGGTCCGGGGACGCCTACCTGGCCGGCTACGTCGCCGCCCGCTACGACGGGATGGAGCCCCGCGAGTGCCTCGCCTACGCGGTCGCGTGCGGCGCCGAGTCGACCCAGCATTTCGGCGCCGGCGTCGTCGATCGCAACCAGGTCGAGCGC
>DATBHH010000032.1:0-16591 GCA_036557525.1 Solirubrobacterales bacterium | reverse complement strand
GTTGCCGCCGGTGTGGATCGCCGCCCGCAGGTACCAGTAGCCGCCGACGATCAGGGCCGGGATGCCGAGCCAGGCGGCGGTGACGAGCCGCCGACCCCTGCCGCTGACGAGGACCATCCCGATCGCGATCGCCCCGACCGGGGCCAGCAGTGGAAGCTTGACCGAGACCGCGATCCCGGCCGCGATCCCGCCCAGGATCAGCGGCCCGCGGTCGAGGAGGGGCGCGTCGGTCTCGGGCGCGTCCTGGACCGCGCCCTCCCGCGGCGCCCGGCGCTGGTGGCCGTTGATCAGGAACGCCGCGAAGGCGAGCAGGAAGGCGAGGCCCATGATGTCGTTCCGGCCCTCCCCGGGCTGGGTTTCGATCATCACTCCGGCCGAGAAGACGAGGGAGGAGGCGACCAGCGTCGCCGGCCCGACCTTGTACGGACGACCGACGCACCAGGCCGCCAGCAGCGCGATCGAGAGCCAGATCAGGTTGATCAGCGGCGACAGCCAGTCGGTTCCGAAGATGACGATCGCGGTGCCGTTGATCAGTTCCGAGCTCTGCGGGTAGAACCAGGCGACGAGCCGCAGCGGGTCGGTGAAGTGGAGCGGGATCGTCGACCCTTCCTGCGCGAAGCGGGCCGCGAACGGCATGTGGTACCAGGTGGTGTCGCCGCCGAACATCCCGAAGTCGAGGCTCTGCTGGGCCGGGAACGTCCACTCGGCGACGACCCAGGAGGCGACCCCGATCGCGAGCAGCAGGGCCAATGTCTGCACCCGCGGCGCGCTGACCTGTTTCGACTCGGCCGGCGCCATCCACCAGCCGAGAGCGGCGGCGCCGAGGCCGAAGGCGATGCAGACGAGGATCGTCCAGCCCTTGGTGAGGATGCTGAGCGAGCCCAGGGTCTGAAGCGCCATCAGCAGCACCGCGACCGCGATCGTCGCGTCGGCGAGCCGGGCGAGAGCGCCGGAGAACTCGGGCACGATCCATCGGCGCAGCCAGTAGCCGCCGAGGCCGACTGCCGAGACGATGCCGATCGTCGCCAGGCAGCCGACGACGTAGGAGCCGAACGATGGAGTCACGGGCGCGGGATGCTAATCGCCGCGCCGGGTGTGAGGATTTAGGAAGCGGCGCTCGGAATCCGGCAGGACACCCCGGTTCCTTTCAGGCCGCAATAGCCGTTCGGAACCTTGTGCAGGTACTGCTGGTGGTAGTCCTCGGCGTAGTAGAACGGGCCGGCCGGCTCGACTTCGGTCGTGATCGGCTCGTGGCCCTCGGCCCTGAGCGCCTCGTCGTAGGACTGAAGCGCCATCTCGGCCGTCGCCTTCTGCTCGTCGTTGACGAAGTAGATCGCCGATCGGTACTGGGTCCCGACGTCGTTGCCCTGGCGCATGCCCTGGGTCGGGTCGTGCTCCTCGAAGAAGACCTTGAGCAGGTCGGCGTAGGAGACCTTCTCGGGGTCGTAGGCGACCAGAACCGCCTCGGCGTGACCGGTCCGCCCGCTGCAGACCTCCTCGTAGATCGGGTTCGGCGTGATCCCGCCGGTGTAGCCGGCGGCCGTCGTATAGACGCCGTCGAGTTCCCAGAACAGGCGCTCCGCTCCCCAGAAGCAGCCGAGCGCAAAGTACGCGGTCTCGATCCCCTCCGGAAACGGCGGCTTCAGCGGGGTGCCGAGCACGGCGTGGCGCTCGGGAACGTCGAACGCGGGCTCGCTGCGGCCGGGCAGGGCCTCCTCGGCGCTCGGCATGCTCGTCTTGGCCGGGCTGAGGGACGTCAACAGGTCACCGAATCTACTCACTGGTCGGCCTCCTTTCGGGCTTTCACCGACGATACAGGGCGAGCCAAGCCGGGTAGGGTTCTCCGATCGGCTGCCTCGCAATTCTCCTCGCGCTCATCTCGCCGCGGCTGGCGCTGTTCTGCGTCTGGCTGTTCTCGGACCTGCTCAGCCGCGCCTTCGACAGCTGGTTCGTCCCCTTCCTCGGTTTCTTCCTGCTGCCGTGGACGACCCTGGCCTACGCGTTGATGTGGGGATCGGGCGCCAACGGCGTCTTCGGGTTCGAGTGGTTCATCGTCATCCTCGCCTTCCTCTTCGACCTCGCCTCCTGGACCGAGGGGCGAAGGCAGCGCGCGATCCGCTAACAGGGATCGTGAGCGGGGTGGGCGAGGCGGATGTGCGCCTTGGCGAGCATCAGAAAGTCGTGCCTGGTGGCCTGTCCCTCGCCCAGCGGAACCAGCTCGACGTCGGTGAGCCGGATGAAGGCCACGTCCTCGCGGTTGATCGCGTCCGAGAGCCGGCCCTCATAGCCGTTTGAGGGCAGCGTCACATCGCCGGCCACGAGATGGCGGTCGGTTTCGAACACGACGCGCTCGATGCGCTTGGGGCTGGTGACCTGTGCCTCCATCACCCCTAGCTATCGGAGCGGACGAGCCGAAACCTGAGTCTCAGGCGGGTTAGTGCTGTTTGAGGACGATCGACTTCGTCTTCGAGACCGAGATCCCCGAGCTGGGCTTGAAGGTCGCCTTCACCTTCACCTTGACGCTGCCGGCGTTGCCGAGCTGGTCGCTCGTCCCGCCGGTGGTCTTGATCTTCACCTTCAGTGTCTTCGCCTTGTTCGCCTTCTTCTTCACCTTGGCGACGCCCTTGCCGGTGATCGTCAGGCGGCCCGCGCCGGGGACCTTGACCTTGAGGGTCGCGGTGCCCTTGCCGGCGTTGAGCTGAACTCCGGCGAACTTCAGCTTCGGCTTCGTCACCTTCAGTTTTCCAACCTGCGTGGCGGTGCTTCCCTGGAAGGTGGCCGCGGTGAGGGTCACCGAGTACGTGCCGGGCTTGGCCGAGTTCGGCACCGACACCGTGACGTTGCCGGTCGGGTTCGCCGGGCCGGGCGTGAAGCTGCCGGACCCGAGCTTGGTCTTGCCGCCCTTGACCGTCGTCGTCGCGCTCAGCGCGAAGGTCGGCGGGGTCGTCGGAGCGCCGCCGAACTTGAGCGGGAAGGCGAGCTGGGCGCTGCCGCCGACGAACGCCTGCGCCGGCTTTGCGGGAGCCGCGATCCGCAGATCGGCGGTGCCGATCTGCGCCTGCTGGAGGCTGCCGCTGCAGAAGGCTTCGCCTTCCTGCGGTAGGGCTTCGAACCTGGCGCAGTGGAGGGGCCTGCTCGCGGGCTCGGTCGCGGTGACTTCACGGAAGCCGATGGCGACCGAGGTTGCGAAGGGCCCCGCGAAGGGACCGCCGTCGGCCGGGGTCGGAAGCCCGAAGTCGGCGTCCACCGACCATTCAGCGGCCACGCCTTCGAGTTCCTGGACGGGCGCAGAGATATAGCCGACTCCCTGCAGGCCGCTCGGGGGCCACGGGCCGCCGAGGAACGGTCTGAGTTCTTCAGCCTCTTTGATTTCTTCCGGGGTTTCGGCTTCGCCGAGGAATTTCTGTATCGCCGCGGCGGCGGCGGTCATCTCCGGAACGACTTCGTCGTCGCGGGTGAACGCGATCGGGGTGCCGCCGCCGACCGGGACGGCGGTGAAGCTCGCGGGCGGCACCGACCCGGGCGGCACCGCGATTCCGGCGACGTATTGCAGCGATTCTTCGTCTTCGTTCGGGCCGCAGAATCCGCTTCCGCCGAGCGTGCAGAGGTTGAAGTGCACCCGAACCGGGCCGGTCCCCTGCGGCTGGGTGAGCGCGAGGCTGTTGGGCTTGAGGAAGGCGCAGCCGCTGACCGCGAGGACTACGGCGGCGGCGGCGATCAGCGCGGCGGCGGGCTTGGCGAAGCGAGGGACGCGGGACATGAGAGCGCGGAAGCATATCGGGGCGCCCGGATTTGAACCGGGGACCTCGGCCACCCAAAGGCCGCGCGCTACCAGGCTGCGCCACGCCCCGAAGACGCCCAGTCTAGAGCGGCGGGCCGTCAGCCCTGCAGCCGCTCGGACTCACGGCGGATCTCATCCTCGGTGATCGGCTTGCGCGCGTAGACGTCCCAGGCGTTGGCGGCGACGCCGATGCCCCAGCCGAAGATCACGAAGACCGGCCAGAAGAACCCGGCACCGGTCACAGCCCAGATCACCACCAGCATCACGTTGACCAGAACGTAGATGAAGATGTGGGTGCGGAAATCGCGCTTCTTCTTCAGCTGCGTGATCGCCTGTTCGCGCAGCTCCTGCTCGGTGCCGGGCGTGGTATCCATCCCGCCCGTTCTATCAGGACTCGCCAAGCGCTAGGTTTCGCGCCCGATGGCCGATGTCCGCCCGATCTTCGCGACGCACTACGACCTCGACGTCGTCGGGCCCCTCGACGACGTCGCGGCGCCGCCCTACGACGTGATCGACGCCGAGCAGCGGAAGGCGCTGCTCGAGCGCTCGCCCTACAACGCGGTGGCGATCGACCTGCCGAAACCGTACGGCGAGTCGGGCCCGACCGAGACCGGCGACGACCCATATGAGCGGGCCGCGCGGACGATGGCCGCCTGGCGCGAGGCCGGCGCGCTCGTCACCGACTCGGAGCCGTCGATCTGGGCGATCACCCAGGACTACACGGGCCCCGACGGCGAGGCGCGGACCCGGCATGGGATCCTCGCCAGGGTTCGGGTCGAGGATTACGAGGCCGGCCAGGTCCTGCCCCACGAGCGAACGCTGCCGGGGCCGAAGAAGGACCGCCTCGACCTCACCCGCGCCACCCGCCACAACCTCTCGGCGATCTTCTCGCTGGCGACCGCCGACCCCTGGCCCCTGGTCGCCCCCGCGATCGAGGAAGACGAGCCGTGGGGAGAGGCAACCGACGAATCGGGGGCGGTGACCCGTGTCTGGCGAGTCGACGACGCCGGCGTCCACGCCGCGGTCCACGAGCTGCTCGACGGTGCCCGGCTGCTGATCGCCGACGGCCACCACCGCTACGAGACGGCGATCGCCTATCGCGACGAGGTCGGAGGAGAGGGCGATCACGACTACACCCTGATGGCGCTGACCGGTCTCGACGATCCCGGCCTCACCGTCTTCCCGACCCACCGGCTGCTCTCCGGATTCGCCCAGGACCCCGAGCGTCAGCAGGCCCTCGGCAACGGGCTGCGCGAGCTCTTCGACGCCACCGAGGTCCCGATCGAGGAGCTCGACCCGAGGGGCGAGGAGGGCGCCGGCGTCTTCGGCCTCTACGACACCCACCACGGCCGCGGCTACCGGCTGCGCCTGAAGGACTCGGCGATCGCCGCTCTCGACGAGCAGCTCGCCGGCAGGCCGGAGGCCTATCGCCGACTCGACGCGGCGATCCTCGAGACCCTCGTCCTGAAGGGGATCGCCGGGATGAGCGAGGAGGACATCCTCGCCAAGCGCGGCATCGGCTACGCGAAGAGCGTCGAGGACTCCCTCGCCCTGATCGAGGACGGCACCTACGACGTCGCCTTCATCCTCCGCCCGATCCCCGTCGACCAGGTCCGGGCGATCTGCGAAAGCGACGAGAACATGCCGCCGAAGTCGACCTACTTCTTCCCCAAGGTGATGTCCGGGCTGGTCTTCAACCCCGTCGGCTGAGACGCTGAATCGGCCGCCGCGTAGGATCAAACCGTGGTCAGGATCTACACGCGCAAGGGCGACGACGGCACCACATCCCTCTGGTACGGCGGGCGGGTTCCCAAGCATCACGGTCGCACCGAGGCGTACGGGGCGCTCGACGAGGCCTGCGCCCAGCTCGGCGTCGCCCGCGCCCTCTGCGCCACCGACCAGGCGGAGCTCGCCGCCGACATCCTCCACCTTCAGGACGATCTCTTCGTCGCCGGCGCCGAGCTGGCGACGGCGCCCGAGGCGGCGGACCGCCTCGAAGACGGGATCAGCCGCACGACCGAGGCGATGGTCGCCGAGCTCGAGGAGCGGATCGACCACTACATGGGCCGGGTCGAGCTGCCGCCGCAGTTCGTGATCCCCGGCGGCAACCAGCTCTCGGCCCAGCTCGACGTCGCAAGGACGACGATCCGCCGCGCCGAGCGCCGGCTGAGCGCCCTCAACGAGGCCGGCGAGCTCGCCGGCGAGACCGTCGTCCACTTCGTCAACCGGGCTTCGGACCTCGCCTACGCTCTCGCCCGCTTCGCCGACGTCGCCGAGCCGGCCCTGTTCGAGGGTCGGCGCCGGTCCTAGGCATGAGCGCGGAGCGAGCCAGCGTCCATATCTGGTTCTTCGCGCAGCGAGCGAAGCGCGATCCATCGTCATGAGCGCCGACCGAGCCAGCGTCCATATCTGGTTCTTCGCGCAGCGAGCGAAGCGCGATCGTTTCTCATGAGGGTCGTCGCCCGGCGCCGGGAGGGGTTCGCCCACGACGTCGAGATCGAAGGGGGGCGGCACCGGCTCCTGATCGACGAGCCGGTCGAGGCGGGCGGACAGGACGCCGGCCCCGCCCCCACCCGGCTCGTCGCAGCCGGCCTCGCCGGCTGCGTCGCGATCACGATCGAGATGTACGCCGAGCGCAAGGGCTGGGACGTGGGCCGGGTGGAGGTCACCGTCGACGTCGATTACGACCGCTTCGTCCCGCGCTCGTTCTCGGTGGCGATCCTCCTCCCGGCCGAGCTCGGCGAGGAGCAGCGCGAGGCGCTCCTCAAGGTCGCCGGCAGGTGCCCGGTTCACCGCGTCCTCGCCCACGAGACCGACGTCGCCGTCTCCTACCGGGTCGAGGAGGGCTGATGGACCTGGGCCTCGCCGGCAGGGGCTGCGTCGTCACCGGCGCCGGCCGCGGCATCGGCCGCGAGACCGCGCGCCGGCTCTGCGCCGAGGGCGCCGCGGTCCTGCTCGTCGCGCGAAGCGCCGACGCCCTCGCCGAGGCCGCCGACGACGCGGCCGCGGCGGGCGCCGGCAGCGGCGGGCGGGCCGAGGTGCTCGCGCTCGACGTCACCGCCGAGGACGCCGGTGAGCGGATGCTGGCGACGGCCACCGAGCTGTTCGGCGCCCTCGACATCCTCGTCAACAATGCCGGCGCCGCCCGCTCGCGCGATCTCGGCGACGTCCCCGACGAGGACTGGCGAGCGCAGTACGAGCTGAACGTGATGGCGCCGCTGCGGGCGATGCGGGCCGCCGCCCCGGCGATGGCCGAGCGCGGCTGGGGCCGGATCGTCAACGTCTGCTCGACCGCCGGCAAGCGCCCCTCGGCGTCGATGCCCGAGTACTCGGTCGCGAAGTCGGCCGAGCTCTCGCTCTCACGCCTGTTCGCCGACCGCTACGCGAGCAGGGGCGTCCTCGTCAACGCAATCTGCCCCGGGCCGGTCGAGGCCGAGCTCTGGATGGAGCCCGGCGGCCTGCTCGACCAGTCGCGCGAGCTCTCCGGCGCAGCGAGTCGCGAGGAGGCGCTCGAGGCGGCCGGCTCGAAACGGCCGATCGGCCGCCTCGCCAAGGTCGGCGAGATCGCCGCGCCGATCGTGTTCCTCTGCTCCGAGGGCGCGTCCTACGTCAGCGGCGCCGCCTGGTCGGTCGACGGCGGCACCGTCCAGGTGATCATCTGAGCGAGCTCGCCGACCGGCTGCTCACGCCCGAGGAAGCGCGGGAGATCGAGGTTCGCGGCGACACCGACGCCGCCGTCCTCCTCCCCCTCTACGGCTGGCCCGAGCAGCCGGGGCTGGTCTTCACCGAGCGCCGAGCCGACCTCCGCCGCCACGCCGGCGAGATCTCCTTTCCCGGCGGCCGCCAGGACCCGGCCGACCCCGATCTCGTCGGGACCGCCCTGCGCGAGGCCGAGGAGGAGATCGCGCTCGCCCGCGGGGACGTCGTGCTCAGCGGGGCGCTGCCGCCGACCGGGACCTTCGTCACCGGCTACCGGATCCACCCGTTCGTCGGCCGCATCCCCGACCCGGCGGACCTCGACCTGGAACCGAACCCGGCGGAGGTCGAGACCCTGCTCACGTTCTCACTCGAGATCCTCGATCAGGGATACGCGATGCGGCGCCTGGTCCGGCGCGGGGTCCCGATCCACACCCCGACGTACGAGATCGAGGGCCACCTGATCTGGGGAGCGACGGCGAGGATCCTCGCCGAGCTCCTCGACCGCCTCGGCTAGACCTTTTCCTTCTCCGGCTGCGGGACTATCCGGATGTAGGGCCGGGGCTCCTCCCAGCCGTCCGGGTAGATCTCCTTCGCTTCGTCGTTGGAGACCGAGCCGGCGATGATCACGTCGTCGCCGTTCTTCCAGTTGGCCGGCGTCGCGACTTTGTGCTGTTCGGTCAGCTGCAGCGAGTCGATCACCCGCAGGACCTCGTCGAAGTTGCGGCCGGTCGTCATCGGGTAGACCAGGATCAGTTTGATTTTCTTGTCAGGGCCGATGACGAAGACGTTGCGAACGGTCTGGTTGTCGGCGGGGGTGCGGTCGGCCGAGTCCCCCGAGACTTCCGCCGGGAGCATCCCGTACAGCTTCGAGACGTGAAAGTCGGCGTCGCTGATGATCGGGTAGTCGGGCCTCGCCCCCTGGGTGGCCTCGATGTCGTCGACCCAGTCCTCGTGGTTTTCGAGCGGGTCGACGGAGAGCCCGATGATCTTCACGTTCCGCTTCTCGAACTCGGGCTCGATCCTCGCCATGTACCCGAGCTCCGTCGTGCAGACGGGGGTGAAGTCTTTGGGGTGCGAGAAGAGAATCGCCCACGAATCGTCGAGCCAGTCGTGGAACTTGATCGGCCCCTCGGTCGTTTCGGCCTCGAAGTCCGGTGCTACGTCGCCAAGTTTGAGAGCCATCGGTTTCCTTGCTCCTTCCGCTGCGGTTTCAGCCATTCACCTGAATCCTTATCCGAGTTTAGACCTTTGACGTCGCCGGCGTGAGGGCTCAGCTCACCAGACGTCTGCACGCCGCCTCCATCTCCGTCGCCCAGGACGGGGGATCCGAGGGATCGGCCACGACCACCTCGGCCGGGATCCGCCACCTTGCCGCCGCGACCTCGACCGCGCGCCTCCCGGCGGCGAGCGCGTCGACGCCGGCCGACCCCGCCGCCTCGTAGAGGAAGCCGCGGACCGGGGTGTCGACCAGGCGTTCCAGCAGCCGCTCGAGCCGCTCGCCGTGGAGCTCCTCTCGGCCGGGTCCGGTGGAGCCGAGCAGCCAGAGAACCAGGGTGACGTCGGCGACGAGGCCGAGGACGGTCCCCGGCCACAGCGGGTCGGCGATCGCCGCCTCGATCCCGGCGTCGCGGATCGCCGCCAAACCCTCGTCGCGGCGACTCGTCCCGCGAACGGCCCAGCCGTCGTCCAGGAGCCGCCCGCCGAGCATCCGCCCGCGGCAGCCGCAGCCGACGATCAACGCCCGGGCCACGCTCAGTCGGGCCGGAACCGGTCGCCGCGGCGAAGGCGCTCCAGCTCTTCCTCCTCGACCTCGGCGCGGAGTCGGTCCTCGTCGAGCTCGGGAGCGCCGCGGCGGCGCCGCATCTCATTCTGGGCCTCGACCATCTGGCGGACGTCGTCGATTTCGTTCTGGGCCTCGACCTCGGGCGAGCGGGTCGGCTTCCAGTCGACGAGCTCGACGTCGCGGCGCTGGCTCACATGCGCGACGAAGACAATGATCAACACCAGCGAGAGAAGCAGGGCGATCGTGCCGAGGACGAAACCCATGCCCAGAGGATAGATACGGTTCCCCCCGATGTCTGACGCATTCATCATCGACGCGGTCCGCACCCCGATGGGCTCCTACCGGGGCGCGCTCTCAGGCGTGCGCCCGGACGACCTCGCCGCCGCTGTGATCGGGGCTGTGGTCGGGCGGACGGGCGTCGACCCCGAGCAGATCACAGACGTCTATTTCGGGGCCGCGAACCAGAGCGGCGAGGACAACCGCGACGTCGCGCGGATGGCGGCGCTGCTTGCCGGGCTCCCGCAGAGTGTCCCCGGGGCGACGGTGAACCGGCTCTGCGCCTCCGGGCTCGAGGCCGTCAACTCGGCCGCCCGGGCGGCGAAGCTCGGCGAGGGGGACCTCTACCTTGCCGGCGGCGTCGAGTCGATGAGCCGGGCGCCGTGGGTCGTCTCCAAGCCCGAGCGCGGCCTGCCCCGCGGCGAGCAGACGATGCACGACACGACCCTCGGCTGGCGCCTGGTCAACCCGCGGATGGCCGAGCGCGGCGTCTCGACCGAGTCGATGGGAGAGACCGGCGAGAACGTCGCCGAGCGCTACGGGATCTCGCGCGAGGCCCAGGATCAATTCGCGCTGCGCAGCCACCGGCGCGCCGTCGCGGCCGCCGAGCGCGGGGCCTTTGCCGAGGAGATCGTCCCGATCGAGGCGCCGCACGGGCGCGAGACCGTCGTCGTCGGGACCGACGAGGGCCCGCGTCCGGACGCGTCGCTGGAGCGAATGGCGAAGCTCCCGCCGGTGTTCCGCAAGGGCGGAACGGTGACCGCCGGCAACGCCTCGACGCTCAACGACGGCGCCGCCTGCACCCTGGTCGCCTCGGAGGCGGGCGTCGAGAAGCTCGGCGCCGAGCCGCTCGGCCGCCTGGTCGCGACCGGCGTCGCGGGAGTCGACCCCGCCTACATGGGGATCGGCCCGGTCGAGGCGATCCCCCGCGCCCTCGCCGCCGCCGGCCTCGAGCTGGACGAGATCGACCTGATCGAGTTGAACGAGGCCTTCGCCTCGCAGGTCCTGGCCTGCGTCGGCGAGCTCGGGATCGACGAGGAGCGCCTCAACGTCAACGGCGGCGCGATCGCCCTCGGCCACCCGCTCGGCTGTACCGGCGCCCGCCTCACCACCACCCTCCTGCACGAGCTCCGCCGTCGCGGCGGCCGCTACGGGATCGCGACGATGTGCGTCGGCGTCGGCCAGGGACTGGCGACCGTCTTCGAAAACCCCGGCGCCTGACAGCAAAACCGCATCTTCTCCATCCATTGCATGTAGAACGTGGCGGGCTGGCCTGAGGTAGCCTCGCCCGCGCATGACTGGGGACGAACTGGCAAGCGTCGACGGGGCGATCACCCCGACCGCGGAGGCGACGATCCCGCTCCAGGACGACGGCCTCTACCGCGGCGACGGCGCCTTCGAGGTGATCCGCCTCTACCACGGGCGCCCGTTCGCGCTCGGCGACCACCTCGACCGTCTCGATCGCTCCGCGACCGCGATCGAGCTCGAGTTCGACCGCGGGGCGCTCGAGCGGGAGATCGACGCCCTGCTCGCCGAGGCGGGCGAGCTCGACGGCCAACTGCGGCTGATCGTAACCCGCGGCGGCCGCCGGATCGCGGCGACGGAGACGATCCCCGAGCACCTCGACACCGTTCGGGTCGCCACCGTCACCTACTGCCCGACCGTGATCCTCAACGGCGTCAAGTCGCTCTCCTACGCGGCCAACATGCAGGCGACCAGGCTGGCGCAGGCGCAGGGAGCCGACGAGGCGGTGCTCGTCCAGCCCGACGGAACCGTGCTGGAGCCGCCGACCTCTTCGATCTTCTGGGTCTCGCCGCAGGGCGGGCTGCGGACACCGGCGCTCGACAACGGGGTGCTGGAATCGATCACCCGCGACCGCCTGGTGAAGGCGCTGAAGGTCGAGGAGGGCGCCTGGCCGGTCGCCGACCTCCGCGCCGCTCACGAGGCGTTCCTCGCCTCGACGACGCGGGAGATCCAGGCGGTCGCCGCGATCGACGGCGCGGCGCTGCCCGCCGCCCCCGGCCCGCGCACAGGCGAGGCCGAAGAGGCATTCCAGGAGACTCTCGGCAGGGAGCTCTGACCCGATCCGCAAGACGACGAAAGAGCAGAGGTGAGATGGACTTCAAGCTGAGCGACGAGCAGCGACTGATCTCCGAGGCGGCGCGCGAATTCGCCGACCGCGAGATCGCCCCCAGGGTCCGCGAGAACGACCGCGCCGCCCGCTTCGACCGCGAACTGGCGGGGAAGCTCGGCGAGGTCGGCTACCTCGGGGCGCCGGTGGCCGAGAAATACGGCGGCCGCGGCCTCGACTACATCGGCTACGGGCTGATCGTCGAGCAGGTCGGGCGGGCCGACTCCTCTGCCCGCACCGTCGTCTCGGTCCAGACCTCGCTGGTCGCCGGCTCGATCGAGCGCTGGGGCAGCGAGGAGCAGAAGCAGCGCTGGCTGCCGCGCCTCTGCTCGGGCGAGGCGCTCGGGTGCTTCGGGCTGACCGAGCCGGACACCGGATCGGACGCCGCCAACCTGCGAACGCGGGCGACCAGGACCGACTCCGGCTGGTCGATCAGCGGCCAGAAGATGTGGATCTCGCTCGGCAACGTCGCCGAGGTCGCGCTGATCTTCGCCCAGACCGACCCCGCCAAGAAACACCGCGGGCTCGCCTGCTTCCTGGTGCCGACCGAGAGCGCCGGCTTCTCGAGCCAGGAGATCCACGGCAAGCTCGGGCTGCGCTCATCCGACACGGCCGAGCTCGCGCTCGACGAGGTCGAGGTCGGCGACGACGCGATGCTCGGCGAGATCGGCGACGGCTTCAAGGTCGCGATGAGCGCACTCGACAACGGCCGCTACAGCGTCGCCGCCGGTTGCGTCGGGATCTGCGACGGGTGCGTCGACGCCTCGGTCGCCTACGCCAAGGAGCGCAGGCAGTTCGGGGTGCCGCTGGCCCGCTTCCAGCTGGTCCAGGAGATGATCGCCGACATGATCCTCAAGCGCGACGCCTCGCGGATGCTGGTCCTCCGCGCCGGCGCGCTCAAGGACGAAGGCAAGCCGAACACCCTCGAGACCTCGGTCGCGAAGCTGCACGCGACCGAGGCCGCGGTCGAGTGCGCGAACCTCGCGATCCAGGTCCACGGCGGCTCCGGCTACGTCGACGACTACCCGGTCGAGCGTTACCTCCGCGACGCCCGCGTCACGACCCTCTACGAGGGGACCTCGCAGATCCAGAAGCTGATCATCGGCCGCGCGGTCACCGGGATAAATGCCATGACTCCCCTGGAGGCCGAGTGAGCGAGCGTCACGGTCTGATTCCCGCGAAGCGAACGAGGCCGATCATTTACCTGGAGGCCGAGTGAGCGAGCTGATTCAGATGAGCACCGACGAGTTCGGCGTCGGGCTGCTGCGGCTGAACCGGCCCGAGGCGCGCAACGCGCTCTCGCCGGAGATGATGGAGGAGATCGCCTCCGAGCTCGAGCGGATCGATCCCGACCCCGAGGTCCGCTGCGTCGTGATCGCCGGCTCCGAGGAGGTCTTCGCCGCCGGCGCCGACATCCGGGCAATGAGCGAGCGGACCTTCGAGGAGGCGCTCCGCCACCCGGCCGCCTCGTTCTGGCGCCGGCTCGCGGCGATCAGGACCCCGCTGGTCGCCGCCGTCTCCGGCTACGCGCTCGGCGGCGGCTGCGAGCTGGCGCTCGCCTGCGACATGATCGTCGCCTCCGAGGGCGCCCGATTCGGCCAGCCCGAGATCACCCTCGGGATCATCCCCGGCGGCGGTGGCACGCAGCGGATCGCCCGCACCGCCGGCAAGCAGCTGGCGATGGAGTACGTCCTCACCGGCCGCCGCTTCGACGCCGCGACGGGGCAGCGGCTGGGCCTCGTCAACAGGGTCGTCGAGGGAGGTGGCTGGCTCGAGGAGGCCCTCGAGCTTGCCCGCACCGTCGCCGCGCGGCCGCCGATCGCGGTGCGCCTGGCGAAGCAGGCCGTCCTCGCGGCCGAGGAGACGGCGCTCTCGGCGGGGATCGAGACCGAGCGCCGCCTTTACGAGCTGGCGATGGCGACCGAGGACCGGGTCGAGGGCATGAGGGCCTTCCTCGAGAAGCGGGAGCCGAAGTTCGAGGGGCGATGAGCGTGGAGCGAGCAAGCGTGCGTCTCTTTCTCCTCGCGCAGCGAGCGAAGCGCGAAAATTGATTGGTCGGGTCGACGCGGTCGGCGTCGTCGGCGCCGGCACGATGGGGAGCGGGATCGCCGCGATGGCCTGCCTCGGCGGCTACCCGACCCGGATCCACGACCCCGACCCCGAGGCCCTCGGGCGGGCGCAGGAGACGGCGTCGACGGCGCTGGCGAAGGGCGCCGGGAAGGGCTGGAGCGAGGCGGACGCGGATCGGGCCGGCGGCCTGCTGTCCACCGTCGCCGGGATTGACGGCCTCGAAGGCTGCGATCTCGTCATCGAGGCGGCTCCGGAGCGCCTCGACCTCAAGCAGGGACTGTTCGCGGAGCTCGCCGCGGCCTGCGGCCCGGAGGCGATCCTCGCCTCGAACACCTCCTCGCTGCGGGTCGCCGACATCGCCGCGCGGACGCCCGGGCCCGAGCGCGTCGTCGGGATGCACTTCTTCAACCCGCCGACGAGGATGCGGCTGGTCGAGGTCGTCGCCACCGATGACTCCTCCGCGGCGGCGCTCGAGGCTGCGACCGAGGCCGTCGAGCGGATGCGGCGGACTCCGATCCGCGCCAAGGACAGCCCCGGCTTCATCGCCAACCGCCTCGCCCGCCCGTTCTCGCTCGAGTCGCTGCGGATGCTCGGCGACGGCGTCGCCGACGCCGCGACGATCGACCGCGTCTGCCGTCTCGGCGGCGGCTTCCGGATGGGCCCGTTCGAGCTGATCGACCTGATCGGCCTCGACGTCAACCTCAGCGTCGCCCGCTCGTTCTACGAGCAGGGAGGCCGGCCCGAGCGCTGGCGGCCGAGCCCGATCCAGGCGGAGATGGTCGCGGCCGGCCGGCTCGGCCGCAAGAGCGGCGAGGGCTTCTACCGCTACGGCGACGGGCGCCACCGCCCCGACGATCCCGACCTCGGCATCGAGGCGCCGACCCTCGACCCCGGCGAGCTGACCCGAATCGACCCCGCGGCCAGCAAGATCCTCCCCCGCCTCTTCGCCCAGATCGCCAACGAGACCGCCTTCGCGCGCGAAGAAGAGGTCGGGACGCCCGCGGACATGGACACCGCGATGCGGCTCGGCTTCAACTGGCCGCTCGGGCCGGTCGAGATCACCCGGCTGATCGGCCCGGGCGCGGCTCTCAGCCTGCTCGAGCGATTGCGCGAGGAACACGGCGACGCCTACATCCCGGCGCCGAGCCTGGCCGCGGCGGCGGAGGGCTGAGATGGGGGCCGGCCGCAGGCCCGCGACGGAGCCGACGGCGGCGCGCAACCGCGCCGCGGCCGACGGCGTCGCGAACGCTGCTGCCGCGGAGCTGGCGGTCGCGACCAGGGGCCTCGTCGCCGCGTTCGACCCTCCCGTGGTCGAGGGCGAGGGCGGGCGCAGGGTCTGGGAGCTCTCCTCGTACGCCTTCCTCGACGCCGAACCGCCCGCCACCGCGCACCCGGCGCTCTGGCATCAGGCGCGCCTCAATCGCATCGCCGGCCTGTTCGAGCTCGCTCCGGGCGTCTACCAGCTGCGCGGCTTCGATCTCTCGAACATGCACGTGATCGAGGGCGAGAGGGGGGTACTCGTCGTCGACCCGCTGGTCACGGCGGAGACCGCCGCGGCGGCGCTCGCCCTCTATCGCGAGCACCGCGGCGAGCGGCCCGTAACCGGCCTGCTCTACACGCACAGCCATGTCGACCACTTCGGCGGCGCCCGCGGCGTCGTCGCCGAGGAGGACGTCGAGTCGGGCCGGGTCCCGGTCCTCGCCCCAGCCGGGTTCCTCGGACACGCGGTCAGCGAGAACGTCTACGCCGGACCGGCGATGGCGCGCCGCGCCGGCTACATGTACGGGGCCCTGCTCGAGCGCGGGCCGGACGGCCAGCTGACCTCCGGCCTCGGGCAGACCATCTCGCTGGGGACGATCACCCTTGTCCCGCCGACGGTCGACATCGCCGCCACCGGTCAGGAGGAGACGGTCGACGGGATCCGGATCGCGTTCCAGCTGACCCCCGGGGCCGAGGCGCCGGCGGCGATGAACTTCCACCTGCCCGACCGCGACGCCCTCTGCGTCGCCGACAACGCGGTCTGCTCGATGCACAACCTCCTCACCCTTCGCGGCGCCCTCGTCCGCGACGCGCGGGTCTGGGCCCGCCACCTCGACGACGCGATCGAGCTGTTCGGTGGCCGCTCGGAGGTGCTCCTCGCCGGCCACAACTGGCCCTGTTGGGGAAGCGCCGAGATCGTCGAGCTGTTGAGGAGGCAGCGCGACCTCTACGCATACCTCCACGACCAGACCCTGCGGCTGCTCAACCGCGGGCTCACCGGCCCCGAGATCGCGGAGGAGATCGAGCTCCCCCCCGCCCTCGCCGGCGACTGGCGCTGCCGCGAGTTCTACGGCTCGATCAGCCACAACGTGAAGGCGATCTACCAGCGCTACATGGGCTGGTTCGACGGCAACCCGGCGCACCTCTGGGAGCATCCGCCGCGGGAGCGGGCAAGGCGGTACGTCGATTCGATGGGTGGCGGGGAGCAGGCGCTCGCCAGGGCCCGCGAATCCTTCGACGCCGGCGACTACCGTTGGGTCGCCGAGATCGCCAACCACCTCGTCTTCGCCGACCCTGAGAACGCCGCCGCCCGAGAGCTGCAGGCCGAGGCCCTCGAGCAGCTCGGGTACGGCGCCGGGAACGCGACCTGGCGCAACTTCTTCCTGGTCGGAGCGAGGGAGCTCCGCGAGGGGGTCTCGGGGACGCCGACCGCGACCGCTCCGCCGGACTTCCTCGCCCGCCTCAGCGTCGCGCAGCTGCTCGACGCGATGGCGATCCGAGTCGACGGGCCGCGGGCCTGGGCCCTGCGCCTGCGGATCGACTGGGTCGTCACCGATCCCGACGAGGCGCACGCGATCACCCTCCGCAACGG
>DATBHH010000031.1:0-18170 GCA_036557525.1 Solirubrobacterales bacterium | reverse complement strand
GCCGGCGAAGGCGATCGAGAGGATCTCGCCGTGGGCCTCGGGGCCGAGCAGGTAGATCGAGGGGTACTTCATCGTCAGCTTCGAGCCGAGGTTGCAGTCGACCCACTCCATCGTCGCGTTCTCCTGCGCGATGGCGCGCTTGGTGACGAGGTTGTAGACGTTCTGCGACCAGTTCTGGACCGTCGTGTAGCGGATCCGCGAGCCGGGCTTGGCGATGATCTCGACGACCGCGGAGTGCAGGGAGTCGGTCGAGTAGACCGGGGCGGTGCAGCCCTCGATGTAGGTGACTTCGGCGCCCTCCTCGGCGATGATCAGAGTGCGCTCGAACTGGCCCATGTTCTCGGTGTTGATCCGGAAGTAGGCCTGCAGCGGCATCTCGACCTTGACGCCCTTCGGCACGTAGACGAAGGAGCCGCCCGACCAGACCGCCGAGTTGAGGGCGGCCAGCTTGTTGTCGTTGGGCGGGATCACCGTCGCCCAGTGCTCGCGGACGATGTCCTCGTGCTCGCGCAGGCCGGAGTCCATGTCGAGGAAGATCACGCCCTGGCGCTCGAGGTCCTCGCGGACCTGGTGGTAGACGACCTCAGACTCGTACTGGGCGCCGACGCCGGCGAGGAATTTGCGCTCGGCCTCGGGGATCCCGAGCCGGTCGAAGGTGTTCTTGATGTCCTCGGGCACCTCGTCCCAGTTGCGGCTCGCCTTCTCGGAGGCGCGGACGAAGTAGTGGATGTCGTCGAAGTCGATCTGGCCGAGGTTGCCGCCCCAGGTCGGGATCGGGCGGGCTTCGAAGTGCTCGAGCGCCTTCAGCCGGAAGTCGCGCATCCACTGCGGCTCGTCCTTGTAGGCGGAGATCGATTCGACGACCTCGCGCGAAAGCCCCTTCGGCGCTTTGTAGGCGTACCCGGTCTCGGGATCGTGGAAGCCGAACTTCTCCTTGTAGTCGGCGTTGATCCCGGCAAGCTCTCTTTTCTCCGCAACCGCCTCCGGCGTTGCCATCACTCGACCTCCAGGGTAATCGTGTCGTCCACGACGGCCGTCGTGAACGTTCGCACCGGAGCATAGGCGGGGAGCGTCTTCGGCCTGCCGGTGGTCAGGTCGAACAGCGACCCGTGCCGCGGGCACTCGACCGTGCAGGCGCCGGCGTCGAACTCCCCCTCGGCGAGGGGCCCGTCGTCGTGGGAGCAGCGGTCCTCGATCGCGTGGAGGGTGCCGTCGCAATTGAAAACGCCGATCTTGGTCCCGTCGTGCTCGACCAACCGCATGCTGCCGGGCGGCAGCTCGGCGAGCGGGCACACTGCGACGGTTGTTCCTGCGGTCTCTGGCATCTGATCCGACTGCTCCCCCGACACCAGCTCGTGCGGGTTGAGACTTAATCCTACTTCCACGGTCGGATTTTAGCGGCCGGACCGGCTCGGGCACGCGATCGTAACGAGGTTTTCTCATCGCCTGCGCGGGCACTGGGAAGATCGAGGGACCGGCGATTTCGCCGCGAGCCGCAGTCTCTGTCCCAAAGCCTTCGACGAGAGGAGCAGCGATGACCGTCATGACGAAGTATGAGCCAGGCACCCTCTGCTGGATCGACCTCGGCACCCCCGACCAGGATGCCGCCGGAGAGTTCTACGGCAGCCTCTTCGGGTGGCAGCTGCACGAGGACGAGAACGCCGAGGAGACCGGCGGCTACCGAACCGCGCAGCTCGACGGCAAGAACGTCGGCGGCGTGATGAAGCTGATGCAGGAGGGCCAACCGCCCGCCTGGATGAACTACGTCGCGGTCGAGGATGCCGACGCGACCACGCAGGGTGCGCGAGATCACGGCGGCAGCGTCCTCGTCGAGCCGATGAGCGTCCTCGACTACGGCCGCATGGCGGTTCTGGCCGACCCGACCGGCGCCGTCTTCGGCATCTGGCAGGCGGGGAGGAACATCGGCGCCGACCTGGTCCGGGAGACCGGAGCGGTCGCCTGGAATGAGCTCAACACCCGCGACCCCGAGACCGCCAAGAGCTTCTACGGCGATCTGTTCAGCTGGTCCTTCGAGGACGAAGAGTACGAAGGGACCGGCACCTACACGACCATCAAGCTCGGCGACGAGTCGATCGGCGGCGTCATCGACATCACCGGCCGGGTGCCCGAGGAGGTGCCGAACAACTGGCTCGTCTACTTCGCCGTCGAGGACGCAGATGCGACCCTCGCGACGGCCGAGGAGGGCGGCGGGACCGTCGCATTCGGGCCGATGGACATCCCGCGCGTCGGCCGGATCGCGGTCCTCCAGGACCCCTTCGGCGCGGCCTTCGCCGTGATCCAGCCGGATCCGGAGATGACCGGCTCCTAGAGCGCAGCGGCTTCGGCGGGGTCGCCCTGTTCGCCCTCGTCCTCCCATTCGGCGGCCTCGCCGAGGCTGGCGCTCTTGACGACCTTGAGGCCGAGCATCGCGCACTTCATCCGGGTCGCCGAGATATCGATCCCGAGCAGATCTAGGACGAACTCTTTCGGCAGTCGCAGCACCTCCTCGCGCGTCTTGCCGACCAGCTCATCGGTCAGCAGCGAGGTCGCCGCGGTCGAGATCGCGCAGCCCCTTCCCTCGAACGCGACCTCGGCGACGCGGCCGTCCTCGCCGAGCCGCATGGTCACGTGCTGCTCGTCGCCGCAGAACGGGTTGTTGTCCTCGAACTCGAGATCGGGCTCCTCGAGCCGGCCGAAGTTGTGCGGCCGCTTGTAGTGCTCGAGGATCTGCTCGCGGTACAGCTCGTCCATCGATTCGAGGCTAGCGAAGCCCTAGACGTCGAAGACCCGGCGGGCGTCCTCGAGGCCCTCGACCAGGCGGTCGATCTCCTCGGGGATCGTGTGGACGGCGAAGCTGGCGCGGGCGGTCGCGGCGACCCCGAGGCGGTCCATCAGCGGCTGCGCGCAGTGGTGGCCGGCGCGGACCGCGACCCCGTGTCGGTCGAGGATCTCGGAGACGTCATGGGCGTGGACCCCCTCGAGCTCGAAGGAGACCGGCCCCGGCCGGTCCGGCCCGGGCGGTGGGCCGAAGACGCGCAGTCCCTCGACCTCGGCCAGCCTCCGCAGGGCGTAGTCGGCGATCTCGCGCTCGTGCGCGAGCACCGCGTCCATCCCGAGGCCGTCGAGCCAGCGCAGCGCCGACGCCATCCCGATCGCCTGCGCGATCGCCGGCGTGCCCGCCTCGAATCGGGCCGGCGGGTCGGCGTAGGTCGTCCCCCGCTTCGTCACCTTGCGGATCATCGAGCCGCCGCCGAGGAAGGGCGGCATCGCCCGCAGCAGGTCGAGGCGCGTCCAGAGAGCGCCGATCCCGGTCGGGGCGTAGAGCTTGTGGCCGGTGATCGCGTAGAAGTCGACGCCCAGATCGGCGACGTCGAGCGGCAGCTTCGGCGCAGCCTGGGCGCCGTCGGCGAGGACCAGCGCGCCGGCCTCATGGGCCCTGCGTGAGATCTCCGCCAGCGGGTTCACGGTCCCGAGGACATTCGAGACGTGGGCGACGGCGACGAGCTTCGGCGCCATTTCGAGGAGCGCGTCCAACGCGTCCAGGTCGAGCAGGCCGTCGTCGGCGACCGGGACCCAATCGATCTCCGCCCCGACCCGCTCGCCGAGCTGCTGCCAGGGAACGATGTTCGAGTGGTGCTCCATCTCGGTGAGGACGATCCGGTCGCCGGCGCCTACGTTGGCGTCGCCCCAGGCACGGGCGACGAGGTTGATCGCCTCGGTCGCGTTGCGAACGAAGACGACCTCGCGCCGGTCGGCGGCGCCGATGTGGTCGGCGACCGTCGCCCGAGCTCCCTCGTAGGCCGCGGTCGCCTCGGCCGACATCGTGTGCGATCCGCGGTGGACGTTGGAGTGATGGCCGCGCTCGTAGCGGTCGACAGCCTGGATCGAGGCGAGGACCCGCTGGGCGCTGGCGCCGCTGTCGAGGTAGGCGACCGGGACGCCGTTCACCTCGCGCTCGAGCGCGGGAAACGAGGCGCGGACCTTCTCGATCGGGAAAGCCGGGGCCCGGACGGTCATCAGGGATCAATCCCCATAAATGCTTCGCCCGAGCTCCGGTCGCGGAACATCAGACCGTGACGCTCCCTCCGCTCGGGCTCGCGGCGGCGACCTCCTCGCGAATCCAGCCGTACCCCTTCTCCTCGAGCTGCTCGACGAGCTCCGGCCCGCCCTCCTTGACGATCCGTCCCTCGAACATGACGTGGACGAAGTCGGGCTTGACCATGTGCAGGATCCGCTGGTAGTGGGTGATGATCAGAACCCCCATGTCGGGCCCGGCGAATTTGTTGACGCCGTCGGCGACTGTCCGCAGCGCGTCGATGTCGAGTCCCGAGTCGGTCTCGTCGAGGACCGCGATCTCCGGCCGCAGCAGCGCCAGCTGCAGCAGCTCCATTCGCTTCTTCTCACCGCCGGAGAAGCCGTCGTTGAGGTAGCGGCTCGAGAAGTCTTTCGGGATGTTGGCGAGGTCCATCGCCTCCTGGGCGATCTTCGCGAACTCTTTGATCTTGATCTCGGGCTCGCCGCGCGCCTCGCGGTGCGAGCTGAGGATCATCCGCAGGTACTTGCTGACCGAGACGCCGGGGATCGCGACCGGGTACTGGAACGCCATGAACAGCCCGGCGCGCGAGCGCTCGTCGGGGTCGGCCTCGGTCACGTCCTCGCCCTTGAAGGTGATCGTCCCCTCGGTCACCTCGAAGGCGGGGTGGCCCATGATCGCGTTCGCGAGGGTCGACTTGCCGGACCCGTTCGGCCCCATCAGCGCATGGACCTTCCCCTTCTCGACGTCGAGGTCGAGGCCGCGCAGGATCTCCTTGCCCTCGGCGCTCACGTGCAGGTTGCGTATCTCAAGCTCAGCCAATTCGTCTCCGTTCCGTTTCCTGGGGTTAGGCCGCGCTGCCGACCGGAGCCCGGGGCTCGGTCTCGGCGGGGCCGCCCGCAGGGCCGCCCGCGAACTCGACCAGCTCGGCGAGGGTGGTCCCGGCGAGCGCCTTGGTCACGCCGCCCTGGACCCGGGTCCAGAGCAGCTTCGTCGCACAGGCATGGTCGCCGTCGCTTTCGTGCGAGCAGAGCACCTTCCCCTCGGGGGTCTCGTGGAAGCACTCCATCGGCGCGATCTGCCCTTCGAGCGCCTCGACCACCACGTCGAGCGTGATCTCCTCGGCCGGCTTCGCCAGGCGGTAGCCGCCGTGGGCGCCCCGGGTCGACGTCACGAGCCCGGCCTTGCGCAGCCGGGCGACGAGGTGCTCGAGGTACGAGAGCGGAAGCCGCTCGGCCTCGGCGACGGCGCTGAGCGAGATCGGCGCCGCGCTGGGCTGGCGTCCGAGCTCGACCATCAGGCGCACCCCGTACTCGGCTTTGGTCGAGAACAACATCTGCCTAAATCCTACAAGAGCGGTCGGTTATGCCGACGCGCCCTCACGCACCTAGATGCTCGCCTCGCTCGCGCTCGCGGCCGCCTGCGCCGCTTCCTGCCTGCCCAGCTCGACATGGGCGCGGCTGTCGCTGCTGCGGATCAGGACCAGCGTCAGGACGAAGCCGGCCAGGGCGAAGATGGCGCCGCCGAGGAAGGCGTATTGGAATCCCTCCGTCAGAGCCGTCAGCGGGTTGGCCCCGCCGGCTGACACCACGTGGTCTGTCCGCGCGATCGCGATCGCCGATAGGACCGCGAGGCCGACGGCGCCGCCGATCTGCTGGGAGGTGTTGATCAGCCCGCTCGCCAACCCCGCTTCTTCCTCCCGAACTCCGGAGACGGCGGCGATCGTCGTGGTGACGAAAGCGAAGCCGAGCCCGGCGGCGGCGAGGAGCGAGGGGCCGAGGATGTCGGTGGGGAAGCCGCCCCCGACCGAGATCTGGCTGAACCAGAGCAGCCCGCCGACGATGAACAGCATTCCGGTGGCCAGCACCGGCTTGTAGCCGACGTTGGTGACGAGCTGGGACGCGACCCCGGCCGAGGCCATGATCACCAGCGCCAGCGGCAGGTAGGAGAGGCCGGCGTGGATCGGGCTGTAGCCGAGCACCTGCTGCATGTAGAGGGTGATGAAGAAGAACATCGAGAACAGCGAGGCACCGACCAGCAGGCCGACGACGTTGGCGCCGGTGAGAGTCCGGAGCCGGAAGATCGAGAACGGGACGAGCGGTTTGGCCGAGCGCAGCTCGATCGCGATGAACGCCGCCAGCAGCGACAGCGAGAGGGCGATCAGGCCGATCGTCTGGAACGATCCCCAGCCGGCGCTGTTGGCGTCGACCAGCGCGTAGACGAGGGTCGAGAGGCCGGCGGTGACGGTGACGGCGCCGGCGACGTCGAACGCGCGCGCCCGCTGCTCATCGCGGGTTTCGGCGATCAGGCTCGGGGTGAAGGCGAAGGCGATCAGGCTGACCGGGACGTTGACCCAGAGCACCCACTCCCAGCCGAGGCTTTCGGTGAGGATGCCGCCGAGAAGGACGCCGGCCGCGCCGCCGGAGCCGGCGACGGCACCCCAGACCCCCAGCGCCTTGTTGCGCTCGGCGCCGTCGCTGAAAGTCGTCGTGACGATCGAGAGCGCGGCCGGAGAGATGATCGCGGCGCCGAGGCCCTGGGCGGCACGGGCGGCGATCAGCTGCCCCTCGGTCGCGGCGAAGCCGGCCAGCAGCGAGGCGATGCCGACCAGGAGCAACCCGGCCATGAAGACCCGCCGGCGGCCGAGCAGGTCGGCGGTCCGGCCGCCGAGCAGGAGGAACCCGCCGAAGGTGAGGACGTAGGCGTTTACGACCCAGGGCAGGTTTTCCTGGGAGAAGTCGAGCGCGCGGCCGATCGAGGGCAGGGCGACGTTGACGATCGACGCGTCGAGCACGACGACGAACTGCGAGGAGCAGAGCAGGATCAGCGCCAGCCACCGCTTCTCCCGGAATTGTCCGTCGGCCTCCGTCATCGGACTGGGCCTTCAGTCAAGCAAACGGGGCGCGCCGGCGATCAGGGCTCGATCAGACCGCGCCGGATCGCGTAGCGGACAAGCTCGACGCGGTCGCGCATTCCCAGCTTCCGCATCGCGTTCGCGCGGTGGTTCTCGACCGTCTTCTCGGAAAGGTGGAGGATCGCGGCGATCTCCTTCGTCGTGTTCGCCTCGGCGACGAGCTTGACGATCTCCTCCTCGCGCGGCGTCAGCTCCTCCTCGCCGGCGGTGCCGCGCTCGAGCACGTCCTTGATCAGCGCCCGCTGGGCCTCCGGGGTCAGAAAGGGCTCGCCGCGCTCGACCGCGTGGATCGCCTCCAGCAGGTCGGTGTCGGCCTGGGTCTTGAGCACGTAGCCGGAGGCGCCGGCCTTGAGTGCCTCGAACAGGTAGCGCTCGTCGTCGTGCATCGAGAGGATCAGGACCGCGACCTCGGGGGCCTGCTCGCGGATCTCGCGGGTGGCCTGCAGCCCGGTCAATTTGGGCATCCGCACGTCGAGGATCGCGAGGTCGGGCCGCTCGCGGATCGCCAGCTCGCGCGCCTCGGCCCCGTCGGCCGCCTCGCCGATCACCTCGATGTCGGGCTGGCGCTCGAGCAGCAGCCGCAGTCCGGAGCGGACGATCCCGTGGTCGTCTGCGATCAGCACGCGCATTGCTCGTCAAGTCTCCCGAATCGGGCGCCCACCAGCGCCCCCCATGATCGATGTCGTAGTTCCCTTCAGCAGGTGGAGGGAACTACGACATCCCCCTTGCGGTCTACACCTCGAGACGGACGGTCGTCCCCTGGCCGGGGCGCGACTCGATCGTCAGCTCAGCGCCGATCAGCAGCGCCCGCTCGCGCATGCCGCCGATCCCGAGCCCTTGCTCGGACTGGTCGAAGGCGAAACCGCGGCCGTCGTCGGCGACCTCGAGCGCGACGCCGTTTTCGGAACGTCGCAGGGTGACCGCGATCAGGCCGGCCTCGCTGTGGCGCGCGGCGTTGGTGATCGCCTCCTGCGCGACCCGGTAGACGACGAGCTGGACATCGGGGTCAAGGTCGGAGAAGTCGCCTTCGGTGGCGAGGGTCGCCTCGAGCCCGGGGCGCGCCACCTGCTCGACCTGGCCGCCGATCGCGGCGGCCAGGCCGAGGTCGTCGAGGGCTGTCGGCCGCAGCTGCCGGGCCAGCGCGAGCAGCTCCCGCATCGCCCTGTTGGCGAGGGCCTTCGTCTCGTCGACCTCCGCGGCCAGCGCCGGGGGCGCCTCCTCGCGGACCGCCTCGAGCCGCAGCAGGAGCCCGGTCAGCGACTGGTTGACCTCGTCGTGCAGGTCTCGCGCGACCCGAGCCCGCTCCTCCTCCTGAGCCCGCAGCGCCGCGGATCCCGCGCGGCGCCTCTCGGCCTCGAGCCGGTTCATCATCCGCAGGAAGGCGAGCTCCAGCCGCTCCGCCTCTTCGGTCTCGGCGACCCCGTCGATCGAGGCCGGCAGCACCGGGCCCGGGCGGCTGAGGTCGACCTTCTCCATTTCCTCGATCAGGTTCTCGATCGGCGCGAGACGGCGCCGCTGGGCGACCAGGCCGACGGCGAGCGCGACAGCGATGACGACGAGGGCGACGAGGGCGACGGTGCTCAGTGCTGGCTCCGGGGTCGCATCGGGCAAGCGTAGAGGCGCCCAGGACGGCTGGGCAGCGCAGGAGCGCGAAATAGGGGGTGGCACCCATAGGCGATCCCGCCGTCCGCCGCAATACTTTCCGGAGCTCAAACCGACCAGGAGCGAAAGCGATGACCACCACCAGGCAGTCCACCTTCGGCGCAACCCTCCGCACCACGATCCTGCTGGCAACCCTCACCGGGCTGCTGGTCGTCATCGGTTTCGCGGTCGGCGGCCCGGAAACGGCCTTCACGTTCCTGATCATCGGCCTCCTGCTGAATCTCGGCTCCTACTTCTTCAGCGACAAAATCGCGCTGAAAATGGCTCGCGCCAGGCCGCTGGAGGAGTCGGAAGCCCCCCGCATCTACCAGATCGTCCGCGAACTGACGACCCGCGCCGACCTGCCGATGCCGCGGCTCTACCTGATCCCGCAGGAGCAGCCGAACGCGTTCGCGACCGGCCGCAATCCCAAGCACGCGGCTGTCGCCGTCACGGAAGGGATCACGAAACTGCTTTCCGAGGACGAGCTGCGCGGCGTCCTCTCGCACGAGCTTGCACACGTCAAGCACCGCGACATCCTGATCCAGTCGGTCGCCGCGGCGATCGGCGGCGCGATCACCTGGATCGCCTACATGCTGCTGTGGTTCGGCGGCGAAGACGAGTCGCCGCTCGGCGTCGCGGCCTCATTGGCGCTCGTCCTCCTGGCGCCGATCGCGGCCTCGATCATCCAGCTCTCGATCTCGCGCCAGCGCGAGTACGCGGCCGACGCCGGCGGCGCCGAAATCTGCGGCAACCCCGAGTCGCTGGCGAGCGCCCTGCTGCGGCTCGAGCAGGGGGCGCAGGCGATGCCGATGCAGGTCAATCAGTCATCCGAGCCCCTCTACATCGTCAAGCCGTTCTCCGGCGGCGGCTTCTCGCGGCTGTTCTCGACCCACCCCCCGATCGAAGAGCGGGTCCGCCGCCTGCGCCAGATGCGCCCGTCCCTCGGTTAGGCGCCGACCCGCGGCGATATCTTTGGGGCCGTGAGGCGCCGCCTCCTCACAGCCCTTGCGGTAGGAGTGCTTCTCTGCGCGATCGCCGCCGACGCGCGCGCGAACTACCCCGGGCGGCCGGGGAGGATCGCCGTCGCCTCGGGGTTGGCGGAATCGCGCACGTACACGATCCAGACCACGAGCCCGGGCGGTCGCGGGAGGCGGACGATCCTCGCCCTCCCGCTCGTCAACCTCTTCGCACAGGGCGAGCCGGTCTACTCGCCCGACGGCGCCACGATCGCCTTCGCGCTCGACCACGACATCTATGCGGTCGGGGCGGACGGGTCCGATCTGCGGCGAGTGACCTCGGGGCCCGAGCAGGACGCGAGCCCGACCTTCTCTCCGGACGGCACCAGGATCGCGTTCGCCCGGGTCGACGCCGGCGGCTACGACATCTTCTCGGTCGGGCTCGACGGCACCGGCCTGACGCCGCTGACCACCGAATCCGGGAACGACCGTGACCCGGTCTGGTCCCCGCGCGGCAACCTGATCGCGTTCGTCAGCCAGCGCAGCGGCGTCCCCAGCATCTGGCTGATGCGGCCGGACGGGAGCGGACAGAGGCAGCTCGCCGCCCATTTCAGCAGCGGCCCCCGCAGCGAGGCCCAGCCGGAGTTCTCGCCGAGCGGTGGACGGCTGATCTTCTCGCGCGGCGCCGACCTCGTCTCGACCCGGATCGACGGCGGCCATCGCCGCGTGGTGAGTCGAGCCGGGATTCTGATCCAGCCGGTCTTCTCGCCGGACGGGCGGAGGATCGCCGCCCTCGAAGCCTTCCGCAATCGCAAGGACTTCGACGTCGTCGTGATCGCCGCCGACGGCTCGCGCAAGCGGACGATCAGGCGCCATGTCGCGAATGCCTACGGCGTCGGCTGGCAGCCGATTCCGCGCTAGACCGACGCGCTATACTTATTGAAGTAAAAGCCGATCCGGATTCGGGGATTTGACAGATGACCACCAGCGCAGAGACGAGGCAGCAAGTCGAGGAGATCGAGCCGTTCGAGGCGGTGGCGGAGATCGAGGGCGGCGACGTCGTCCTGATCGACACCCGCGAGCCCCACGAGTACCAGGAGGCCCATCTCGAGAACGGGAGGCTGGTTCCGCCCGGCCTGCTCGGCGATGAGATCGCCGAGGCCGCGCCCGACAAGTCCGCGCGCACGATCCTCTACTGCCGCACCGGCAACCGCTCCTTCACGGCGGCCGAGCAGATGCAGGAGCTCGGCTACGACAACGTCGCCTCGATGGCGGGTGGGATCGTCGCCTGGCAGGAGCAGGGGCTGCCGGTCGTCGCCGCGACCGGGATGACCCCCGAGCAGCGCGACCGCTACTCGCGCCACACGCTCCTTCCCGAGGTCGGGGTCGACGGCCAGATCAAGCTCCTCAACGCGAAGGTGCTGCTGATCGGGGCGGGCGGCCTCGGGGCGCCGACCGCGCTCTACCTCGCCGCCGCCGGGATCGGCACGATCGGCCTCGTCGACGACGACGTCGTCGACGCCTCCAACCTCCAGCGCCAGGTGATCCACAACACCGAGCGCATCGGCGAGCCGAAGACCTCCTCCGCGCGGCAGACGATCGAGGCGCTCAACCCCGACGTGACCGTCGTCGAGCACAACCTCCGCCTCGACGCCGGCAACATCATCGACCTGATCTCCGGCTACGACGTGATCGTCGACGGCGCCGACAACTTCCCGACCCGGTACCTGCTGAACGACGCCTCGGTGCGGCTGCGCAAGCCGGTCGTCTCGGCCTCGATCCTCAGCTTCGACGGCCAGATCTCGACCTTCGTCCCGTTCGAGGGGCCGTGCTACCGCTGCCTCTACCCGACGCCGCCGCCGGCCGAGCTGGCGCCGAGCTGCTCCGCCAACGGCGTCCTCGGGGTGATGGCGGGGACGATGGGGACGCTCCAGGCCAACGAGGTGATCAAGCTGGTGCTCGGAATCGGCGAGCCGCTGATCGGGCGGCTGCTCCTCTACGAGGCGCTCGGCACCCGCTTCACCGAGCTCAAGGTCCGGCGCGACCCCGAGTGCCCGATCTGCGGCGAGAACGCGCCGGCTGAATTGGCCGACTCCGAGCTCGGCAGGTTCCCCGATTACGAGGCCTTCTGCGCGGGCTGAACCCGGTAGGTTCCCCCGGCAGATGGCAACGGTTCGAATCCCGCCTGTCCTCAGGCAGCACACCGGGGGCGCGTCCGAGATCGAGGCGGCCGGCGCCAACGTCGGCGACGTGCTGCGGGCGCTGACCGGCGAGCATCCGGCGACCGAGCAGCAGCTCTTCGGCCCCGACGGCGACCTCAACCGCTACGTCAACGTCTACCTCAACGACGAGGACGTGCGCGTGCTCGACGGCCTCGACACCGCGGTCGGCGACGCCGACACGGTCGTGATCCTGCCGGCCATGGCAGGCGGCGGCTAGAGCCTCAGTGTTCGAGCACGAGCCCGAGGAAGCGCTGGGTGCGCTCCTCGCGCGGTTCGTCGAGCACCGACGAGGGCGGCCCCTCCTCGACGATCACGCCCGCGTCCATGAAGACGACCCTGTCGCAGACCTCGTGGGCGAATCCCATCTCGTGGGTGACGACGATCATCGTCATCCCCTCGCTGACCAGCTCCCTCATCACGTCGAGGACCTCCTTGACCAGCTCGGGGTCGAGCGCGCTCGTCACCTCGTCGAACAGCATCAGGTGAGGGTCCATCGCCAGCGCGCGGGCAATCGCGACCCGCTGCTGCTGGCCGCCTGAGAGCCGTTCGGGGTACTGGTTGAGCTTGTCGGCGAGGCCGACCCGCTCGAGCAATTCGGTGCCCTTCCTCCGCGTCTCCCCCTTCGGCCGGCCGAGCGCCTTTTCCGGCGCCATCGTCACGTTCTGCAGCGCCGTCCGGTGGGGGAAGAGGTTGAACTGCTGGAAGACCATTCCCACCCGCTGGCGTATGAAGTTGACGTCCCACCCGGACTCGCCCTCGCCCGACCCCGGCCCCCTGCAGATGTCGTGCCCCTCGAGGTAGATCTCTCCCTCCTCGGGCGGCTCGAGCAGGTTGATGCAGCGCAGCATCGTGCTCTTGCCGGAGCCGCTCGGGCCGATGACGCAGACGACCTCGCCCCTGCCGACGTCGAGGTCGATCCCGCGGAGGACCTCGAGATCGCCGAAGCGCTTGTGGATTCCCTCGAGCCGCAGCAGCGGTTCGTCCATCTCAGGCGACCTCGATGTGGGAGCCGCGGGTCAGCCTGCCTTTGCTGCGCGCGATCAGCCTGTCGACCACGCGCGCCGCGGGAAGGATGATCACGAGGAACATCAGCGCGCCGAGCGTCAGCGCCGAGGCGTTGTAGGTCTTGGTCTGGATATCGGTCGAGGTCTGGATCACCTCGTTCAGCGCGATCACGCTGACCAGCGTCGTGTCCTTGAGCAGGGCGATGAGTTCGTTCAGCATCGGCGCCGGGATCTTGCGCACGGCCTGCGGCACGATCACGTTCCGCATCGACTGGAAGTGGCTCATTCCGAGCGACCGCGCCGCCTCCATCTGGCCGCCGGGCACGGCTTCGATCCCGGCGCGGTAGACCTCGGCCATGTAGGCGCCGTAGGTGACGACCAGCGCCAGCGAGCCGAGCCAGAACGAGTCGGGCTTCCCGAACCAGTGCGGCAACCGGAGGGTTTCCGGCAGGAAGCTGAGCGAGGGGATGCCGAGGCCGAACATCAGGACGAGGATCAGCAGCGGAACCGCGCGGAAGATGTCGATGTAGGCGATCGTCAGCCCCCGCAGCGGTTTCGCCGGCCGTCCCGGCAGCTGCCGCAGAAGCGCCAGAACCAGGCCCCAGGTGAGCGCGATGATCGCCGACACCAGGAACAGTTCGAGGTTGATCTTGAAGCCTTCCAGGACTTCGCCGAAGTGGTCGAGCATGAAGCCGACGTCGAAGAACTGGTTGATGAATTCCTGCATCTCTCTTCCCGGTCCGGCGAAAGGTCCAACTAAAAGCTAGAGGGGCGCCCTTCCCGGCGCCCCTCTCTCAATCACTCCTGTCGCCCGTGGGTTTCGCTTCGCGCTACGCCGCGCCGCCTTTCACTTCGACGATTTCCTTCGACGGCGGCCGGTGGAACCAGTTTTCGTAGATTTCCGCGTAGGTCCCGTCTTCCTTCACTTCGGCCAGGCCTTCGTTCAGTTCTTCGAGCAGCCCTTCGTTGTTCTTGGCGACGGCGAATCCATATTCTTCTTCGGTCGGGATCGGCGAGGAGACTTCGATCCCGGTCGTGTTCTTGACCGCGTTTTCCGCCACCGGGATGTCGATCACGACGGCTTCGACGACGCCCGACTTGACCGCGTTGACCGCGTCGGGCCCCTGCGGGTAGGTTCGGAGTTCGCCCGCTTCAGCGTTTTCTTCGACGAATTCCGCCCCGGTCGTCCCCTTCTGGGCGCCGACCGTCGCGCCCTTCAGTTTCGCGACCGAGTCGATCTTGCCGCCCTTCTGGACCAGGATCGCCTGTTCTGCCTGGTAGTACGGTTCGGTGAAGTCGACCGTTTCTTCGCGTTCTTCGGTGATCGTCGTCGCCGACGCGACCGCTTCGAATTTGCCCTGCGCCAGATCGACGAAGATCGTGTCGAACGAGGTGTCGGTGAATTCCGGTTCGCGCCCGATCCGTTCGCCGATCGCTTCCATCAGTTCGACGTCGAAGCCCTTGAATTCGGTCTTGGTCTGGCCGAATTCCTCGAACGGGGGATAGGGGACGTCGGACCCGACCGTCAGCTTTTCGCTCCCACCGCTTTCGCCGGTCGTGTTGCCGCCGCCGCCGCAGCCCGCGGCGATGATCGCGACCGCGGACACGGCGAGCGCGAGGGTCAATACGGTTAGCCGGGATCTTCCCATCTGGGTTTGCCTCCGTTCGGTGATTCGGCAGGTAGCGGCGAAAATACCCTTTTCTCAGACCTTTCGGCAAGCGGGTGCGCCCTGAATCCGCGGCTATACTTTTTGAAGTAAGGGATCTCGATGGCGCGCGACGAGTTACTCAACCGGCCCTGCGGGGGGCGCTTCAGCGACATCGTCGAGTCGATCGGCAACACGCCGCTGGTCGAGCTGCAGCGGCTCTCACCGAAGCCCGAGGTCAGGATCTTCGCCAAACTCGAGGGCCGCAACCCGACCGGTTCGGTCAAGGACCGTGTCGCGAAGGCGATGATCGAGGCGGCCGAGGCCGAGGGCCTGATCGAGCCCGGCAAGACGATCCTCGAGCCGACGTCCGGCAACACCGGGATCTCGCTGGCGATGATCTGCCGCCGCCGGGGATACCCGCTGAAGGTGGTGATGCCCGACAACGTCACCGGCGAGCGCACGCAGCTGCTCGAGATGTACGGGGCGGAGATCGTCTACTCCGAGGGTGCCAAGGGCTCGAATGGCGCCGTCGAGGTTGCGCTCGAGATGGCCGACGACCCCCGCTACTACATGCCCTACCAGTACGGGAACGAGGCCAACCCGCGCGCCCACTACGAGGGAACCGCGGTCGAGATCCTCGAAGAGCTGGATGAGGTGACGGCGTTCGTCGGCGGGCTCGGGACCGGCGGGACGCTGATGGGGAACGGGCGGCGCCTGAAGGAGCACAACCCCGAGACGCTGATCGTCGCCGCCGAGCCGATGCAGGGCGAGCTGGTCCAGGGCCTGCGGTCGCTCGACGACGGCTTCATCCCGCCGATCATCGACCTCTCCCTGTTCGACCGCAAGATCATGGTCTCGAACCGCGACGCGATCGTCTGGACCAAGCGGCTGCTCGAGGAGGAGGGCGTCTTCGCCGGGGTCTCGGCCGGCGCGATCGCAGCGATCACGGTCCGGATCGCAAGCGAGCTCGACGGCGGCAACGTCGTCTTCCTGATCCCCGACGACGGTTGGAAGTACCTCTCCTCCGGCGTCTACACCAAGCCGATCGACGAGATCGAGAATCTCGACTCGACCGTCTGGTGGTAGGCCCTCGCGCTCCTCGCGTCCTTGATCTGCCCGGTCACACCCGCTCAGGAGGAGACGTGAAGATTTCCCAGGAGCTGATCGATGAGTTGATTACGCACTCGCGCGAGGACATGCCCAACGAGTGCTGCGGGATGGTCGGGGGCAGGGACGGTGAGGCGCGGACGGTGTACCGGGCGACGAACGCCGAGGCCAGCCCGCTTCGGTACTCGATCGACGCCCGGGAGCAGTTCCGGCTGATGCGGACGATCGAGGAGGCCGGTGAGGAGCTGGTCGGCATCTACCACTCGCACACCAAATCGCCGGCGTACCCCTCCCAGACCGACGTCAACCTCGCCGGCTGGCCCGACGCCGTCTACCTGATCGCCTCGCTCGCCGATCCCGGGATGCCGGAGGTGAGGGGATTCTGGATCCGCGATGGTGGGATCGAGGAGGCCGAGCTCGATGTCGGATAGGGGGAAGCTGGTCAAGGTCGCCTACGCCCAGCAGCAGGCCGAGGCGGAAATGATCCAGGGCCTCCTGTCCGAGCACGGGATCCCGAGCCTGCTGCGGCGCGCCGCCGGCTTCGACGTGCCCGACTTCCTCGCCGCCGGCCCGCGGGAAGTCCTGGTCGCCGAAGAGGTCGCCGACCAGGCCCGCGAGGTGTTGGAGGGGACGCCCGGCACCGAGTAGGTCACGGGCGCGGTGTCAGTGGGCGCAGGTCCGGTAGTGACGGGTCTGCTTGAAGCTCCGCCCGTCGCTCAGCTTGCCCCGGATCGTCAGCGTGTGGTTGCTCCGGTTGCTGCGGCTGAGGTCGACCTTGGCGGTCCAGCGCCGCCTGCCCTTGACCAGCTTCAACCGGCGGCCGTCGAGCGTGAGGCTCGCGCTCTTCATGTGGGTCTTGCGCGGGTTGAGGTGGATCTTGAAGGCGCCCTTCGGGAAACAGCCGCCGGGGAGGACGCTGATCGTCGCGGCGCCCTGCCGCGGGGCCTGGCCCGAGCCGGTCGAGGCGGAGCCCGCGTCCGGGCTGGGGCAGCCGTTGCCGGGGCCCGCCGCGATCGGGCAGGCGTCCGCTTCGTCGTTGACGCCGTCACCGTCGAAGTCGCCGATCGGCGGCAGGCTACCGTTCAGGGTCGTGACCTGAGCGGTCGGCTGCGAGATGCCCTGCCAGCCGTCGTGGCCGCCCTGGCCGCCGTAGCCGCCCTCGCCGACGGTGATCGTCACGTCGGGCTCGACCACGGCGCGGCCGTTGACCGCAAGCACGCCGAGGGAGGCGCCGCCGGCTCCGCCGCCGCCCTGACCGCCGTTTCCACCGTTGCCGCCGTTGCCGCCCGAGGTACCGGGCCCCCATTCGGATCCGTAGATTTCGGCCCCGGGGAGGCCGCCTTCGCCGCCGGCGCCACCGGGCTGGCCGAGGCCGCCGTTGCCGCCCTTGCCGCCGTCCGCGGCGTGGACGACGGTGCCGTCGAGGAGGATCGCGTGGGCCCCTTCGCCGACGAAGATGCCGATCGACCCGCCGCCGCCGGAGCCGCCATAGCCGCCGGCACCCGGGCGCCCGCCGGCGCCGCCGCCGGAGCCGGGCATGCAGGTGTTTTCGCTCATCCCGCCGCCACCGCCGCCGGCGCCGCGGGTGCCGCTGCCGCCGGCCGTCCCGCTCATCGCGGCGTAGATGATCGTGCCGACGTTGAGCCGGTCGAGACCGGGAAGGCCGGGCGCCCCGGGGAGACCGGGCGAGCCGAGACCGCCCGGCCAGTACATTTCGCCGCCGATGCCGCCACCGACGGTCGGGTGTTCGGGATCGCTCTGACCGTTGGTGCCGCTGAAGGGATACGGTTTGAACCAGTCGCCGCCGGCGCCTCCGGAGAGCAGGCCGGCCGCTTCGCCTCCCTTGGCTCCGGGGTTGAAGGTGCCGCTCAGCTTTCCGGGATTGCAGTTGGGGTTGCCGACGCCCTGCTTTCCGTTCGGGGCGGGGACGGGCTGAGTCAGCGGCGCGCTGGCGCCGTCGGAGCCGTTGCCTCCCGCGGCCGGTTCCACAGTGTCGCGGCTGAGCGCCGCTTCGCCGTGGTTCCACATTCGGACGCCGTAGGAGGTCGATGCCGGCGTCGTCGCCCTCAGCGTGAGCAGCTGGAGGACGATCCCCGGCACCGCGATCGTGACCGCCTCGTGCGGCCCCTGCAGAGTGGTCACGTTGGCCGCCGAGCGCGCCCATGTGGCCGGGTCGTAGCCGCCGTAGACGCCGATCTGGCCCGCTTCGCCGATGATCGAGACCTTGCCGTCGTAGGTTCCGGCCGCGACATAGACATCCTTGTGGGCGGCGAGGCCCGCGACGACTGCGGCCGCCACCGTGGCCATCGGGTGGCCGAAGCTGCCGTCGTTCGCGTCGCTGCCCCCCGGCGCGACGAAGATCGCGCCGGCCTTGTCGCCGTCGATGCCGTCGCAGTTGGAGTCGACGAAGCCGAGGTCGGGCTTGTCGACGGCGCCTGGCGTGCAGGCGGCGAAGGCGGGGGTCCCCGCGGTCAGGGCGAGCACCGCCGTGACGGTCAGCGAAAGGGTGAGCAGAATCGTGAGGCGAAGCGAGCTGAGGTTTTTCATGCGGCGATGATCGCCAGCGGCGGGCGGTGCGGCCATGGGGCGCGCCGCCACCCTGCGGGCGGAAAACCGACGCCTCCCGGTGGGCTGGCCGCCT
>DATBHH010000030.1:0-14819 GCA_036557525.1 Solirubrobacterales bacterium | reverse complement strand
GGTTCCGAGCAGGACCTGCCCGAGCATTCGGTCAGCCGCAGCATTTCGCGGTGGAGGAAGTTGCGGATCGGGAAGAAGTTGGGGACGTTGACGATCGAGTTGAGCTCGTTGGGGTCGCGGTTGATGTCGTAGAGCTCCTTCTCTCCGTCGGGCCAGGCGATGTACTTGTAGGGGCCGAGCCGGATCCCCGAGTAGTCCTTCGGCGGCGCCAGCAGCGAGGCGTGCGCCGTGTTGCGCTTCAGATCGGGGCTGGCGGCGGCGCTCGCGTGCGAGGCGCTGCTCTGATCGCCCGGTATCGCCAGCGCCCCCTGTGCCTCGACGTCGTTGGACTCGACGAAGGACTCGAACAGGATCGGGATCCGGTCGCGAAGGTCGGGGTCGCGCATGTAGGGGACGAGCGAGTGCCCGTCGATGCTCTTGTCGGCCTTGGCGCCGGCCAGTTCGAGCACCGTCGGAGCGATGTCGATGTTCGCCGCCAGCTCGCCGGTCGAGCTGTTCGGCTTGATTCCGGGTCCGCGGATCAGCAGCGGCAGGTGGGTCGCCGGCTCGTAGGCGAGGAACTTGCCGCCGAGCAGCCGGTGCTCGCCGAAGAAGAAGCCGTTGTCGGAGGTGAAGATGATGTAGGTGTTCTTCAGCCTCCCCGTCTGGCCGAGGGCGGCGACGATCTGCCTGACCCCGTCGTCGACGTCGCGCAGCGACTCGAGCTGCTTCTGCCAGTAGACGAGGTAGGTGTGGCGGTCGCTCGGCGAGAGGTGTTCCGCTTCCCTGATGAACCTCGGCTTGTCGGAGACATTCCCCTCGTCGAGCCCTTCTTCCTCGTCGTGGGGCAGCGTCGCCCCCCGGAACCAGTCGTAGTGGCGCGGGCTGGGCTCCGGTCCCGCCGGACGGCGGAAGTCGCCGTGCGGCGCGGTGTAGTCGAGCTGGAGGTAGAAGGGCCGGTCCGACGCGGTGGCGTGGATTTCGTTCGTCGCGATGTTGGTCAGGGTGTCGGTGACGTAGTAGCAGGGCTGGCCGTTGGTCGGCGCGAACGGGCAGCCGACATCGTCGCGGACCCCGTATTCACGGGTTTCCCAGTTGCCCGAGTCGCCGAACGGCCCGGCGATCTGCCCGTTGATGTCCATCGAGTAGCCGTAGTAGTAGTGCGTCCGGTCGGCGTCGAGGATCGTGTACCAGGACGACCAGCCCGGCGGCACCGTGGTCCCTTTGTCCCACGGTTCTTCGCCGTAGCCGTTGAGGAACTTGCCGACGTGGATCGTCTTGTAGCCGTCCGCCTGCAACCAGGTGGCGAGGTTGTGGGTCATCGCGCCGCGGAACGAGAAGCCGAGGTAGCCGCCGTTCGGCGAGACGTTCCCGCGCACGTTGTGGTTGTGGGCGTAGCGGCCGGTCAGCAGGCTGACACGTGACGGGCAGCAGAGGGGATAGGAGACGTAGTAGCGGTTGAAGGTGATCCCCTTCTTGGCGATCAGATCGAGCGTCGCCGGCATCGCCCGGGTCTCGGGCGCGCCCGGGTAGGCCCGGGCCGCCGCGTAGAGGCCGTCCAGCGTCTGGTCGTCGGTCTGGATCAGGACGAAGTTCGGCGGGCTGGGCGTCGCGGCGCTGGCGCGGCCGCCGGAGAAACCCGCGAATAGCACCGCGAGCAGCGCGAAAAGGCCCGCCGCGAAAACTAGGCGGGTCCGTGCCTGCATGGAAATTTGCCTCGGTTCGTGCATGAAAGCGCTCGCCAGGCTCACAGCCACGAAACACCGGCCGGCCGTGAAGTTGCGAAACGCTATTGGTCGTTCAGGACGCGCCGAGTTTCTTCGCCGCGTCGCGCAGCGTTTTCACGGTGGCACTGGGAGCTTTGCGGCCATCGAGTTTCTCGCCGTGCCTATTTACCCAGATCACCGGAACATTCATCTTCAGCAGCGGCGCGACGTCGGTGGCGTAGCTCGAGCAGATGTGGACCCAGCCTTTTTTCCCGCCGATCCTTCGCGCGCACTCTTTGAAGTGGACCGGTTCGGGCTTGTAGCTGCGGACCTGCTGGGCTGTGACCACGAGGTCGAGTTCGGTCCGCAGGTGGCGCCTGGAGACGCCGAGCAGCTTGTCGTCGATGTTCGAGATGATGCCGATCTGGTAGCGCTTGGCGAGGCGGTCCATCGCCGCGTTCGCCTCCCTGAACGGGAGCCAGTAGGCGACGCTGTCGGGTAGGAACTGGGCGCGGGAGGGCTCGATCTCCCAGCCGATCTCGCCGGCGACTTTGACGATCGTCCGCCGCAGGACCTCCGCGTACAGTTCGTAGGAGCCGGCCATGATCTCGGCCTGGACCTCGAGGAACCGGTCGAGGAACGGGCCCTCGTCGAAGCTGAACCCGTCCTTCTCGGCCTCTTTCCTGCAGGCCTCGACGATCCCCTTCTCCCAATCGATCAGGGTTCCATAGCAGTCGGTGGTGACCCACTCGATGGTTTTGAGAGCAGGAAGGGGCATCGCAGAGCCGCGGCATTATAGGCTGCCGCCCCGCGCCGCAGGGGCGCGCTGAAATGGACCTCCTCGAGTACCAGGGCAAGCAGCTGTTCGCGAAGCACGGCATAGCCGTGCCGAGCGGCGAGGTCGCCTCGACCGTCGAGGAAGCCGTCGCCGCCGCCGAGCGGATCGGCTATCCGTGCGCGATCAAGGCCCAGGTCCTGATCGGCGGCCGCGGCAAGGCCGGCGGGATCAAGATCGCCTCCGATCGCGCCGAGGCCGAGGAGCACGCCGCCGCGATCCTCGGCATGGACATCCGCGGGCCGCGCGGGGAGGGGCCGTTCCGGGTCCACCAGGTCTGGGTCGAGGGTGGCTCCGAGATCGCCTCCGAGTACTACGCCTCGGTGATCCTCGACCGCTCGGAGAAGAAGCTGCTGGCGATGGTGTCGGCCAAGGGCGGGATGGACATCGAGGCCGTCGCCGAGGAGGACCCCGGGGCGCTGGTCAAAGAGCACATCGACCCGACCCGGCCGTTGACGGCCGCCGCGGCACGGCCGGTCGTCGACGCCGCCGGGCTCGACGAGGACGTCCGCGACGCCGTCGCCGGGGTGATCGCGAAGCTCGCCGGCGTCGCCTCGGACGAGGACGCGACCTTGATCGAGGTAAACCCGCTGATCGTCACCGCCGGCCGCGACGTCGTCGCCCTCGACGCCAAGGTGACGATCGACAACAACGCCGTCTTCCGCCACGAGGACCTCGCCGCCGAGGCGGAGGAGGACGACGACCCCCAGGAGGCGATGGCGAGGGAGAAGGGCCTCACCTACGTCAAGCTCGACGGCAACGTCGGCGTCCTCGCCAACGGCGCCGGCCTCTGCATGTCCACCCTCGACGTCGTCGCCCAGGCCGGCGGCCGCCCCGCCAACTTCCTCGACGCCGGCGGCGGCTCGAAAGCGGAGGCGATCGTCGACGCGCTGACGGTGATCACCTCCGACGAGAAGGTCACCGCGATCCTCTTCAACATCTTCGGCGGCATCACCCGCTGCGACGAGATCGCGAACGGGATCGTCGCCGCCTCGGGCCAGATCGACCTCCAGCTGCCGCTCGTCGTCCGCCTCGACGGCACCAACTCCGAGCAGGGGCTGGCGATCCTCGCCGAGGCCGACCTCCCGAACCTGCACCAGGAGACGACGATGCTCGACGCCGCCCGCCGCGTCGTCGAGCTCGCAGGATCCTCTGTAAGCCCGCCGGCCGCGGACGCGGACATGAGCGCGGAGTGAGTGAGCGAGGGCTCCGGTGACTATGACCGCGAGCGAACGAAGCGCGAAATTTCTTCCGGGCGAGGGAGGTAGCCGGTGAGCATCATCGTCGATGCCGACACGAAGCTGGTCGTCTCCGGCCTGACCGGCCGCGAGGGTTCCTTCCACGGCCTCCGCAACCGCGCCTACGGGACCTACCTGGCGGCCGGCGTGACCCCCGGCAAGGGGGGCCAGGACGTCGAGGGCGTCCCGGTCTTCGACTCGATCTCCGAGGCGGTCGAGGAGGCGGGAGCGAACACGTCGATGATCTTCGTCCCGGCGCGGTTCGCCGCCGCCGCGATCGAGGAGGCGGTCGAGTCCGGCGTCCACACGGTGATCGCGATAACCGAGGGAATCCCGGTCCTCGACATGCTGCGGATCTACTGGCAGGCGAAGGAGGCCGGGGTGAGGCTGATCGGCCCGAACTGCCCCGGCGTGCTCTCGCCGGGCGAGGCGAACGTCGGGATCATCCCCGCGCAGTTCTTCGATCCCGGCAGGATCGGCGTCGTCTCGAAGTCGGGCACCCTCACCTACCAGATCGGGAACGAGCTGAAGCAAGCGGGCGAGGGCAACTCCTCGATCGTCGGGATCGGCGGCGACCCGATCGTCGGCTCCGACTTCATCGACATCCTGACCCTGTTCGAGGCCGATCCCGAGACCGAGCTGATCGTGATGGTCGGCGAGATCGGCGGCGACGCCGAGGAGCGCGCCGCGGAGTTCATCGAGTCCGAGGTCTCGAAGCCGGTCGTCGCCTACATCGCCGGCTTCACCGCGCCGCCGGGGAAGCAGATGGGCCACGCGGGGGCGATCATCTCGGGCTCGTCGGGAACCGCCCAGGCGAAGAAGGAGGCGCTCGAGGCGAAGGGCGTCAGGGTCGGCGAAAGCCCGACCGAGACGGCGCGGATGGCCGTCGAGGCACTGAGGGGGCTCGGGAACGGCCCCGCGTAACCCGCCGACCGGACTGCAACTCTTGGCGGCCTTCCGTGTCTCGGAAGGGGAAGGCTGATGATCGGCACGAGAAGCATCAACCTGGCGTGTCTCGCCCTGCTCGCCCTGCTCGCCTCCTGCGCGAGCGCGTCGGCGCGCGACGCCTACGTCGCGAATTCCGGCGACGGCACCGTCTCGGTCCTCGAATACCCGAGCAACCGCCTCGCCGGGACCATTCACGTCGGCGGCGAACCCGTCGACGTCGCGATCACGCCCGATGGTCAGGAGGCGTGGGTTGTCAACCAGGCCGGCGACTCGGTTTCGGTGATCGACACGAAGACCCAGACCGTTGTCGCCGGGGCGGTCGCGGTCGGCGAAGCGCCGCGTGGGATCGCGATCACCCCGAACGGCGGCCGCGCCTACGTGACCGACTCCGGCGACGACACCGTCACCGTCCTCAACACCGCGACCTTCGCCCCGGTCGGCGACCCGATTCCGGTCGGCGAAGAACCCGACGGCATCGCAATCTCGCCCGACGGCGGCACCGCCTTCGTCGCCCAGCGCGGCGGCGGCATAGGAGTGATCGACACCAACACGGCTCAGATGGTCGACACGATCGAAGACTCGCTCGGCCCCTCGCGGATCGCGATGACGCCCGACGGCCGGCGCGGTCTCGTCACCAACCACCTGGCGGAAACGGTCACCGCCTTCAGCCCCGCCGCCCGGGCCGCGATCGAACCGCCGATCCAGATCGGAGCGGAACCGACCGGGATCGCGGCGTTCCCGAACGGCTCCTTCGCCTACGCGGCGAGCGCGGTCGACGGCAACGTGACGCAGATCGACACCTCGATCGATTCTCCGATCGGCGCCCCGATCGAATTTCCCGGCGCGACCGGCATCGCGTTCACGCCCGACGGCCGCCAGGGCTACGTCACCGATGGCGGCGGATCCACGGTCTCGATTCTCGACACCAACCGGAACGCCGCGGCGGGGACGATCGCGGTGGGAGAAAAACCGGTGGCGGTCGCCGTCGTTCCGGACCAGGGGCCGACCGCCGCGTTCTGGGTCTCGCCGACCTCGCGGCGGGCGAAGAAACGGCTGACCTTCCACGGCAGCAACTCGACCGACCCGGACGGGACGGTTCTCGACTACTCCTGGGACTTCGGGGACCGCGGCAGGGCCGAAGGATCGGAGCCGACCAGGTCGCACAGCTACCCCCGGCGCGGCACCTATTACGTCACGCTCAAGGTCACGGACAACGAGGGCTGCTCGACGGAAACGGTGTTCACCGGCCAGACCGTGTCCTGCAGGGGCAACCCGCTGGCCTCGATCACGGTCCCGATCAAAGTTCTCAACCCGACCGGCCCGAAGCTCCAGGTCGCCGGCCGCGGTCACCAGCGCATGCGGAGAGTCGTGGTCCGGGCCCGCTGCCCGCAGATCGCCTGCTCGCTGCGGGCGGGCGGGATCGTCGTCATCGCGGCCGAAGAAAACGGGCGCAAGGTCCGTCACCTGCGCCGCCTCGGGTCGGCAGCGGCCCCGGCGGCGACCCGCGGCTGGCGGCGTCTCGTCGTCCGGGTCCCGGGCGCGACCCGCCGCGGGGCGGAAAGGGCGCTTCTCATCGGCGGATCCGCCAAGGCCCGCGTCGCCGTCACCGCCCGCGACCGGACAAACGAAGTGACGGTCGAGACCAAGGTCGTCAAGCTCGGCCTCTGAGCGCCCAGCGAGCGAAGCGCGATCCATTTGTCTGAGCGCGGAGCGAGCAGCGTCGCAATCTGATTCTTCGCGCAGCGAACGAAGCGCGATCCATTTGTTCTGAAACACGGGGCCGTTGCTAGGCTCGACGAGTGCTGAGCGAGCAGGCCTCCATATCTGATTTTTCGCGCGGTGAGGGAACCGCGAGACCCGTCGAGTGATGGTCCGCGACACGATCTCCTTCGCGCGCGGCGCGCCGAGCGCCGACATCCTGCCCCGGGAAGCGGTGCAGCAGGCTGCCGCGCGGGCGCTGGCCGAGGACTGGGAGCGGGCGCTCTCCTACGGGACCGGCGTCGGCCATCCCGGCCTCGCCGGCTGGATCGCCGAGCGCCACGGCGACCTCGACCCCTCGCAGGTGATGATCGCCAACGGCTCGCTCGAGGCGGGCGCAATGCTGTTCGAGCATCTGCTGGGGCCCGGCGACCGGGTCGTCGTCGAGCAGCCGACCTACGACCGGACCCTGCTGCTGCTGCAGCGGCTCGGCGTCGAGCTGGTGCCGGTGCCGCTCGAGGCCGACGGCGCCGATCTCGGCGCGTTCGAAGCGGCGCTGGAGGCGGGGCCGGTCAAGCTCGCCCACATCATTCCCAACTTCCACAATCCAGCCGGCTGCACCCTCTCGGCCGAGAAGCGGGTGCGCCTGGTCGAGCTCGCCGCCGAGCACGAGTTCTGGATCTTCGAGGACGACCCCTACCGCGAGCTTCCGTTCGAGGGCGACCCGCTGGAGACGATGCTCGAGATCGACCGCGCCGAACGGGTGATCTTCGCCTCCTCGTTCTCGAAGACGGTCAGCCCCGGGGTGCGGGTCGGGTACCTGGCGGGGCCGACGGGAGAGGTCGCGAAGCTCGCCAAGCGGGCGAACGAGACCTACATCTCGCCGAACATGCTGGCCGAGTCCATCGTCTTCGAGCTCTGCCGGTCGGGCGGCCTCGACCGCAACATCGCCTTCGTCAAGAGCGCCCTGCAGGCGCGACGGGATGCGCTGGTCACAGCCCTGCGCGAGCAGATTCCCGAGGCCGAGTTCGTCGTCCCCGGTGGCGGCTACTTCCTCTGGCTCGAGCTCGCCGAGGGCGCCGACACGCGGACTCTGCTCGCCGAGGCGAAGGCCGAGGACGTCTCGTTCGTCGCCGGGCCCGACTTCATGATCGAGGGCGGCGAGAACAGCCTCCGCCTCTCGTTCGCCAGCGTCCCGCCCGAGCGGATCCCTGAGGGCGTCGCGCGGATCGCGACCGCGCTCGAGCGGGTCCGCGCGACCGCGGCGGCCTAGCTAGCGCCCGTAGCGGTCCGAGGAGAGGACCAGCTGCTCGGGAATCGCCGCCCGCGGCGGCGGCGCCGGGTCGGCGCGGACCGAGACCGTCTCGGCGACGCTGCGCGAGACCTCGTGGCGGCCGTCGTCGGAGGCGATCGCGACCGCGCCGGCGTCGGAGCTCTCGACGGTGCCCTCGAGCCCGGGCTCGAGACCGGCCGCCTTCAGGTAGTGGAGAAGGTCCTCGGCCTCGTTCTCGAAGCGCAGGATGTGGATCCGGGCGCCGGCCTCGACGTCGGCCAAGAGCGAGCCGCGCTCGCGCGCTCCCTCGACGATCGGGTGGCCGTGCGGGCAGGTCGTCGCGTCGCCGATCGCTGCCCGCATCCGCTCCTCGAGCACCGGCGACATCGCGTGCTCGATCCGCTCGGCCTCCTCGTGGACCTCGTCCCACGGGATCCCGAGGACGTCGGTCAGGAATCGCTCGATCATCCGGTGGCGGCGGACGATGTAGCTGGCGTGCTCGCGCCCGGAGTCGGTGAAGACGAGCGATTTGTCGGCCTCCCGCTCGATGTAGCCGTCGTCGACGAGGCGCCCGATCATCTCGTGGACGGTCGGCGGCGAGAGCTGCATCGCGCGGGCGATGTTCGCGCCCGTCATCGGCAGCCCGGCCTCCTCCAGCCAGAACATGATCTCGAGGTACTCCTGCTCGGCCACCGTAGCCTGATCCTGCGACACGGCTGCCGAGTCTAGTGCCTGCCCAAGGCCACCCCTCGCGCGCTCAGCGTCGCTCTACCAGGGTCGAGACGACCGCCTCGTAGAAGCCGTCGCCCATCGCGCCATCGGTCACGGTCGCGTTGTCCCAGCCGGTCAGCGCCGCCCGCAGGCCGGGGTCGCGCTCGGGACCGTTGGCGACGACGAAGAAACGGCCGACCGCCGCCGCCACCTCGAGGTCCTCGACCGAATCGCCGACCGCGATGCAGTCGGCCGGGTCATAGCCGCGGGCGCGGGCGTGGGCGGCGACCGCGTTGGCCTTGCTGACCAGGGCGGGGACGAGGTGGTATGCGTGGGTCGGCCCCTCGACCGCGGGCATCTCGCGGCCGATCGCGCCGTTGTCGAGCAGGCGCAGATCGTCGTGCCCCTCGGCCGCGAGCAGGCGGTTGGCCTCCTCGACGTCGACCTTGCCGCGGAATAGGTGCGAGAGGACCCGGCCGTGATGCCAGGGGCCGTGGTACTCGAGCCGGCCCTCGTAGTGCGCGAACAGCAGCTTCGGGATGCCCCGCTGCTCGATCTTCTCGTAGACGGTCCCGTCCTCGTCCGGCACCATCTCGCCCGTCAGCAGCGTCGTCTCGCCGTCGATCGCGAAGGCGCAGCCGGCCTCGTAGATGTAGGAGGACTGGCCCATCAGCCGCGCCGCCTCCTGGACCTGGGGCTCGCGCCGGCCGGACATGATCACGACCTCGACGCCGGCCCGATGACAGGCCTCGAGCCCGCGCGACTGGGAGAGGCTGAACCCGCCCTCGGCGTCGCGATACAGGGAGCTGCCCCTCCCGAGCAGGGTCCCGTCGAGATCCGTATAGACGCAACTCAGCCCCAAGACGGGGTTTACGCTAACGATCGTGAAGTTGGGGCGAACGCCGATAGCCGCGCTGCTGGCAACCCTGGCGACGATCGCCGCCTCCGCGGTCGTTGCCTCGACAGCGAACGCCGCCACGCTCGTCGTCCAGCCGAGCGGGAGGCTGGTCATCGCCGGCCGGATCTTGCACGAAGCGGGCGCCCTCGCCCGGCTCAATCCGGACGGCAGCGTCGACCAGAGCTTCGCCGAGGGCGGCTTCTCGCTCGACCAGCGCCTCCCCGCCTTCCAGGCTCTCGCGCTCGAGCCCGGCGGAGACATCCTCGGCGCCGCCGCCGGCGGGTCGCTTGCCCGCTATCTCCCCGACGGGGCGACCGACCCGTCCTTCGGGGTGGGGGGGATCGGCGGAACCGACGAACCGGACCAGGCCCACTTCGTCTGGGGCGACGAGGGTCCTTCGGCGCTGCTCGTCCAGCCCGGAGGCGGGATCATCGTCGCCGGCAACCACGACCTCGGCGGAGGCGGGTTCGACACCTGGGTCCGCCGCTACGACGCAGCCGGTCGCGGGGCGGAACAGGTCGGGTACATCCCGCAGCTGGGCGGCCCGGCCGACTCGACGAACCTCGACGGGCTGATCGAAGAGCCCGACGGCTCGGTGATCGGCGCCGGCTCGACCTACGGCTATGAAGAATCCAAGTTTCAGACGCGTCCGCTCCTGGCGAGGTTCGTTCCCGGGTCCGGATCGCGGTACGACCCCTCGTTCGGAGGTGGCGCCGGCCTGGTGCGGCCGTCCTCGGCCGCGTACACGTACTCGGCGACGTTCAACGCGATCGCCGACGACGGCGCCGGGCTGGTCGCGGCGGGGGAAGCCGGGAGCACCTTCCTGCTCGCCCGCTACCACCCCGACGGCAGCCTCGACGCCGGCTTCGGCGAAGGCGGCTTCTCGGCACCGCCGATCGAAGGGCCGGCGGCGCACGCTCCGGAAGCGGCACCCAAGAGCTGGGCGGAAGCCGTCGCGGTCACCGGCGACGGCGGCATCGTCGTCGGCGGCGGGACCTCGCAATGGGGGACCTGGGTGCCTGTGCGGCGCGACATGCCCGCCCACTGCACCGACTGCCCGCAGCCGCTGCTGGCCAGATTCGACTCCGGCGGCCATCTCGACCCGGGGTTCGGAAACCATGGCCTGGTTCCGCTGCAGCGACCGGGCGGCGGGACGTTGGAAGGGTCGGTCGCAGGGGTGACGGCGCTGGCGAGCGGCAAGATCCTCGTCAACGGCTACACCTCCAAACGGGCCGCGTTCGTCGCGCGCCTGAACCCGGACGGCAGCTACGACCAGACCTTCGGAGCCAACGGCCTCGTCCTGCTCGAATTCCCCTGCTCGAGCGAAGAACAGGCGCAGCTCCGCGCCGCCGGCTGCGTCCCCTCGGCTCTGGTGAGGCTGCGGGTGCGGCGCCTTCGCCGTGCCCATCCCTCGCTCTCGATGAGGGTCGGCGCGAACCTGCCCTGGGCCGCTGTAAAGCATGTGAGGCTGAGGCTCCCGCACGGCCTGCTGCCGGCCCGTAGGTCGCAGGCGAAAGCGAGGGTCGTCGCCGTGGGAGGGACCGGGCGCGGCAGGGTGCACCTCAACCGGCCGCGCGGGAAGGCCGGCGCCAGCTTCGGCTTCAGCCGCTTCGGCTCGGCCCGCGAACTTCGGGTCACGCTGCCGGCTGGGTCGCTGAGGCCGCTGAGCCGGAGGCGACTGCGCGCCAAGCGGATGCGCTTCCGCGTCGACGTCGAATTCACCCATGCGGCCTGGCGGGACACCCTCGGCGCCCAGACCGTGGTCCGCAACGTGAGGGTGGGGCCGGCGGGCGCATAAGCTCGTTGAATGAAGCGCTGGAGCCTCGCCGGGGAGGATCTCGACCTCGCTCGGCCGATCGCGGCCGGGATCGTCAACGTCACGACGGACTCGATGTTCGAGGGGGCGCGGAGCGGGACTCCGGAGCGGGCCGTGGCCGACGGCATGGCCCTGGTCGAGGCCGGGTTCGACATGCTCGACGTCGGCGCGCTGGCGGCGCGGAGCGGGCCGCCGGTGCCGCCCGAGGAGGAGGAGGCGGCGCTGGCACCGGCGATCGAGGGGCTTGCGGGGGCGAGGGTCCCGATCTCGGCCGACACCCACTCGGTCGAGGTCGCGCGACGGGCGGTCGCCGCGGGGGCGGCGGCCGTCAACGACATCTCCGGCGGCTCGGATGAGATGTTCGAGCTGGTCGCCGCGAGCGGCTGCGGCTACGTCCTGATGCACATCGAGGGCCCGCCGCGCGTCGATCGCGAGCCTCGCGGGTACGGCGACGTCGTCGATCACCTCAGGGCCTGGTTCGGGGGGCGAGTCGAGCGTGCCGTCTCCCTTGGGGTCGGCGAGGAGCAGATCGCGATCGACCCGGGCCTCGACTTCGACCTCAGCACCGAGCAGGACCTCGAGATCCTGCGCCGTCTCGGCGAGCTCGGGGAGCTCGGGCTGCCGCTCTACGTCTCGCTCTCCCGCAAGGACTTCATCGGCGCCGTCCTCACCGGCTCCTGGGAGGCGCGGCTGCCCGCCACCGAGCGGGAGTGGGGGACGGTCGCCGCGGTCGCCCTCGCGGTGCGCGGCGGCGCCGACATCCTCCGCATCCATGACCGCAGCTCGCTCCAGGCGGTCAGGGTCGCCGGCGCGATCCGGGAGGGCGCTTCCGCATGACGGGCTCCCGATCGCTGCTGGAGACGCCGTGGTCCATCGCCATCGACCCGGCCAGACGCGACGGTCGGATCGTCGCCGAGAGCGACGAGCCCGAGAGCCCGTCGAGGACGGTGGCGATGCCGGACTCGCTCGACCAGGGCCTGGTCGAGGCGCTCGACCGCACCGGGATCGACCGCCTCTACTCGCATCAGGCCGAGGCGCGCGCCGCGGCCGTCGCCTCGAACCTCGTCATCACCAGCGGCACCGCCTCGGGCAAGAGCCTCGCCTTCAACCTCCCGGTCCTCGACGGGATCGCCCGCGACCCGAAGCGGCGCGCGCTCTATCTCTACCCGACGAAGGCGCTCGCCCAGGACCAGGCGCGGAAGCTCGCCGAGCTGCGCCCGCCCGGCCTGCGCGAGGCTATCTACGACGGGGACACCCCGCGTGAGGAGCGCCCCGCGATCCGGCGCCGCAACAACCTCGTCCTCACCAACCCCGACATGCTCCACGTCGGGCTGCTGCCCAACCACCGCAGCTGGGGGGACTTCCTCGCCAACCTCGAGTGGGTGGTCGTCGACGAGGCCCACACCTACCGCGGGGTCTTCGGCTCCCACGTCGCCAACGTCCTCCGCCGCCTGCGACGGGTCGCGCGGGCCTACGGGTCCGAGCCGCGGTTCCTGCTCGCCTCGGCGACGATCGCCAACCCGGTCGAGCTCGCCGAGCGCCTGGTCGGCGAGCCGTTCGAGCCGATCGCCGACGACGGCGCGCCGCGGACCGGGCGCGAGATCGCGATGTGGAACCCGCCGCTGATCGACAGGGCGAGCGGGACCAGGCGCTCGCCGCTCTCGGAGGCTGCCGAGCTGTTGGTCGAGCTCGTCTCCCAGGGCGTGCGGACGATCTGCTTCCTCAAGAGCAGACGCGGGATCGAGCTGATCCAGCGCTTCGCGCGCGAGGGGCTCGAGGCCCGCGGCAAGCCCGAGCTGGCGGACCGGATCGCGCCCTACCGCGGCGGCTACACCCCGCAGCAGCGGCGCGAGATCGAGGCTCGGCTCAGCGCCGGCGAGCTGCTTGCCGTCGTCGCCACCGACGCGCTCGAGCTCGGGATCGACATCGGCGAGCTCGACGCCGCGATCTGCGTCACCTTCCCCGGCACGGTGGCGAGCCTGCGCCAGATGTGGGGGCGGGCGGGCCGCCGCCGGCGCGGGCTCGCCGTCTACGTCGCCGGCCAGGACGCGCTCGACCAGTTCTTCTGCCGCCACCCCGACGAGTTCATCGACCGCCCGGTCGAGGCCGCGATCCTCGACCACGAAAGCGAGCAGATCGCGTCCAGGCACCTGCTCGCCGCCGCCTACGAGCTGCCGCTCTGCAGCGAGGACGACGAGATCTTCGGCCCCGGCTGGCGAGCCCGCGCGGAGCGCCTGGCCGGTGCCGGGGAGCTGCGCCGGGCGGGGGCCCGGATCCTGCCACGCCGCAGCGAGTTCGTCGCCGCCAAGATCCCGCTGCGGTCGGCCTCCGCCGACTCGGTCGCGGTGATCGAGCGCGATTCGGCCGAGATGCTCGGCCTGGTCGAGGCCGAGCGGGCGTTCACCACGATCCACCCGGGCGCGGTCTACCTGCACCTCGGGCGCTCCTACGAGGTCGAGCAGCTCGACATCGACGGGCGGCGGGCGATCGTCTCGAGCTTCGACGGCGACTGGTACACGCGGCCGAAGAAGGAGACCGAGATCTACATCGAGCGGGTGCGCGAGCAGCGGACGACGTCGGGGGTCGAGCTGCACTTCGGCGAGGTCTCGGTCAGCGAGCAGGTGATCGCCTTCCAGCGGGTCTCGATCTCCGACCAGGAGCCGATCGACGTCGTCGCGCTCGAGCTGCCCGAGCAGCACTTCGCCACTCAGGCGCTCTGGTACGTGCTGCCCGACCGGCTCAGCGGGTTGCTGCCGCCCGACGTCCTGCTCGGCGCCCTGCACGCGACCGAGCACGGCCAGATCGCGGTGCTGCCGCTGATCGCGATGTGCGACCGCTGGGACATCGGCGGCCTCTCGACCAACGTCCACTTCCAGACCGGGCGCTCGACGATCTTCATCTACGACGGCCATCCGGGCGGGGTCGGGATCACCCTGCGCGGCTACGAGCAGTTCGAGCGCCTGCTCGACGACGCCGAGCGACTGATCGGCGAGTGCCCCTGCGACTCCGGCTGCCCCTCCTGCGTGCAGAGCCCGAAGTGCGGGAACCTCAACGAACCGCTCCACAAGGAGGGCTCGCTGGAGCTGATGCGCAGCATGCAACGCCTGGGTCGGCGCGCGTCCGCCGCGGACGCGGGAGCGAGCGAGCAAGATATCCGGTGATCGTGGATGCGAGCGAGCGGGAGCTGAGCAGGCGGACGCAAATTTCCGTCATCGGCTCCAGTCGTTGCGGTGAGGATTCCGAGATTTGGCGGCTGGCCGAGGATGTCGGGCGGCTGCTGGCCGAGGCCGGGGCCACGGTCGTCTGCGGCGGTCGCGGCGGGGTGATGGAGGCGGCCGCCCGTGGCGCGGCCAGGGCCGGGGGCGAGGTGATCGGGATCGTCCCCGGGGTCTCGATCGAAGAAGCGAATCCCCACTGCACCCACGTCGTCGCCAGCGGAATAGGCTTCGCCCGCAACCTGGCGGTGGTCGCGAGCGGCGACGCGGTGATCGCGGTCGGCGGGGCCTGGGGGACGCTGTCGGAGATCGGCCACGCCCGGGTGTTCGAGCGGACGGTCATCGCGCTCCGCAGCTGGGGGCTCGCCGGCAGCGAGGAAATGTCCGGCGCGCCGGGCGTCGTCGTCGTCGAGACGCCGGCGGAGGCCGTCGCGACCGCGCTGGAGGCCGCGGCGGGCTAGCGGGCTCAGCCGTCGGCTGGGAAGAGACGCGCCATCACCAG
>DATBHH010000029.1:0-20541 GCA_036557525.1 Solirubrobacterales bacterium | reverse complement strand
AGGACCGCCCCCACCTCTTCTTCCTGATGATGCTGCTCGGCGAGACCGCGACCCTGGGCTCCTTCCTCTCCCAGGATCTGCTCCTCTTCGTCCTCTTCTTCGACCTGATGCTGGTCCCGTTCTACTTCCTGTTCGGGGCCTGGGGCAGCGACCGCGAGGGCGGCCCGACGGCGGTCGCGGCGACGACGAAGATGATCGTCTACACGTTGGTCGGGTCGCTGCTGATGCTGGTCGGCGCGATCGCGACCGCGATCATCGCCGCCGACGGCGGCCACATCACCTTCTCGATCGCCGAACTGGCGAAGGAACCGCTCGCCAGGGGCAGCCAGCAGTGGATCTTCTGGTTCTTCGCCGTCGCCTTCCTGGTCAAGATGCCTGCCTTCCTCCTCCATGGCTGGATGCCGGACGCCTACCGGGCGGCGCCGCTGCCGGTGCTCGCGGTCTTCTCCGGAGTGCTGGCGAAGGTCGGCGCCTACGGCTTCCTGCGGGTCGTCCTGCCGCTGTTCCCGGAAGCGACCGTCCAGTACCAGGATGTGGTGCTGGTGATCGCGATCGCGTCGATCCTCTACGGCTCGGTGATGGCCTTCACCCAGACCAACGTCAGGCTGGTCGCCGGTTACTCCTCGATCGCCCAGCTCGGGTTCATCACCGCCGGGATCTTCGCCCTGTCGGCCTCCGGCTCCGACGGCGCGATCCTGCAGATGGTCAACCACGGGCTGGTGATCGCGCCGCTGTTCGTGATCGTCGCCCTCCTCGGCGAGCGCTCCGGGACCGAGGACCTGACCAAGATGGGCGGGATGGCGATGCGGGCCCCGGTGCTGGCGGCCCTGTTCCTGATCGTGACCCTGGCGACCCTGGCGATGCCCGGCTCCGCCAACTTCATCGGCGAGTTCTACATCCTCAACGGCCTGTTCGACTCGAAGATCGTGTACGCCCTGATCGCGATCTCCGGCGTCGCGATGTCGGCCTACTACGCCATCCGCCTCTACCAGCGGACGATGCACAACCGCCTCCCCGAGGGAGTTTCCTCGCGCGAGATAAGCCTCCGCGACGGCGCCGTCCTCGCCCCACTCGTCCTCTGCATTATCGGGCTCGCCCTCTATCCGCAGCTGATCCTGAAGCGGACCGACCCGTCGGTGCAGCCACGAGTCGAAACCGTCGAGGGGGTGGCCCCCGGAGCGTCGCTGGCCCGGCATCGCGGACGCGGAAGCGAGGGCCTGTCCATATCTGTTTCGTCGGGCCCGAGCGAGAGCGGAGCAGATGCCGGCTTTATTCGGAGCGGAGCACCTGCCGGCCTGATTGGGAGGGGCACGGATGCCGGCTGATTTCACCGCCCCCCACATCGACTACGCGGGGCTCTCGCCGATCATCGCCCTGACCGCCGGGATCTGCGTCGTCCTGCTGACCGCCGTGATCCCGCCGCTGCGCCGCACGGCCCCTGCGTTGGCCCTTGTGACGCTGGCGACGACGGCCGGGCTGCTGATCTGGCGGTGGAACGAATCGACAGACCTCGTCGCCGGGGCGCTCCGCCTCGACGACCTCGCGATCTCGATCTCGCTGATCGCGATCCTCAGCGCGGGCTTCGCGGTCTTCCTCTCGATCCGCGAGCCCGCCGCCGAGCGGGCGGGCTCAGGCGAGTACCACTCGCTGCTGCTCGGCTCGGTTCTGGGGATGGTTCTGCTGAGCCAGGCGCAGAACCTGGTCACGGTCTTCGTCGCGATCGAGACCCTCTCGATCCCCCTCTACATCCTCTGCGCGACCAACCTCGGCCGCGAGCACTCGCTCGAGTCGGGCCTCAAGTACCTGATCGTCGGCTCGCTCGGCTCGGCGACCCTGCTCTACGGGCTGGCCTTCATCTACGGCGGCTCGGGCTCGACCGACTTCACCGGGATCGCCGCTGGAATCGGCAGGGAAGGCCTGAGCGGCGACTCGCTGATCCTGGTCGGGATCGCGCTCTCCGCGGTCGGGCTCGCGTTCAAGACGTCGATCGCGCCGTTTCACCAGTGGACGCCCGATGTCTACGAGGGCGCCCCGACCCCGGTCACCGCGTTCATGGCGGTCGCGACGAAGGCGGCGGCGTTCGCCGTCTTCGTCCGTTTCTTCGACGTCGCCCTGATCTCGGAGGCCTCGGACTGGCAGCCGGCACTCGCCGCCCTCGCCGCGATCTCGATCGTCGTCGGCAATGTCGGCGCCCTCGGCCAGGACTCGCTGAAACGGCTGCTCGGCTACTCGGGGATCGCCCAGGCCGGCTACATCCTCGGCGGTCTGGTGGTCGCCAGCGAAGCCGGTGTCAACGCCCTCGTCTTCTACCTCGCGACCTACGTGTTCATGAACATGGCCGCCTTCGCTGTCGTCGTCGCCCGCGAGCGCGAGACGATCCACGGCGATGACATCGAGGCGGTGCGGGGATTGGGCCAGTCGCGGCCGCTGCTCGCCTGGCCGCTGACGATCTCGATGCTGGCGCTGGCGGGGCTGCCGGCGACGGCGGGCTTCATCGGCAAGCTCTATCTGATCGAGGCCCTGGTCGAGGGCGACTACACCTGGCTCGCGGTATTCATCGCGGTCGGGACGATGATCTCGCTCGCCTACTACCTGCGGGTCGTCGCCGCGATGTGGATGCGGCCGAGCGGTGAAGAGGCGGGTGGCGCTCCGGCAATCGCCGGCGCCTCCCCCGAGGCCGACCCGATCGATCCCGACGCCGGCGCCCGCCTCTACCTCGTCGTCCCGGCACTGATCGCGGCCGCGGCGGCGATCTTCTTCGGCATCGTCCCGCAGCCACTGGTCGAGTTCGCCGAACACGCCGGCGCCGCACTGTTCCTCCGGTAAACCGGCTCCTCCTCCGCTTCGCGATGCTCGCTGATCGCCTGACCGCTTGGCGCGGCGCAGCGCGGGATCCGGCAGGCGCGGTCGTCGTCTCCGTCGGATAGCAGCTCTCGCGGCTCTTTCGACCCCAGGAGCGGGCGTATCCTCGCTGCATGCTTCATCACGTGACGCTCGAGGTCTACCCGGCGGACAGCGGGCGGGCGGCTGAGTTCTGGTCGATGCTCGGCTTCACCGAGGTCGATCCGCCGCCCGATCTCGCCGATCATTACAGCTGGTACGAACGCAACGGGACCCAGATCCACCTGCTGCGCACCGACGAGCCGACGATCCCGGAGCAGGGCCACGCGGCGATCGTCGTCCCCGACTTCGACCGTACGCTCGAACGGCTCGAGGAGAGCGGCTTCGAGGTCAGGCCGAGGCGGGAGAGGTGGGGCTCGAAGCGCGCCGAGGCGGTCGGGCCGAGCGGCAACCGCGTCGAGCTGATGGCCCACCCCCCGGGCGGCTGAGCCCCGTCGGGGCCTGCGGCTAGGATGCGGCGGTGCGCTACCCGGTCGAGGACTTCAACGAGGAGGAGCGGGCGCTTCTCGCCCCCCACTTCACCAACCTCGACCGCCCCGTCTTCGCCCTCGTCAACCTGCCGGAGACAGTCAAGGGGGCGCTTTTTGCCCGCTATTCGAGGTATTCGGGGACGGTCCGGCGCCTCTACCTGGAGGAGTTCGCAGACGACGTCGGGGCGGGCGGGCGGCCCTTCGACGGCGCCGAGGGCGAGCGCGCGGCGAAACTGTATGAGCGGGTCTTCCTCGGCTACGGCGACGACTCGATCGCCCAGGTCGGCGGCGCCCACATCGCCTGCGAGTGGGTGTCGAACATCCTGACCAAGGTCCTCCAGCGGGGCCGGCTCGCCGCCTACCTCGAGCAGTCGACCCGCTACATCCCGTACGACAAGCCGCTGCCCGCGGACGCCGGCGGCGGATTCCGCTACCACCGCGATGACGAGCTCGGGCCGGAGTACGGGGCGGCGATGGACGAGCTGTTCTCGATCTACTCGCGCTCGCTCGAGCGCCTCGAGGCCTGGGCCGCGGAGCGCTGGCCGCGCGGCGATGAGCCGGAGGCGGCCTGGCGACGCTCGATTCGCGCCAAGGCGCTCGACCTGCTGCGCGGCCTCCTTCCCGCCTCGACTCTCAGCCACGTCGGCATCTATGCGACGGGCCAGGCCTACGAGCAGCTGCTCCTGCGTCTGATGGCCTCGCCGCTGCCGGAGGCGCGCGAGATCGGCGGGATGATCCTCCGCGAGCTGCAGCTGGTGATGCCGAGCTTCGTCTCCAGGGTCGAGCGCCCCGACCGCGGCGGCGAGTGGGTCTCCTACCTGCAGCAGCGGCGCGAGGCGACCGAGGAGTGGGTCTCGCGGCTCGGGCTCGACCGCCGCGGTGGCGGCCAGGACACCCCGGCGGTCGAGCTGATCCACGTCGACGGCACCGAGGAGGACCTGCTCGCCTCCTGCCTGTTCGAGGCGGCCACCGCGGCAGAGACCGAGATCCGCGCCCGGGTCGACGTCCTCGATCGCGAGGAGCGGGCGGCGCTGCTGGCGGCCCTGGTCGGAGACCGCGCCAACCGGAGACACCGTCCCGGCCGTGGCTTCGAGGCGCTCCGCTACCGGTTCGAGATCGTCTCCGACTACGGCGCCTTCCGCGACCTCCAGCGACACCGGATGCTGACCTGCCAGTGGCAGCGGCTCGGGCCGGACCTCGGCGCCGGCGTTCCCGCCGAGGTCCGCGAGGCCGGCGTCGGGGAGGAATTCGAGCGCGCGCTCGAGATCTCACGAGCCGAGTACGAGCGGCTGCGCGACGCAGGCCGGATCGAGGCCGCCCCCTACGCGCTCTGCCTCGCCTTCCGGATCCGCTACGTGCTCGACCTCAACGCGCGCGAGGCGATGCACCTGATCGAGCTTCGCTCGGGACGCGAGGGCCACCCCGCCTACCGCGCCATCGCCCAGGCGATGCACGAGCGGATCGAGGCGATCCATCCCGCGGTCGCTGCGGCGATGACCCACGTCGACACCTCGCAGGAGCCGCGGCTCGAGCGGATCCTGAGCGAGATCCGGACCCACCGCAAGCGCGTCCGGGCCGGAGTCGGCGCCGAGAGCCCGCCGGGGCTCAACCCCCTCGGCTGAGCGCTCAGCCGCGCTGCTTGCGCTTTTTCGGCGGGCCCTCGCTCGGTTCTTCTTTCAGCGCGTCCTCACCCGCAAATGCTTCGCCCTCGCTCGGTCGCGAGTCATCAGATTGCGACGCTTCCTCGCTCGGGCTCGCTGCGCGTCCGGGGGTGCCGGGGTCAGGGCCCTTGCCCATCTGCTGTGCGGCTTTCTCGCCCGGCGTCGGCCAGGGCTCGGCTTCGCCTGACTGCCAGGCCGGCGGGCGGCCACCGCGCACCAGGCCGAGCAGCAACAGGCCGAGGTAGACGAACCAGAGCAGGGCGAACTGGAAGAAGAAGACCGAGACCGCGGCCAGCGCAATCCCCAGGGAGCCCCAGAATCGGGTCAGGAGACCGACCCGCATCGCCCACAGGGACGTGTAGAGGAAGCCGGCGACGAAGCCGATCAGGCCGGCGAATTTGAGCCCGACGCCGAGCCCGGCGAGCGACCCTTCGGAGAAGGCGTCTTCCGCCTTTTCGTTGGCCTTGTCGCTGTCGAGTTTGACGTGTTCCCTTTCGAGCGCCGGGACCTTGTCTTCGACGAAGGTTTCGGCGCCTTCGACCGTCGCCATCCCGAGGACCACCGAGGCGGCCGCGAAGAACAGCGGCCCGACTATGACCACGCCGACGAGCTGGCGGCGGACCCGGTCGCTGCGGGCGCGGGCGGCTCGAAAGAGAAAGTAGAGCGGGGCGATGAGGAGGATGAAGCCGAGCGCCAGCAGGACGCTCGAAAACATCTGGATGCTGGTGTGCCGGTTGACTTCGATCAGCTGTTCGGCGGTGCCCGAGCCGCCGCTGATCTGCGAGCCGACGATCAGCGAGGCGACCAGAAGCACGATCGCCAGCAGCGCGGCGATGCCGGCCGGCTTCGACCAGCGCTCCTCGTAGGCGAGGACCTCCTGCTTGGAGGTCAACCTAGCCCCGCTCGCGGAAGTAGAACTGCGGCAGGGCGCCCTCGATCACCTCGGCGGTCATCCGCTGGGCGACCTCGAGGTTTCCCGTCCTGACCGCGATGTCGTCGAGGGTCACGATGCCGGCGAGCCTATCGCCGTCGACCACCGGCAGCCGCCGCACCCGATGCTGGACCATCAGCGCCGCCGCCTCGTCCAGCTCCATCGCCGGCTCGCCGACGATCAGCGGCCGCGAGGCATGCTCGCCGACCGCGGACTCCGGATCGACCCCGTCGGCGAAGACCCTCACGGCGAGGTCGCGGTCGGTGACCATCGCCACCGGCGCGTCGGCGGCGTCGACGAGCACGACAGACCCGACCCGGTGGTCCCGCATCTTGCGGGCGACCGAGACGGCGCTCGCCTCCGGCACGGAGGTCACGACCCCCGAAGTCATGATCTCGCTCAGCTGCATGAGAATCGGGCTCGCTCCGCACACATGGTGCGTACGCTACAGACGTGCCGGAGATCGAGCGAACACCCGTCGTCCCGCTCGAGGCGGGTGCCGGCCCCGAAAACCCGCCCTGTCCGGCCTGCGGCGAGCCGCTGTTCGGATGGATCGACCGCCGGCCCGGCCTGGCGGGGTCGGTGAGCCGCTGCGAGAGCTGCGGCCTGGGCGTCGTCGCCGATCCCGGCGAGCCAGCGGACGCCCTGCGCGAACTCGACCGGCTGGAAGCCGCCGACAGGGTGACGATCGCCAACCGCGCCGGGTGGTCGGCCTCGCTGGGTGGAGCCGGATGGGCCGGGCTCGAACGCGGGTCCCGCTACCTGTTCACGGTCGAGGCGGCGCGCCGACTCGTGGCCCGCCGCGACCAGGTGGTGAAGAGCGCACGCTGGGCGCCGGGCCCCGGATTCACGACGATGTGGCAGACGATCCTCAACGGTGTCACCTTCGGGCGTAACGTCGCCCTCGGCGCGCTGCGCCGCTCATCCGCGGTACCCGCCGCCCGCCCCTGGCAGCGCCGGCTCGACGCGGCGATCTCCGTCGTCGCCGCGATCCCGGCCCTGATCGTCGCGGTGCCGCTCGAGCTGGTCGCGGCCGCGCTGCGGCGGGGCGGCGTGGTCAGGCTCCGGTTCGAACTGCTCTAGCGGCGGGGAACGGGCGAAAGGCGACCGCTCGGGTCCGTTCCGCGAGCCGCGCGATCGCCCGATCATCGAGCTCGGGGACGCCGAAGGCCCGACCGAGGCCCCTCGCGGCTCGTGGATGCTCGTCCGCATAGGAGCGAAGGAGCGCCCCCCTTTCGGGCTCGTCGAGGAACCGGTGCCCCGGATGGGGCCATCGCCGGCGTCCGATCACCACCTCCTCGGCCGGAGCGGCCTCGAGGTTGCGGTACCACTGAGTGCCAGGCCCCCATCCGGCGACGACGGTCGCCTCCGGCTCGCCGCGATCGAACCGGACGACCTCGACGATCGTGTGGCGAGTGCGCCCCGTCCGGCGCCCACGGTGGGAGAAGTAGAGGAAGCGGTCCCCGAGCACCCAGCCGAGATGCAACCGGTAGAGCCAGCCGGGGGCGCGGAGGACGGCGCTTGTCAGACGACCCGGCCGGCGGTCGAGGAGGTCCATCGACCGGCTCGGTTAGGAGAGGCCTTCCCTGGCCTCGCGGACCAGGGTCACCGACTCGGGGAACAGGATCCGGATCGCGTCGCGGACCTGCATCGCCTGCTCGTCGGGGCTGCCGCTCAGCTCGAGGCGGCCGATCGAGGCGACGGTCATCTCGACCGCGAGCTTGATCGCGTTGTCGGCCCAGGCGACCCGCTGCGAGGACTGCATCTGCTCGGAGAGCTCCTCCATGCGGGCGCGGAACTCCTCCGGGTCGCCGAAGATGTTGAAGCCGCCCTCCATCCCCCTCAATGTAAGCAGAGCGGACTCCGCGGCTCACTCTCGTCGCCGTCTGCGCACCACACGCGCGGCGACCCGACCTACGGTCGCGAGATGGGCGGAGATTGGGAGCGGGGATCGGCGAGCGTCGAGCAGGCGGGACTGGCGGCGCTGATCGCGCTGCTCCTGCTGGCGGCGATTTCCGCGATCGCCGCCGACGGAGAGATCGACGGCGGCCGCGACCTCGCCGGGGCGATCGGCACGAGGATCGCCTGCGCGCCGCACCTGCCGGACGCCTGCCACCACCACCCTCTGGTGCCCGCCTACGGCTGGCCCCTTGCCCGGCTCGTCCGGGCGCTGGCGCCGGCGCCCTCCGCCCGCCCCGGACCGGACGGGCTGCCGCTGGTCCCAGTCGACTTCCGCCGCTGCCGCAGCGAGACCTGTGCCGTGCCGCGTCCTGGCGCCGCCGCCCACCTGACGACATCCGGAAGAAGGACGACCGCGTTCACCTCGATCCGCGACCTGCGTCGCTCACAGGGCCGGGTCGATGTCACCTACTGGCTCTACCGCCCATCGATCGGGTGGGACCGCGTGGTTCGGCGGGCGACCCGGGCCGACGTCGAGGCGGCAGCGCGCACCCCGGTCCTCTTCAAGGACGACCCGATGCTCGTCCCCCTGGAGACCCTGCCCGGCCGCGACCAGTACCGGTTCCCGCGCGACGAGGAGCCACCCTGGCGCTGGAGGATCGAGAGCCGCTACCCGGGCTGGTCGAGCTGATCCTCTCAGGCCTTGCCGGGGCTGACCGCCGACTGTCCGCCCTCGCCGGCGTCGCGTTCGCGGGATTCGTCCTCTTCGGCCTGTCGGATGAGTCCGCGCCAGTCGGTGGTGCGGAAGACGAGCGCCATCGCGACGAAGCCGAGGAAGACCGACCAGGCGGCCATCGCGATCTGGGTTCCGACCGAGTAGGAGAGGACGACCGCCCGCGAGGGCCCGTTCAGGGTCGCGACGAGGAGCGCCTGCTGGGCGCCGGCGCCGCCCGGGGTGAAGGGGACGACGTTGGCGATCGCCTGCACGCTCATCACCAGCAGCACGTTGCCGACCGAGCCGCCGATCCCGAAGGCCTCGAGGAAGAACCAGAAGGCGAGAAACCGGCAGAGCCAGCCGACCCCCTGCCATGAGGCGACCTCGCGCAGGTAACGACTCGGGGTGGTGAGGATCGCGACCCCCTGTTTGACACGGTCCCAGAAGCGGCGCACCCGGTGGGCGAGGACGTAGATCGCGATCGCGATCGCGATCAGGACCGCCCCGACGGTGATCATGAAGACCTGGGGATGCGCCGCCCAGAACGATAGCTCGAAGGCGGGCAGGTCCGGCAGCCGTGGGGGCTTCGGCAGCAGGCCCTGGGTGATCGCGTAGAGCAGGACGAGCAGGCCGATCACGGTGTCGAACACGCTCTGGACGAGGAACGAGGAGGTCACCGCCGGGTAGGAGGAGTGGGGAATCTGGCGCTTGACGAGGAAGACCTTGGTGACGTCGCCGGCGCGGGCGGGGATGATCGCGTTGATCCCGGCGCCGGCGAGGTAGGCGGCGCTGAGCCGCAGGAAGTCGATCCGGGTCCCCGGGTATGCCGCGCGCAGCACGTTGCGCCAGGCCCAGGCGCGGGCTAGCTGCATCCCGAGCAGGAACAGGAGCGCCAGCCCGAACGCGCTCCAATCGATGTCCGAGAGGTTCTGGAAGAAGGCTTCCGCACCCCGGCCGAAGGATTCGAGGCTCGATTGGAGATCGGCGAGTTGCATCGACCAAACTATGACGGCCGCCGCATCCGCCCTCGTCCCCGAGGCGGCTACACTGACCCGCTCGTGTCAGAGGCCAGCAGCCCCACCGAGACCCCGCCGAAGCCGGCCGAGAGTGCAGATCCAGCCGATGCGGCGATGTGCGCGCGCGCCCGCGAGCGCTATTCCGGCGACCGCCGCCGGGCCTTCCGCCGCCGCCGCAAGCGGCACGCCGGGCTGCCCAACCTGATCATCATCGGCGGCCTCAAGTGCGGGACGACGAGCATCCACCACTACCTCGGGCTGCACCCCGAGATCCAGATGTCGAAGCCGAAGGAGCTGAACTTCTTCGTCGAGGAGCTGAACTGGGACCTCGGGCTCGACTGGTACGCGAGCCGCTTCGACGACCGCTTCAGGGTCCGCGGCGAGTCCTCGCCCCACTACACGAACCTCCCCCGCTTCACCGGCGTCGCCCAGCGGATCCACGCCAACTGCCCCGATGCCCGCCTGATCTACATGGTCCGCGACCCGATCAAGCGGATCCTCTCGCACTGGGTACACGCGACCGGCGCCGGGTATGAGACGCGCGAGCTGGTCCCGACCCTGTCCGCGCCCGACACCTCCTACATCGACCGATCGCTGTACTGGATGCAGCTCCAGCCCTACATCGAGCTGTTCGACCGCTCCCAGATCGAGGTCATCACCCAGGAGGAGTTGCAGACCGACCGCGACGAGACGATGCGCCGGGCGTTCGCCTTCGCCGGCGTCGACGAGAGCTTCAGCTCCGAGCAGTTCGACCGCGAGTGGGAGAAGTCGAGCGCGAAGCAGGGCGACAAATACCAGTTCATGGAGAAGCTGATCAAGCTCCCCGGCCTCCGCTCCTTCGACCGCAACTTCGATCGCCTCCCGGAGTCGCTGCGCTGGGTAGTCGAGAAGGTCGTGCACGATCCGGAGAAGCCGTCGGCGCCCAAGCCCGAGCTGCCCGACGAGGTCCTCGAGACGCTCCGCGGCCGCTTCGGCGAGGACGTCGCCGCGCTGCAGCAGTTCGCCGGCCGCGAGTTCGCCGGCTGGCACGACTACTCCTGACCGCCCGAGGATCGCGCGCGCGGCTCCTCCCGCATCGCGGGACAAAGTGCGTTCGCGGCAATAGTCTCCGGCCCCGATGCGCCGCCTGATCCCGGACCCCGGTCCGACCACCGTCGAGGAACAGCTGCAGGCCTATCGCCCCTGGGAGCATCCGCACGATCAGCGGCCGTTCGTGGCGATGAACTTCGCCGTCACCGTCGACGGGCGGGCGTCGATCGACGGCCATTCCGGGCCGATCGGGTCGGCGACCGACACGGCGATGCTCGTCGGGCTGCGGACCCGGTTCGACGCGTTGATGATCGGGGCCGGGACGATGCGCGCCGAGCGCTACGGCCGCCCTGTCTCCGACCCGGCGAAACGGGCCGAGCGCGAGGAGCTCGGCCTGGCCGGCGACCCGCTGATGGTGATCGTCAGCGCCACGCTCGAGCTGCCCTGGGACGCCGGCCTCTTCACCGCCGGCGCCGGCCGCGTCCTGATCTTCACCACGTCTGAGACCGAGCCGCCAGAGACCTCGACCGAGGTCACCGTCGTCCGGCGCCGACCGGCCCTGAACCTCGACGCGGCGCTGCGGCTGCTGCACGAGGAGAACGGGGTCCGGGCTCTCCTCTGCGAGGGAGGACCCCATCTCCATGCCCAGCTCGAGGCGGGCGACCTCGTCGACGACCTTTTCCTGACGATCGCGCCGAAGCTCGCCGGCGGCGAAGCGCCGCGGATCCTGGAGGGCGAACTGCCGAGCGTCGACCCGCTCGTGCTGAGCTGGCTGCTCGAGGAGGACGGCGAACTCTTCGCCCGCTACGGCCGGACCTGAAAGGATCCCCGCCGATGGACTTCAAGCCCAGCTCCCAGGTCGAGACGCTCCGCGAGCGGATCCTCGACTTCATGGGCGAGGAGATCTACCCCCGGGAGCGGGAGATCATGGAGGGGCTCGACGACGAGGTCGGCCCCGGGGTCCCCTATCCGAAGGTCCTGGTCGAGGTCCGCGAGAAGGCGCGCTCGGAGGGCCTCTGGAACCTGTTCATGCCCGATGAGCGGTTCGGCCCCGGCCTCACCAACTGGGAGTACGGGCTGCTCTGCGAGGAGATGGGCCGCAGCCCCGCCGCCGCCCCGATGGCCTTCAACTGCTCGGCGCCCGACACCGGCAACATGGAGATCCTCGCCGAGCACGGGAGCGAGGAACAGCGCCGCCGCTGGCTCGAGCCGCTGCTCGAGGGCTCAATCCGCTCCTGCTTCTCGATGACCGAGCCGGAGGTGTCGGGCTCAGACCCGACGCTGCTGCAGGCGCGCGCCGTCCGCGACGGCGACGAGTGGGTCATCGACGGCCACAAGTGGTTCACGTCAGGCGCGGTCGGCGCCGATCTCGCGATCGCGATGGTCGTCACCGATCCCGAGGCCCACCCCTACGCGCGGGCCTCGATGATCTGCGTCCCGACCGACAACCCGGGGTTCAACCTGGTCCGCCCGATCCCGGTGATGGGTCACGCCGCCGGACCCGGCCACTGCGAGATCCGCTACGAAGAATGCCGGGTGCCGGTCGCCAACCTGCTCGGCGAAGAGGGCAAGGGGTTCGCCGTCGCCCAGGACCGGCTCGGTCCCGGACGGATCCACCACTGCATGCGCGCGATCGGCACCGCCGAGCGGGCGCTGGAGATGATGTGCCGCCGCGCCAACGAGCGCCAGGCGTTCGGCGGCCCGCTCGCCGACAAGCAGTTCGTGCAGGAGGCGATCGCGCAGTCGCGGATGGAGATCGACCAGGCGAGACTGCTGACGCTCTACGCGGCCTGGAAGATGGACACCGACGGCAAGCGCGCGGCCCGCCAGGCGATCTCGGCGATCAAGGTCGTGGCCGCCAACATCGTGATGGACGTCCTCGACCGCGCGATCCAGATCCACGGCTCGCTGGGGATGACCGACGACACGCCGCTGGCGGCGCTCTGGCGATTCAGCCGGATGCTGCGCCTCGCCGACGGCCCCGACGAGGTCCACAAAATGGTCCTCGCCCGCCGCGAGCTGAACCGCTGGGCCAAGCGGGCGGAGGCCGAGGCCGCCGGCGAGCTCGAGCCGAGGCACGCCCCGCGCCCGATCTGAGCGCTACTCGCGGCGCTCCGCCGCGTCGGCGGCGTTCGCGAGCTGCTCGACGACGACCGCGAAGTGGTGGATGCCCTGGTCGGTCTTGCCGTACTGGCCGGCCGAGTAGCGGGCGTAGACGCCCTCGAGGATGATCGCCAGCTTCCAGTAGCCGAGGGCGATGAAGTAGTCGAGGTCGGAGAGATCGCGGCCGGAGCGCTCGGCGTAGCGGGCGCGCAGCTCGTCGCGCTTGGGGAAGCCGGGCTCGATCGTCGCCGGCTCGACCAGCGGCCGCAGCTCGTCCTCGGGGTCGGACCAGTAGACCATCAGCAGGCCGACGTCGGCGAGCGGATCGCCGAGCGTGCAGAGCTCCCAGTCGACGACCGCGGCGACCTCGCCACCGGGAGTCAGGATCATGTTGTCGAGTCGGTAGTCGCCGTGGACGATCGTCGCCGGGCCCTGCGGCGGAATCCGGGCGGCGAGGCGCTCGTGGACCGAGTCGATCACCTCGAGCTCGCGCGTCTTCGACTTCTCCCACTGCCCCTGCCAGCGGTGGAGCTGGCGGGCCACGTAGTCCTCCCTGCGGCCGAGGTCGCCGAGCCCGACGGCGTCGGGGTCGACTGCGTGGATCGCCACCAGGGTGTCGGCCACCCGCCAGCCGATCGCCCGCCGGTCGGATTCCTCGGGGAAGAGCTCGGCGTCGGCCCGGAACCGCAGGACCGGCCCCTCGACGAACTCCATCACGTAGAACGGCGCTTCGTTGACGGTCTCGTCCTCGCAGAACCCGGCAATCGGGGCGACGGGAACCTCGGTACGGCCGAGCGCCGAGACGACCTTGTGCTCGCGCGCCATGTCGTGGGCCGAGCCGAGGCGCTTGCCGAGCGGCGGCCGACGCAGCGCCCAGCGCCGCCCGGCCGCGTCGGTGACGCCGAAGGTCAGGTTCGAGTGGCCGCCCGAGATTCGCTCGAAGGCGAGCGGCGCCTCGGCCCCGGCGACATGCTCCGCAAACCACGCTTCGACGCCCTCGCGGTCGATCCCCTCGACCTCGGCGGCGGTGCCGGGGCCGGTCCCTGTAGCCTCGTCGCCCATCGGCTCTCAAGCATATTCCCGACGACGCCTGAGACTGAGCCCGTCGCTGGCCAACCGGCTGACGATCGGCTTCGCGATCGCGTTCGCGGTGCTCACCGGCCTCGCGGTGATCGGGGTCGCCCGATTCATCCAGCAGCGCCAGGACTACGAGAACGCGACCGCGCGCTCCTACCAGCGCGAGATCCGGGCTCGCGACCAGCTCGCCCGCGGAATCCAGCCGGCGCAGGCGCGGCAGGCGATCGTCTTCCAGCACGAACAGCGCGAATCGCTGAGCGACGAAATCAACTCCAAGACCCGCGACACCGCGCTCCTGGTCGGGGTCGGGCTGATCGCCGGGCTGACCGGCGCGGCGCTCCTCTTCAGCGGCCTGATCTCCTCGATGCGGCGGCCCCTCGACGACCTCGTTTCGGCCTCGAAACGGCTTGCCGCCGGCGACCTCGACGCCCGGGTCAGGGTCGGCGGCCTCTCCGAGACGGCTGCGCTCGGCACCGCTTTCAACAACATGGCCGAGGAGCTCCAGCGCCAGGCCGGGGAACGCGAACAGATCGACCGGATGAAAGACGAGTTCGTGCTGACGACCTCGCACGAGCTCCGCAGCCCCCTCACCGCCGTCCAGGGCTTCGCCGAGCTGCTGATGCTCGAGCGCGAAAAGCTGACCCCGAAGCAGGCCGAGACGGTCGAGGTGATCCTTGACAACAGCCGCCACCTGGTCCGCCTCCTCAACGATCTGCTCGACCTCGCGCGCAGCAACGCCGGGCGGCTGACGATCAAACCGGTCCTGGTCGAGCCCGCGCAGCTGGTCGAGGAAGCCGTGCGGACGATGCGCGGCCAGATCGAGAGCAAACACCAGACGCTCTCCGAGCAGATCGAGCACGGCCTGCCGTGCGTGAACGCGGACGCCGATCGTATCCGCCAGGTCCTGGTCAACCTCCTGACCAACGCAAACGAGTACTGCCCGGAGGGCGCGGGCATCGGGGTCGTGGCGAAACGAGCCAACGGCCAGGTGGAGATCGCGGTGAGGGACGACGGCCCGGGGATCCAGATCGAGCAGCTGGACCACATTTTCGAGCGCTTCACCCGCGGCGAAGCCGGGCTCACCCAGCGCGTCGGCGGGACCGGACTCGGCCTCGCGATCTCGAAATCGCTGGTCGAGCTGCACGGCGGTTCGATCTGGGTCGAGTCGACCCCCGGCGCCGGCGCGACGTTCCGGATGCGCCTGCCGGCGGCCGCGGCGCGGGACCGGGCGGGCATGAGCTGGACGGGAGCCTGAGGTGGCGAGGGTCCTGGTCGCCGACGACTCGGAGACGATCCTGCTGCTGATGCGCACCAGGCTCGAGATGGAGGGTCACGAGGTGGCCACCGCGGCCAATGGCCAGGAGGTCGTCGACACGATCCAGCACTCGCAGGGCTGGACCGAGGTGATGCTGCTCGACGCGATGATGCCCGGCAAATCGGGGATCGACGCCCTGCGCGAGCTGCGCGCCGCCGGGGTGCTCACCCCCGCTCTGATCGTCAGCGCCCATCAGGGCGAGATGGACGCGGCCTCCCAGGCCGGCCTCGCGATCAACGGCTTCGTCACCAAGCCGATCGACTTCGAGGAGCTCTTCGCGCGGATCGCCGAGCTTACCGGCGAGGGCTAGGCACCTCAGGCCTTCGCCAGCTCGAGGCGCAGCTCCTTGCCCTTGAGCTTGGTCCCGTCGAGGAACTCGACCGCCCGCTCGGCCTGGTCGGGATCGACCTCGACGAATGAGAAGCGGTGGAGGACGCGAACCTCGTGGACCGCCTGCTCAGGGACGACGGCGCCCTCGCGCAGCGCCCAGCGCAGATCCTCCTCGGTGATTCCGCTGCGCTCGCCGCGGTTGACGAACAGCTTGACCGTGCCGGCGCCGGCCTCCTCGCTGCCGCGACCGCCCCTGGGCGGGCCGCGGTGGTCGCGGCGACGGGGCGGCGGCGCGTGCTCGAGCCGCTCCTCAGGGGTTTCCCACTCGCCGATCGAGGTCTTGACATCGCGCTCGATCCGGTCGATCTCGTCGCGCTGGTCCGGCGTCACCAGGGTGATCGCCCGGCCGGTGCGCCCGACCCGGCCGGTGCGCCCGATCCGGTGGACGTAGACCTCGGAGGACGCCGGGACGTCGTAGTTGATGACGTGGGTGACGTGCTCGATGTCGAGGCCGCGGGCGGCGATGTCGGTCGCCACCAGGAGCTTCACCCGGTGGTCCTTGAAGGCGATCATCACCCCGTCGCGGGAGCCCTGGCTCATGTCGCCGTGGAGCGCTTTGACGTCGAGCCCGCGGTCCTTGAGGGTCTTCTCGAGGCGGGCGGCGCCGATTTTCGTCCGGCAGAAGATGATCGCCTGCTCGGGCTCCTCGGCCTTCAGCAACTCGACCAGCCGCTCCGCCTTGCGGCGCTGCGGGACCTCGACGAAGGCCTGCTGGATCGCGTCGACGGTCAGCTTCTTCGGCGTGATCCGGATCGTCGTCGGCTCGTACATATAGCCCTCGGCGAGGCGCTTGATCGGCGGTGGCATCGTCGCCGAGAAGAGCGCCGTCTGGCGCCCGCTGGGGCACATCCGGAGGATCTTCTCGACGTCCTCGATGAAGCCCAGGTCGAGCATCTCGTCGGCCTCGTCGAGGACGACGTAGCGGGCCGCGGTGAGGACCAGCGAGCGCCGCGACATCAGGTCCATCATCCGGCCGACGGTGGCGACGACGACCTGCCCACCGGCCCGCAGCTGCGCCTGCTGCGAGCGGATCGGGGCGCCGCCGAATACCGCGACGATGTCGACGTCGAGGTGCTCGGCGTAGGAGCGGAGCGCCTGCGTCACCTGGATGCAGAGCTCGCGGGTCGGGGTGAGGACGATCGCCTGGACCTCGTCGCTCGAGGGGTCGAGGTACTGGAGCAGGGGCAGGCCGAAGGCGGCGGTCTTGCCGGTCCCGGTCTGCGCCTGCCCGATCACGTCGTGGCCGGCGAGCAGCTCCGGGATCGCCTGCTCCTGGATCGGTGTCGGCTCCTCGAACCCGAGCTCGTCGAGGGCCTGCTGGATCTCGGGTGCGAGCCCGAGGTCGCGGAAGGCGGTCATGCCCAGCCCGCCCGCGGCGGACGCGGGAGCGAGGGCCAGTCCGTCTCTGTCTCCTCTGGCCGGAGCGAGAGCACAGCACGCGGGCGGAATTTCATGAGGAAGGATCCAGAAGCAGCTTGCCCGAGGTCTTCCGGGCGATCAGATCTTCGTGGGCGCGGGCCGCCTCCGACAGCGGGTAGACACCGCCGATCGTGACCTCGAGCTCGCCGGAGCCGACCGCGGCGAGGAGCTCGCCGATCATCCCTGTCGCGAGCTCGCGCCGGGCGGCGAGGAGGTGGATCAGCCAGAAGCCGATCACCGCCTTCGAGCCGCGCAGAAGACGCGCGGTCGAGACATCGCGCTGCTCCCGGGAGGCGATCCCGAAGACCACCATCCTCCCCAGCGGCCCGAGCGCCGAGAGCTCTTCGTCGAAGCAGTTTCCGCCGCTCATGTGGAGGACTGCGTCGACCCGTTTCCCTCCGTTTGCGGCGAGGATCTCGTCCTTGAGGCTGTCAGAGCGGGAGTCGACGGTCGCGTCGGCCCCGAGGCGTTCTACCAGCGCCCGCTTCTCCTCGCTCGAGGCGAGGCCGATGACGCGGGCCCCGACGCGCTTCGCGAGCTGGACCGAGAGCGACCCGGTGCCGCCGGCGGCGGCCTCGACGACCACCGCCTCACCGGGCTCGACCCGGGCGCAGAGCCGGACGAGCGACATCGCCGTCAGTCCCTGGAGGATGAGCGCCGCGGCCTGGTCGTCGTCGACCTCGTCCGGCACCGGGACGACCAGCGCCTCCGGGACGGCCACCTTCTCCGCGTAGCCGCCGCCGCCGAGGAGCGCAGCGACCCGACGGCCGTCGGGGGTGCGGCCGCTGACCTCGCCGCCGGGCACCATCGGCAGGGTCTGCTCGGCGAGATAATCGTTGCGGGTCGCGTGGGTGTCGGCGAAGTTAATGCCGGCCCGGGCGATCTCGACGACGATCTCGCCGTCGCCGGGCTCGGGGTCGGGGAGATCGCGGTACCTGAGCACCTCGGGCCCGCCGAACTCCTCGATCTGGATCGCTTTCATCAATACCTTTCCCGCTTCGCTCGCTGCGCGGAGGATCAGAAATGCACGCTTGCTCGCTCCGCGCTCATCGTCACCATATTGGGCCAAGGGGCAACGGCGTCGGGGGGTTGCCCTGCCGGGAGCCCTCCTCTGGCAGCGCGGAGTGATTCCTGCCCCGAAGGGGCAGGAAAATGGGCTCGGGCTCCCGGCAGGGTGGCTCCCTGACCCCCTATCCTCTCGACGCCATGTCGCTGACGGTCGTCGGATCAATCGCGTTTGACTCCGTCCGCACGCCGTTCGGCGAGCGCGATCGGATGCTGGGCGGAGCCGCCGTCCATTTCTCGCTCGCGGCGAGCTACTTCACCGAGGTTCGGCCGGTGGGGCCGGTCGGCGGCGATTTCGGACCGGACGAGTTCGCGGTCCTCGAGAGCCGCGGGATCCCGACCGACGACATCGAGGTGATCGACGACGGACACTCGTTCTTCTGGCGCGGCCACTACGAGTACGACCTCAATGTCGCCCACACCGAGGACACCCGGCTCGGCGTCTTCGGCGATTTCGAGCCGAAGCTCTCCGACGCCGCCAGGTCCGCCGACGTCGTCTTCCTCGCCAACATCCAGCCCGACCTCCAGCGCCTGGTCCGCTCCCAGTGCTCGGACACCCGCTTCAGCGCTCTCGACTCGATGAACCTCTGGATCGAGACGACGAGGGACTCGCTGCTGGCCGCGATCTCCGAGGTCGAGTGCGTGATCATCAACGATGCCGAGGTCCGGCAGCTGACCGGCGAGGCCAACCTCGCCCGCGGCGCCCGCGCGATCATGGCCCGCGGCCCGCGCGCCGTCGTCGCCAAGCAGGGCGAGTACGGCGCCGCCCTCTTCACCGAGGACAGCTTCTTCGCCGTGCCCGGCTACCCGCTCGAGGACGTCCGCGACCCGACCGGCGCCGGCGACAGCTTCGCCGGCGGCTTCCTCGGCTACATCGACAGCCATCCGGGGGCGCTCGACGACGCCTGCCTGAGGCGGGCGATGGGATATGGCACCGTGATGGCCTCGTTCAACGTCGAGGAGTTCGGAACCGAGCGGGTATCGCGGCTCACTCGAGAGGAGATCGAGGCTCGGTTCGAGGAGCTGGTCTCGATGACCCGATTCGACCCGATCACCGTCCCCAGCGAGTAGCCCGAGGGCGCCCGAAGCGGGGCTGTCCGGAGAGGCCGAACTGCGATACTGGATTTTCAACCAGTCCGGTCCACAGTGCTTAGGAGGGGTGATGGCCACCGAGCAGCAGATCAGCAGTCCAGCCGGCGAGGATGGCGTTGCCGCCGGTTCCGATTCACTGACGGTCACCGACAACAGGACCGGGCGCACATACGAGCTGCCGATCACCGACGGGACGGTGCGGGCGATGGATCTGCGCCAGATCAAGGTCGAGGAGAGCGAATTCGGGATGCTCTCCTACGACCCGGCCTTCACCAACACCGCCTCCTGCCGGTCGGCGATCACCTTCATCGACGGCGAGGCCGGGATCCTCGAACACCGCGGCTACTCGATCGAGCAGCTGTGTGAGCGCTCGACCTTCCTCGAGGTCGCCTACCTGCTGATCTTCGGCGAGCTCCCGACCCAGCCGCAGCTCGAGCGCTGGGTCTTCGACATCACCCACCACACCTACGTCCACGAGGACCTCAAGCAGCTCTTCGAGGGGTTCCGCTACGACGCCCACCCGATGGGGATGCTGCTGGCCGGGGTCGGCGCCCTCTCGACCTTCTATCCGGACGCCAAGCACACCAACGACCCCGAAGAGCGCTACATGGCCGCGGTCAGGCTGATCGCCAAGATCCCGACGCTCGCCGCCTTCTCCTACCGCCACAACATGGGCTTCCCCTACGCCTATCCCGACAACGACCTCGACTACTCGCAGAACTTCCTCTCGATGATGTTCAAAAAAACGGAAGCTCAGCACGTCCCCAAGGAGGCGCTTTCGAAGGCGCTCGACGTGCTCTTCATCCTCCATGCCGACCACGAACAGAACTGCTCGACGAACGCCGTGCGCGGCGTCGGCTCCTCGGACGTCGACCCCTACTCGGCGGTCGCCGCCGGGGTCGCCGCGCTCTACGGGCCGCTCCACGGCGGCGCCAACGAGGCGGTGCTGAGGATGCTGCGCCGGATCGAGTCGCCGGACAACGTCCCCGACTTCCTCGAGCGGGTGAAGGAGCGCGAGGAGAAACTGATGGGCTTCGGCCATCGCGTCTACAAGAACTACGACCCGCGGGCACGGATCATCCAGCAGCACATGGAGGAGGTCTTCGAGGCGACCGAGTACAACCCGCTGGTCGAGATCGCCCGCGAGCTCGAGAAACGCGCTCTCGAGGACGAGTACTTCACCTCGCGCAAGCTGTATCCGAACGTCGACTACTACTCGGGGATCATCTACGAGGCGCTCGAGATCCCGACCAACATGTTCACGGTGATCTTCGCGATCCCCCGCACCGCGGGCTGGGTCGCCCAGTGGATGGAGATGAAAGACGACCCCGAGCAGAAAATCGCCCGGCCGCGCCAGATCTACACCGGCTACCGCGAACGCGAGTACATCCCGGCCGCCGATCGCGAGGGGCCGGAAAAAATCATCGGGCCGCCCGCTCGACGGCCGAAACGGCCACG
>DATBHH010000028.1:0-23600 GCA_036557525.1 Solirubrobacterales bacterium | reverse complement strand
AGGAAGCGCACCAGGCGCCAGTAGCCGCGCAGGGCGAGGCGCGCCGGAGCCGAGCGCGCGAACGCCGGGATGAACGGCGAGTCGAGGTCGGGAGTGAGCCAGGCGGCGAACTCGGCGGTCGAGACCGAGCGGGTCGACTGGACCTCGCGGCGCTCGCGCAGCAGCCGCGGGACCGAGGCGAGGATTTCGAAAATCGCCTCAAGTTTCTGCCTGCCCCAGCCCGCGGCGATCGAGACCGGGACCAGGGCGAGCTCGGTCGCGATCAGCGCCGGCGCCAGGAGCAGCAGCAGCGGCGACGGGTAGATCCTGATCAGGAACGCCCAGCGGTTGCGCTCGAGCCAGCGCCACTTGTGCTCGCGAGCGCCGAACTCGTACTCGTGGTCGACCATCGCCCGGGGCTCGATCCCGAGTACGCCGCCCGCGAGGCGGAGGCGCAGGCAGAGGTCGACGTCCTCGTGGTAGAGGAAGAAGCGCTCGGGAAACCCGCCCGCCGCTTCCCAGATCGTGCGTGGGATCGCGAGGCAGGCGCCGGAGAGATAGGTCACCTCGCTCGCCGGCGGCGCCTCGGAGATCGGCCGGCCGTGGCCGCCGGCCCAGACGATGCCGGTGAAGTGGACCGGGTTCCCGGCGGAGTTGATCCGCTCGCCGCCGTGATCGGCGACAAGGGCCTGCCAGGCGACCCAGCCCCTTTCCTCCTCCCAGGGCAGGCGGATCGCGGCGCCCCAGCCCGGCATCGGGGCGGCGTCGGGGTTGAGGATCACGAGCAGGTCGCCGGTGGCCATTCGGGCGCCCGCGTTGCAGGCGGCGGCGAATCCGACGTTGCGGTCGCCGGCAAGCAGCTTGGCATCGGGGGCGAGCTCGCGCACCAGCTCGGCGGAACCGTCGGCCGAGTCGTTGTCGACGACGACGAGCTCGTCGCCGGGGCCGAGCTCGGCGAGCACCGCGGGCAGAGTTCGGGACAGCTCCGCGCGGCTGTTCCAGGCGATGATCAGGACCGAGAGAGTCGGGGGCACCGACGGCGGAGGCTAGTTCAACCGGGTCCCGCTACTTCCTCTTGTGCTGCTTGTGCTTCTTGCCGCAGGGCGTCTTGACCGTGAGGTGCTTGTTGTTCGCCCTCTTCCCGTTCTGGGCGAAGAGCTTGACCGACGCCTTCAGCTTCTTCGGCTTCCTCTTGCCCTTCTTCTTGGCGCAGATGTTGCGGCTGTTGGTGAGGATTCCCTTCTTGCCGCCGCGGACGGTCAGTTCGAACGTCGTCACGGGCACGTCGGGAACGGTGCTGAACGAGTTCCGGATCCTGCCCTTGCTGGTGTCGATCTTCCCCGCGAGGTCGACGTCGATCTGCCCGTGGAGCGAGGCGACGAGGTCGGGGAGGAGATTGTCGGAGGAGCGCAGCCGCACCGGGCCTTCGAGCGGCTTGTCGAGCAGCGGGGTGAAGGCGCGGGCGAAGCCGTAGCGCGAGTTGCTCGGGCAGGCGTTCGCCGCGAACTGGGTGCGGGTGCAGACCCTGGCGATGTTGCTCTGGTCGAGGATCAGGCCCTTGGGCAGGGTCACCACGGCGCTGCCGATGTTGGCGTCGCCGTTGCGCGCCGTCAGGACCGCCTTCAGCTTCGGGTTCTTCGCCCGCTTCGTCGCACCGGACATCTGCAGCGCGAGCTTCGGCTTGAACCCGAGGCCCTGACAGCTGTTCCATTGGTAGGGGACCGACGCCGGGAAGGCGGTGAAGGCGGCCGGGTTGGTCGGATCGGCGCCACCGCCGCGCAGGGTCGCGCCGACCGCCATCGGCGAGCAATTGGTGCCGTCGAGGGAGAACTCTTTGCGGTCGAGGCTGACGTCGACCGAGCTGATGTCGAGCAGGGCGCCGCCGAAAACGTGCGGGATCGGGTCGGAGACGGCAGCGACCTGGGCCGTTTCGCTATTGACCATCAGGGCCACCCGCAGCACGACCGAGCCGAGATCGAAAGGCCCGGCCGTGGCTGGGGTGACTACCGCCAGGGACAGGGGGGCCCCGGCGTATGGGCCGGCAAGGAAGACCTTGCCGCCGATTTGGAGCGGCTCGCCGCTACCGGTGTGGACGGTCGCGGTGCCGACGAAGCTCGAGTTCGGGCAGCTGGAGACGGCGGCCTCGTTCCCGCCGCTGTTGGCGGCAGCGGCGGCGAGGGCGGACGCCGGGCAGTACTTGAGCCCGGCGAGTTTTGCGGTCAGCCCGGGCGGCAGGTCCACGGTCGCCCCTTTCAGCTCCTGCTGGCCGGCGGCGCGGGTGATCTGAACCCGGAACGGGCTGTAGGCCCCGCCCTTCGGGTTTTCGGTCGTGGCTTTGAAGCCGGGGCTGAAGGGACGAGCCGCCATCGTCGCGGCACAGGGACCGCCCCCGGGCGCCGCGGTGAGGGTGAATTCGTCAGAGGGAGTGGCGGGTGGGTCTTCGGTCCAGGGGATCAGGGAGGTGGTGGCGGCATTGGGCCCGCAGGTCGGCGGGCTGGTCAGCGGCGCCCGCTGCCCGTCGTTGAAGTCGAGCCTGAACGAGGTGAACGGGACCTCGGGCAGACCCGGCAGCGGGGCGCGCCCGAACCTGCCGTCGTCGAAGACCGTGGTCAGCCGGCCGGTCAGGGGGTTGGCCATGACGTTGCCGATCAGCCGGGCAGAGATCCCGAATCGCTGCGAGTTGGCGACGACGAACAGGCGGTAGAGGTCGCCCGAGGCGGGGTCGGAGCTCTTCTGCCGGCCGACGTAGACGTCTCCCGTCAACGACCCCGGCGGAAGCGGCGGAGTTTCGATCGCGACCGTCCCGATCTTCGAGTCGGGCGGGCAGGCGACCGGGTTCCCGGTGCCCTTGCCGAACTGTTCTTCGGTGCAGGCGACAAGGCCGTTGGCGGCGGAGGGATCTATGCCCATGCCGTCCGGGAGTGTCACCTCGGCGCGCTTGGTCTGCGAGCTCTCCCGTTCGCCGCCGCCGGTGATGTGAGGAACCTGTACGTCGGTGATCGCCCCGGAGGGGGAGTCGGTCGCCGGTTGGCCGGGGTCGACTTCGAGCGAGGGTTCGTAGGGGACGCGGGCGCAGTCGATCGGCTTCTTGCCTTCCGGCAGCGGCGATTCGAACTGCGGCTCGGCGCTCTGCGGGAACGTGTAGCCCGCAGAGGCGAGTTCTTCGTGCGAGGCGGCGAGCAGCCAGGTCGAGTAGATGCCCTCGAAGCCGGACTGTTCGGGATCGAGGCAGGTGGCCGGTGTGGTGATGAACGTCCCGTCGCCGGAGCGGCCGTCGAACGTCAGCCGGTTGGTCAGGACTTTCGCCCCGAGGATCGGCGGTTCGGGGACGTCGATCGTGAACCCCTCGTGGTAGTCCCCGTCCCAGGCGACGTCGGCCTTGAGGTAGACCGGGCTACCGGCAAGTTCGAGGCCGAAAAGCGCCGGCTGGCCTTCTTCGGGGACGAGGTTGTAGACCGGGACTTTGGTCAGCCCTTCGACCGGTGGGGTGACGACGCCGGCGATCGAGAGGGTGACGGCACTGACCCCGACCTGCGACAGCGGCGCGTCGGTCGCGCAGCCGCTCGGTTCGGCGATGTCTTCGCACTGCGGCGTCGCCTGAGGGTTCACGGTGAGGCCGACGGGCAGGTCGACACGCACCTTGCCGATGGCGCCGACCGGATTGATCGTGGCCAGCGGGCCTTCGGTGTACTTGACGGTGAATTGGGTGAAGCCGACCTGGGGGTGGGCTGAGGCTTCTTCGAAGAAGTCTTCCGGGGTTTCGACGGTGCACTGCGGCGTGTCGGTCTTGCAGGTGCCGGCCTGCCAGCCGTCGGCGGGCGTGTGCGGCTGGTTCTGGGGGGCGATGATGTCGCTCGTCGCCGCCAGCGCCGTCGCGCCGGGGATCGCCGCGAGGGCGACGATCGAAGCGGCCCCGATCACGGCGATCGGCAAGGCGCGTATGCTCCGCTCTGTCCCCTTGTTTTGCCTGCCTACAGACATACTGTCCATTCTTTGTACTTGATAGTCGGGATTCTTATCATTATTTTTGGGTAGTGACCGTCTTAATGGATCACAACGGAGTTTCACTGGACTGGCAGCGCCTGGCTAGGGCAAATACCCATGCCCTCCGGATCTCAATCCTGGAAGTGCTGACGATCGACGGCGGGAGAACGCTCTCGCCGAAGGACCTCAGCATCGAGCTGCAGGCACCGCTCAGCACCGTCAACTACCACGTCACCGAGCTCCACAGGGCGGACCTGCTCGAGCTGACGGGGGAAAGGCAGGTGCGGGGCGCGGTCGAGCACTTCTACCGGCCCGCGGCAGACGGGTCGGTGGGGGATTAGCCGGCGCCGGGCACCGGTTTAGTCCAGAGAACTGTCAAACCGAAAGCGGACGACGGGTCTCGAACCCGCGACCTCGAGCTTGGGAAGCTCGCGCTCTACCAGCTGAGCTACGTCCGCGTTGATGACGGGATTCTAGGGTCGGATGCGGTCCCGCTGCGGCTCAACACCCGCCGGCCGTCGCATTCCTCGCGAGCGATCCGCGCTGGGCGAGAACGACGGCCACCGCCCCGATCTAACCTTCAGGGATGAGCGCCCGTGCCCTCCTCTCCCTCCTCGCTGTCCTTGCCGTGATCGGCCTGCTCGGCTTCGGGCTGCTGAGCAAGGGCAAGGCCGACCTCGTCGTCGGCGACCCGGTCCCGGACAAGACCCTGCCCTATCTCGAGGGCGGCGGCGAAGGCTCGATCGCCGACTACAGGGGTCGCTGGGTGCTGGTCAACCTCTGGGCATCGTGGTGCGACCCCTGCCGGGCCGAGGCGCCCGAGCTCGAGGCCTTCGCGAACAGCCATCCGAAGATGACCGTGCTCGGGATCAACGTCCAGGACAACAGCGACGACGCCCTCGCCTTCGTCCGCGACCACCACCTGACATTCCCGCAGCTGCGCTCGGTCGGAGACGAACGGACCGAAGCGTTCGGATCGACGGGCGTCCCCGAGAACTTCCTCGTCGACCCGAGCGGCCATCTGGCGCTGATCTGGCGCGGCGTGGTCGACCGCGAATTTCTCGACGAGCAGGTCGCGCCGCGGGTCGGGGAACGCCGGTGAGGCGCCTGGCGCCGGCCGCCGCGGTCGCGCTGCTGGCTCTCTCGGCGCCGGCCCTCGCGGCGACCCCGCAGACGACCCTGACCGACATCGAAGCCGAAGTGATGTGCCCGATCTGCGGGACGCTGCTCGAACTCGCCGAATCCCCCCAGTCCGAGCGCGAGCGGGCGTTCATCTCCCGCCTGATCGCCGAAGGGCGGACAAAGGGGGAAATCAAGGACGAACTGGTCGCCCAGTACGGCGACCGGGTCCTGGCCCTGCCGCAGGGAAGCGGGTTCGACCTGTCCGCCTACCTGGTGCCGGCGATCGGCTTCCTGCTGGCAGCGGCGGCGATCGCGATCAGCATCTGGCGCTGGCGCCGCCGGGCCGGGCGCTCCGACGGGGGCGACGGCCCGGCGCCGAGGGCCCCCTCGGGCGAGGAGGCCGAGCGCCTCGAGGCCGACCTCGCGCGCTACGACCTCTAGGCCGTCGGTTCGACCAGGCCGTCGACGAGGCCCCTCGCGGCGCGCGGCAGCTGCGACCCGGGGCAGGCCGCGAGGACCCGGTCGGCCCGAGCGGCCGCGGCCCGGAGGGAATTCCGGTCTTCCAGCGCCGGCCCGTCGAGAACGACCACGTCATAGGCGGACCGCAACCTCTCGATCGCATGGCCGAAGCTGTCGGAGGCGAGCAGGACCGGGCCGAGCCTGGTCGGATTGCCGGCGACCACGCAGACGAGCGGCGCCGCGGCGAGCGTCGATCCCGGGCCGGCGAGGATCGCGGTCTGGAGGATCTCGGGCGCCTCGGCCTCGTGCGCCAGGTACTCGCCGAGCCCGGGGGCCGGGTCGAGCCCGAGCAACGCCGCAAGGCCGGGCCGGGAGAGGTCGCACTCGATCAGCGCCGCTCTGCGGCTGGCCGCCGCGGCCGCGGCCGCCATCCCGACCGCCACCCCCTTGCGGTCCTGGTGCCCGGTGACGAGGACGACGCCGGGGCCGATCTCCGACCACAGCCGCAGCAGGGCGTCGAGGCTTGGGCGGTCGAGCGTGCCCGGCCGACCGTCCTCGACCCGGTCGATCGGGACCCGGGCCAGGACCGGCGGCCGGCGGCGCCCGAACATCACATCCGCTCGGGAGCGGAGATGCCGAGCAGCCCGAGCGAGCGGGCGATCGTCCTCATCGTCAGCAGGCACAGCGCCAACCGCGCCTGCTCCACCCCGTCCCCGTCGGCGCCGACGACCTGACAATCGCGATAGAAGGCATGGAAATCGGCGGCGACCGCGGTCGAGTAGGTGCAGATCCGGTGCGGGGCACGCCGCGCCGCCGCCTCGCGAACCTCGTCGGGGAATTCGAGCAGCCGCTTGATCAGAGCCTTCTCCGCCGGCTCGAGCGGAGCCTCGGGGACGAGATCGGCCGAGGCGTCCGGCGCCGCCGCGCCCTCGTCCTCGGCCTTGCGGAGGATGCTTGCGATCCGGGCGTGCGCGTACTGGACGTAGTAGACGGGGTTGTCGCTCGACTCCCGCCGCGCCAGCTCGACGTCGAGGTCGACGGTCGTGTCGTGGCTGCGCCAGAGCATGAACCAGCGGCTGGCGTCGACTCCGATCTCGTCGACCAGCTCGTCGAGGGTGACGAACTCGCCGCTGCGCTTCGACATCTGCGCCCGCTCGCCGCCTTCGACGAGGTGGACGAGCCTCATCAGCAGCGGCTCGAGGACGGCCGGGTCGGCGCCGAGAGCCGCGACCACCGCCTTGAGCCGCGGCGCGTATCCGTGGTGGTCGGCACCGAGGACGTCGATCAGGAGATCGAAGCCGCGCTCGAGCTTGTCCCAGTGGTAGGCGACGTCGGCGGCGAGGTAGGTCGGTTCGCCGTCGGCCCGGATCAGAACCCTGTCCTTGTCGTCGCCGAAGTCGGTGCTCCGCATCCAGAGCGCGTCGTTGCTCCGGTAGCTGTGGCCCTGCGCCTCGAGCTGGGCGAGAGCCGCCTCGACCTCGCCGCTCGCGTAGAGGTCGCGCTCGGAGAACCAGGTGTCGAAGTTGACGCCGAAACGGTCGAGAGTGGCCTTCACCTCCTCGAGGGTGAGCTCGACCGCGCGGCGTCCCAGCACCTCGGAGTCGCCGGGGTCGAGTCCCTCCTCGCCGAGGCGCCGCGCGAGCTTCTCGATATACGGGCCGGCGTAGCCGTCCTCCGGCGGCTCGGTCCCCTCGATCCGGGCCGCCACCGAAGCGGCGAACCGGGCCACCTGGCCGCCGCCGTCGTTGACGTAGTACTCGCGCTCGACATCATGGCCGACCGCCTCGAGCAGGCGGACGAGGGAGTCGCCGTAGGCGGCATGGCGACCGCCGCCGACGTGCAGCGGCCCGGTCGGGTTGGCGGAGACGAACTCGACCAGGATCCGCTTCGCGTCCTCGACCGGGAGGGGTCCCAGCGCCTCTCCGGCCTCACCGAGGCGCGCCACCGCGCGCCGGTACCAGGCGTCGGAGAGGAAGAGGTTGACGAATCCCGGTCCTGCCACCTCGATCCGGTCGACGCTCCCACTCGCGGCGAGATCGCGCTCGAGCTCGTCGCGGAGGCGGGCGGCGACCTCGCGCGGCGCTTCGCCGAGAGGGGCGGCGAGAAGCATCGCCGCGTTCGAGCTGTAATCGCCCAACTCGGGCTTGGGCGGACGGTCCAGAGACGGCTCAGGGCTGGTCGCGTCGCCGTCGCGCAGGGTGCGCGCCGCCTGGCTCACCGCCGAGCGTAGCTCGGCTATCGAATCGGTCACGGTCACGGCCATCATCGTATGAGCCACGCTGGCGCCGGGTACCCTGGCTCCCTTGCGGGTCGCCGTGATCGCGGACATCCACGCCAACCTGGCCGCCCTCGAGGCCTGTTTCGAGTCGATCGAGGAGGCCGGGGTCGACGAGGTCTGGTGCCTCGGCGACGTCGTCGGCTACGGGCCCGATCCCGACGCCTGCACCGACCTGGTCCGCGAGCGCTGCTCGATCTGCCTCGCCGGGAACCACGATCTCGCCGTCCTCGGCGAGCTCGAGGTCGAGTCGTTCTCGGAGAGCGCCGCGGCGGCGGTGACCTGGACCCAGGGCGTGGTCGCGGCGAGGACGCTCGCGTTCCTGCGCGGTCTCGAGCCGGCCGGCCGCCGTGAGGGAATCGACCTCTGCCACGCGTCCCCGCGCGACCCGATCTGGGAGTACGTGCTGACCCGCGAGCAGGCCGACGCCTGCCTCGACGCGCAGTCGCAGCGGATCTGCCTGATCGGCCATTCCCACGTCGCCCTGTTCTTCACCCGGCTCGACGGCGCCGGCGGCAACGTCCGCAGCGCGCAGGCGGCCGACGGGTCCCTGATCGACGTCAGCGGCGGCAGGTGGCTGGTCAATCCCGGCAGCGTCGGCCAGCCGCGCGACAGCGACCCGCGGGCGGCCTGGCTCGCACTCGATACAGAGGCCTCGACGGTGCTCTTCAGGCGGGTGCCCTACGAGATCGAGAAAACGGCCGAGGCGATCGTCGCCGCCAAGCTCCCTCAACCGCTCGCCGATCGACTGTTCATCGGTCACTGAACCCTGCAGATGCAGGCAAATTTGATTCCCAACCCTTTCTCTAGACTCGCCGCATGAGCGCGCATCGAGCCAGGACAGCGATCGTCGCCGGCCTCGGTGTCGTCGCGGTGGCGGCCCTGTCGGCCTGCGGCGGCGAAGACGCCAAGCTCCTCCCCGGCCACACGGCCAGGGAGATCACCGCCAACCTCGAATCCGTCCAGCAGCTCGCCGACGAAGGGGATTGCGTCGGCGCCGAAAGCGCGGCGGCGCAGATCAGCGAACAGATCGAAGCGCTCGGGGGCGTCGACAGGAAGCTGAAGGAGGCCCTCACCGACGGGGCCGAACGCCTCAACGAAGTCGTCGAGGAATGCGAAGAAGCGGAAGAACCCGAAACCGTCGCGCCGGCGGAAATCGCGCCCTCCGAAAGCGAAGAAAAGGCCGAAGAAGAGGCGGAAAAGAAGGCCGAAAAGGAAGAAGAAAAAGCCGAAAAGCAAGAGGAAAGGGAAGAACGGCAGGAAGAAAAACAGGCACCCCCGCCGGAAGGCGAATCCGGCCCGGCCGGAGGCCCGCCCGGGCAGGAAAAACCCCCGCCGGGACAGGAAACGGAAGAAGCCCCGTCCGGCGGGGTCGAATCGGCGAGCCCGGCCGAAGGCGGGCAGGGCGGCTGATGGAGGCCGGGCTCCTCTCAGGCAGGTACGAGATCGACGGCCGGCTCGGCTCGGGCGGGATGTCGACCGTCCACCGCGCGACCGACCGCATCCTCGAGCGCACCGTGGCGGTGAAGATCCTCGCCGAGCACCTCTCCGACGACGAGCGGTTCGTGGCCCGCTTCCGCCGCGAGGCGCTCGCCGTCGCGAAACTGATCCACCCGAACATCGTCCAGGTCTACGACACCGGGATCGACCAGGGGCGCCACTACATCGTGATGGAGTACGTCGAGGGGCGCTCGGGAGCGCAGATCCTCCAGCGCCAGGGCCCGCTCGAGCCGCGGTTCGCGGCCGAGGTCGGGATCCAGGCCTGCGCCGGGCTCGACTACGCCCACCGGCGCGGGATCATCCACCGCGACGTCAAGCCGGGCAACCTGATGATCGTCGGCGGGCCGATCGCCGGCGGCGAGCTGACCGTGAAACTGACCGACTTCGGGATCGCGCGGGCGATCGAACAGACCCGGATCACCCAGGTCGGGTCGGTGGTCGGCACCGCCGCCTACCTCTCGCCCGAGCAGGTCCGGGGCGAGGAGGCGACCCCGGCGACCGACGTCTACGCGCTCGGCGTCGTCCTCTACCAGTTCCTGACCGGCCGCCTCCCCTACGAGGGATCCACCCTCGCCGAGCTCGCCGTGCGCCAGCAGAACGAGCGGCCGCTGCCCCCAAGCACCTACAACGACGAGGTGCCGGAGCCGCTCGGCGGCGCCGTCCTGCGGGCGCTCGAGGGCGACACCAGCAGGCGCTACGCGAGCGCCGACGAGTTCGCCGGGGGCCTCCGGCTCGGCCTCGAAGGCGAGGATGTGACGCTGCCGCCCGAGGACGGGACCTCGGCGACCCGCGTTCTCGACGACGAGGCCGCCACCCGCCGTCTCGAGGAAACCGGCAGGACCGAGTTCAGGCCGGTACCGCCGCCGCGGCCCCGCCGTGAGCCGGCGCCGGCGATGGGCGCGCCGCCGCCCGCGGCAGCGCCGCCGTCCCGTCCGAGCGCCTTCTCGCGCTTCGCGCGGTTCGTCCTCGCGATGGTCGCGCTGGTCCTGATCGCGGCGGCGGTGGCGACGGCGGTGATCCTGGCCACCGACCGCGCCAGCGGGGTCCACGCGACCGAAGTCGCGGGCAACACCGTCGACAAGGTCGTCGAAGAGTTCAAGGAACTCGTCCACAAGAACACCGAATAGGTGGTCGGCGGCGGGCGGCCCTGTCGTGGGGGGAGGGGGCCTGGGGGCGCGGACGTCCTCGACCCCGCTCCCTCCACGCCACCCGCCCGAGCCACCTATCCGAGCGTGTACGGCGATCTTCCGGAGAGGATGCGGGAGCGGTAGTCCTCGAAGGCGCCGGTCTCGATCGCCGCGCGGGCGCCGGCCATCAGCCGGCGCAGGAAGGTGAGGTTGTGGAGGCAGAGGAGGCGTACGGCGGTCAGCTCCTCGGCCCGCGAGAGGTAGGAGATGTAATCGCGGTCGTGCCGGGTGCAGGCGTCGCAGGGGCAGCCGTCGACGAGCGGCTCGCGGCTCCCCTCGCAGCCCGATTTGCGGAGGTCGAGCCGGAAGCGGTGCTCGGGGTCGGGGACCAGCGCGGTGCCATGACGGGCGAGGCGGGTCGGGATCGCGCAGTCGAAGACGTCGAGGCCGAGCGCGATCCCGGCAAGGAGGTCGTCGACGTCGCCGATCCCGAGCAGGTGCTTCGGGGCATCGACCGGCAGCAGCGGCGCGGTCAGCGCGAGGACGCCGTGCATCTCACCCTTGTCGCGCCCGAGCGTGCCGCCGATCGCGACACCGTCGACCCTCGCCTCCGAGACGGCCTGCGCCGACTCCCGCCGCAGGTCCTCGTGGACCCCGCCCTGGACGATCCCGAATACCGCCTGGCGATCGGGCCCATTCTCCCCGTGCCAGGCCAGGCAGCGCCCGAGCCAGCGGTGGGTGCGCTCCATCGAGCGCGCCGTGTAGTCGCGGTCGGCGTGGTAGGGAGTGCACTCGTCGAAGGCCAGGGCGATGTCGGAGCCGAGCTTGGCCTGCACGTCCATCGAGACCTCGGGCGAGATGAAGAGCTCCGACCCGTCGCGGTAGGAGCGAAACCGCGCCCCGTCCTCGTCGATCCTCACCACCGCGCCGTGGAGTCCGCCTCCCGGCCTGCCGCTCCCCTTGACCTCGTCGGCGACGCCGCCGTGCGCCAGCGAGAAGACCTGGAATCCGCCCGAATCGGTGATCAGGGCGCGGTCCCAGGCCATGAAGCCGTGCAGCCCGCCGGCCGCGGCGATCCGATCGGGCCCCGGCGAGACGAACAGGTGGTAGGTGTTGCCGAGGATCAGCTCGAAGCCGATGCCGGCGACCTCCCGCGAGTCGAGCGAGCGGACCGTCCCCTTCGTCGCCAGCGGGATGAAGGCCGGGGTCTCGACCGGCCCGTGAGCGGTATGCAGTACCCCCGCCCTGGCGGCACCGTCGCGGGCGCCGACCTCGAAGCCAAGCCGCTGCGGCTCAGCCCTCATCGAGCAGGGAGCGCCCGGTCATCGCCTCCGGCTGGGGGATGCCCAGCAACGCCAGGGCGGTCGGGGCGACGTCGGCGAGGATCCCTCCCGGGCGCAGCTCGAGGCCGGGCTCGGTGACGATCAGCGGCACCGGGTTGAGCGAGTGCGCCGTGTTCGGCGACCCGTCCGGCTCGAGCATGTTGTCGCAGTTGCCGTGGTCGGCGGTGATGATGCAGGCGCCGTCGCCGGCCTCGACAGCGGCGATGACGTCGCCGAGGCAGGCGTCGACCGTTTCGACGGCCGCGACCGCGGCCGGTATCACGCCGGTGTGGCCGACCATGTCCGGGTTGGCGAAGTTGATGATCCCGAAGCCGTACTCTCCGCTCGACCAGCGCTCGATGAAGGCATCGGCGGCCGCCCGGGCGCTCATCTCGGGCCGGTGGTCGTAGGTCGGGACGTCGCGGGCGGATTCGACGAGCCGGCGCTCTTCCCCATCCCACTCGTCCTCCCTGCCGCCGTTGAAGAAGTAGGTGACGTGGGCGTACTTCTCGGTCTCGGCGACATGGAGCTGACGCATCCCGGCCTCGGCCACGACCTCGGCCAGGGTCGTCTCCGGCCGCGCCTCCGGAAACGCGACCGGGTACGGCCATCCCTTGCGGTACTCGGTCATCGTCGTCAGGTCGAGGACCGGGCCGCCGCTGCGCGAGAACTCCTCGAAGCCGGGCTCGGCCAGCGCCCTGGTCAGCTGCCGGGCGCGGTCGGGGCGAAAGTTGAGGAAGATCGCGACGTCGCCCGCCGCCGCGCCGTCGTACTCGCCGACGACGGTCGGCTTCACGAACTCATCGGTCTCGCCGCGGTCGTAGGCGTCGGTCACCGCCTGCCCGGCGGAATCCGCGCGCAGGCCCTCGCCGTGGACGATCGCGTCGTAGGCCAGCTTGGTCCGCTCCCAGCGGGTGTCGCGGTCCATCGCGTAGTAGCGGCCGGAGACTGTCGCGACCCGGCCCGCCTGGTAAAGCCAGCGCTCGAGCTCGGCGACGTACTCGGCGCCTCCGTGCGGCAGCGTGTCGCGACCGTCGGTGAAGGCATGGACGACGAGGTCGGGAACACCCTCCTGTGTGGCGAGCTCGATCGCCGCCTCGATGTGCTCCCAGCCGGAGTGGACGCCACCGTCGGAGACGAGGCCGAGGAGGTGGAGCCGGCCGCGAGGGCTGCGACGAGCGCGGTCGCAGGCGCCGCGCAGGGCCGAGTTGTCGAAGAAGCTGCCGTCGGCGATCGCGTCGTCGATCCTGGCCAGGTCCTGCCTGACGACGGCGCCCGCGCCGAGGTTGAGGTGGCCGACCTCGGAGTTTCCCATCTGGCCGTCCGGGAGGCCGACGTCCCGACCCTGGGCGGAGAGCCGGGTGTGCGGAAACTCGGACCAGAGCCGGTCGAAGACCGGGGTGTCGGCCAGCGAGATCGCGTTGCCGGGCCCGGGCTCGGCGACGCCCCAGCCGTCGAGGATCACCAACGCGACCGAGGAAACGGTCTTCACGACCGACCTAGCCCGCCGCCTCGACGATCGCCGCGAAATCGGCCGCGTCGAGGCTTGCGCCGCCGACCAGCGCTCCGTCGATGTCGGGCTGGGCCATCAGCTCGGCCGCGGTGTCGGGCTTCACCGATCCGCCGTAGATGATCCGCGCGCGTTCGGCCTCGGCACCGCCCTCGCGAAGGAGGTCGCGGATGAAGGCGATCGCCTCCTGGGCCTGCTCCGGCGTCGCGGTACGGCCCGTGCCGATCGCCCAGATCGGCTCGTAGGCGATCGTGACCTCGGCGAGCCGGATCGGTTCGACGCCCGCGAGGTCGGCCTGCAGCTGGATCTCGAGCACGGCCTCGGTCTGGCCGCCGTCGCGGGCCTCCTCGCTCTCGCCGACGCAGAGAATCGGCTCGAGGCCCGCCGCCAGCGCCGCCGGCACCTTGCGGGCGAGCGCCTCGTCCGTCTCGCCGAACAGCCGGCGCCGCTCGGAGTGGCCGAGCACGACCGCGTCGACCTCAGCCTCGACCAGCATCGGCGCCGACACCTCTCCGGTGAAGGCCCCCTCCTCGGCCTCGTGCATGTTCTGGGCCGCGACCCGGACGGCGCTGCCGCGCGAGCGCTCGACGACCTCGCGCAGGGCGAGGAACGACGGGCAGATGACGACGTCGTGCTCGGCCGCCGCGATCCGGGGCAGCAGCGCGTCGACGAACCCCGCCGCCTCGGCGACGGTCTTGTGCATCTTCCAGTTCGCGGCCAACAAGGGGGTCCGCGTCATCGCTCGCCCCCCGACCCACCCTCCATCAGCGCCTCCACCCCGGGCAGCTTCTTGCCCTCGAGCAGCTCCAACGAGGCTCCTCCTCCGGTCGAGATCCAGTCGATCCCGCCGGCGAGGCCGAATTGGCGGACGGCGGCGACCGAGTCGCCGCCGCCGACGACGGTAGTGCCCGGCGCCGAGGCGACGGCCTCGGCGACGACGCGGGTGGCGGCGGCGAACGGCTCGAGCTCAAACGCCCCCATCGGGCCGTTCCAGAGGACCGTCCCGGCACCGGCGATCGCCTCGGCGTAGGCGGTGGCGGTGCGCGGGCCGAGGTCGAGGCCCATCCATCCGTCCGGCACCTCGACGCCGTCGATCTCGCGACGCTCGGCCTCGGCGTCGAAGCGGTCGGCGATGACGAGGTCGACCGGCAGGGAAAGCTCGCAGTCGGAGCGCTCGGCGCGCTCGAGGGCCTCGGCCGCGAGCCTCACGCCCTCCTCCTCGACCAGCGAATCGCCGGTGGCGATCCCCTCGGCGCGGAAGAAGCTGAAGCACATCGCCCCGCCGATCAGGATCCGGTCGGCGATCTCGAGGAACCTGTCGATCACACCGACCTTGTCGGAGACCTTGGCGCCGCCGAGGACGACGACCAGCGGCCGCGCGGGCGACTCGACGACCGCGGTCAGCTCGGTCACCTCGCGCTCGAGCAGCAGGCCGGCGTAGCCGGGGAGGACGTGGGCGACGCCCTCGGTGCTGGCGTGGGCGCGGTGGGCGGCGCCGAATGCGTCGTTGACGTAGAGGCCGGCGAGCGCCGCCAGCGCGATCGCCAGCTCCGGGTCGTTCTCGGTCTCGCCGGGCTCGAACCTGAGGTTCTCCAGCAGCAGCATTCCGCCCGGCTCGAGGCCGCGGGCGAGCTCCTCGACCTCGAGGCCGACGACCGCCGGGGCCTGGACCACGTCCGCTCCGAGCAGCTCGCCCAGCCGCTCGCCGACCGGCCGCAGCGAGAGCTCAGGGTCGGGCCTCCCCCCCGGCCGCCCGAGGTGGGAGCAGAGGACGAGCGCCGCCCCCCGCTCGCGGAGGAGCTCGATCGTCGGCAGCGCCGCCTTGACCCTCATGTCGTCTGCGACGACATATTCCGCCGGTCTTTTCTCCAGGGGCGTATTGAAGTCGACGCGGAGCAGGACCCGCTCGCCCGCGACCGGGACGTCGCGGACGCTTGCCTTCGAGAAACTCACCGTTCCGCGGCGGTCAGAGGACCTTGCCGGCGAGGTCGACGCAGCGGCTCGAGTAGCCCCACTCGTTGTCGTACCAGGAGACGACCTTGATCATCCGGCCGTCTCCGATCGCCATCGTCTGCTCGGAGTCGAAGATCGAGGAGTGCGGGTCGCCGATGATGTCGGTCGAGACGATCGGGTCCTCGGTGTAGGAGAGGATTCCGTCGAGCGGCCCCTCGGCCGCCGTCTTCAGGGCCGCGTTGACCGCGTCCGGGTCGGTCGGCTCCGACGGCGTGAAGACGAGGTCGACCACGGACCCGGTGATGACCGGCGCCCTGATCGCGATCCCGTTCAGCTTCCCGTTCAGCTCCGGCAGGACGAGCCCGACCGCCTTCGCCGCTCCGGTCGTCGTCGGGATCAGATTGATCGCCGCCGCGCGCGCCCGGCGCAGATCCCTGTGCGGCATGTCCTGAAGCCGCTGGTCGGCGGTGTAGGCGTGGATCGTCGTCATCAGCCCCTGCTCGATCCCAACCGAGTCGTTGATCGCCTTCGCCACCGGCGCCAGGCAGTTCGTGGTGCAGGAGGCGTTGGAGATGATGTGGTGCTTCTCGGGGTCGTAGGTGTCGAAGTTGACGCCGAGCGCGACCGTCACGTCGGGCTCCTTTGCGGGCGCCGAGATGATCACCTTGCTGGCGCCCGCGGCGAGGTGCTTGGCGGCGTCCTCGCGGCCGGTGAACAACCCGGTCGACTCGATCACGACATCGACGCCGAGGTCGGCCCAGGGCAGCGCCGCGGGGTCGCGCTCGTTGAGGATCCTCAACTCCCTGCCGTCGACGATGATCGAGGAGTCGCCGGGCTCGACGTCACCGGGAAAGCGCCCGTAGGTGGAGTCGTACTTGAGCAGATGCGCGATCGTCGCCGGGTCGATCAGGTCGTTGACCGCGACGAAGTCGAGGTCCGCTTCCGTCGCGTGCGCCACGCGGAAGACGTTGCGACCGATCCGCCCGAAGCCGTTGATGCCGACCTTCACAGCCATGGTCCAGTCCCTCCTCGAATCGTTTCCTCAGTCACTTCCGACCGTCACCTCGATTTCATACCCGTCAGGGTCCTGCAGGAATGCCGAGTACGAGCCCGAGCCGTGCGACCTGTGGTCGCCGGGATCGCCGGTGCTGGTGCCGCCGGCGGCGACGCCTCCCTCCCACGCCGCCTTCACGGCGACGATTCCGAGGCCGGAGAAGCTGAGCAGACCGAACCCCGGCTGCGGGGCGCGGTGGCCGGAGATGAAGAAGACGGGTTTCGCGATCCCCCAGCCGATTGTCTCGTCCTCCTCGAAGTGGCGGCGCCAGCCGAGCGGCGCGAGCAGCGCGTCGTAGAAGGCGGCGCTCCGCGGCAGATCCGAGACCTCGAGCAGGACGTGATGAAGCATTCACAACTCCTCGTGCTTCGCTCGCCGCGCGACGAACCGGAGATGGACGCTTGCTCGCTCCGCACTCATGCGCCGGAGGCTATAGGGGCGACCGCGCCGGTGCCGGGAGGCTAGGCCGTGCGCGGGGTCCAGCGGAAGTACCGGATCGCGAGCAGCAACCCCGCCACTCCCCAGAGGGCGACGATCGCGAGGTTGTCCCAGGAGACCGCGGCCGCTCCGCCGGCGGGGACGTAGGCGTCGAGGAAGGCGTCGAAGAAATGACGGATCGGGAACAGGTCGGCGAAGTGGACGACGCCGTTCGGCAGTTGATCTTCGGGGATGAACACCCCCGAGAGGAAGTAGAGCGGCAGCAGCAGCGCGTTGACGATCGGCGCCGCGGCGTCCTGCGAGGGGATCGCCGCGGTCAGCGCGATGCCGAGGCAGCAGAAGGAGGCGGCGCCGACGACGAGCGCGAGCAGGATCGCGGGCAGCCTGTCCCAGGGGACGTCGACGCCATAGAGGACGGCGCCGATCGCCGCCAGCAGGATCATCATCAGCAGCGCGACGACGATCGAGTTTCCGACCCGGCCGGCGATGAACACCCAGGACGGCATCGGCGTGCCACGTCCCCGCTTGAGCCTGCCGTCTTCGCGGGCGATCACCAGTGTCATCGCCAGCGTCTGCATCGTCGCCGAGATGATCGAGAGGGTCATGATCGCCGGCACGTAGTAGGTGGTCGCGTCGACCCCTCCCCGGACCTGGACCGTTTCCCCGTTGAACACCACGGCGAGGATCAGGAACACGATCACCGGGAACATCACCGTGAAGAAGACCGACGCCGGGTTGCGCCAGAAGATCTTCTGGTCGTAGCGGAACTGGTGCAGGACCAGGCTCACCGGGCTCATCGTTCTTCGGTGAGCTCCAGGTAGACGTCCTCGAGGCTCGGCCGCGAGACTTCCAGTCCCTCGAGGTCGACTCCCGCGGCGAGGGCCTCTCCGGTCAACTCGTTCAGGGTCCGGACCGGGGTCGCGGTCCGGATGCTGACCTCCTCGCCGTCGCGGCGGTAGGTGATCGTCGAGGGCTGGGCGTCGCGGTCGCCGAGCTGCTCCGGGGTCCCGAGGGCGACGATCTCCCCGCGGGCTATGATCGCGACGCGGTCGGCCAGCCGCTGCGCCTCGTCCATGTAGTGGGTGGTGAGCACGATCGTCTTGCCGAGGTCGCGAAGACCGGCGATCGTGTCCCACGCCTGACGCCGCGCCGAGGGGTCGAAGCCGGTGGTCGGCTCGTCGAGGAAGAGCAGCTCCGGGTCGCCGATCAGCGCCATCCCGACGTCGAGCCGGCGCTGCTGGCCGCCCGAGAGCCTGCCCGCCCGCGTGTCGGCCTTCCCCTCGAGGCCGACCAGCTCGATCACCTCGGCGACCGGTCGCGGGGCGGCGTAGTAGCCGCTGAAGAGGTCGAGGCTCTCGCGAACCGTCAGGTAGGGGTCGAGGCGGCAGCTCTGGAGGACGATCCCGATCCGCTCGCGCCAGGAGCGGCCGGCGCGGGTCGGGTCCTCGCCGAGGACGCTCACATCTCCCGAGTCGCGGCCGCGGTAGCCCTCGAGGATCTCGACAGTCGACGTCTTCCCGGCTCCGTTCGGGCCGAGGATCGCGAACACCTCTCCGCCGCGCACCTCGAGGTCGATGCCGCGCAGCGCCTCGACGGCGCCGTAGCTCTTGCGGAGCCCGCGGACCCGGATCACAGGTTGTTCCACGGCGACGATTCTTACGACTCGAGATCGACGTCGCGGTGCTTGACCCGCAGGGTCACGTCCTCGCGGCCTTCGAGATCGCGGCGGATGCGGTCGGCGACGGTGACCGAGCGGTGGCGGCCGCCGGTGCACCCGATCGCGATCGTCAGGTGGCTCTTGCCCTCGGCGACGTAGGCCGGCACGAGGAAATCGAGCAGCGGCAGGAGGCGCCCGTAGAACTCGCCCGCCTGGGTGCCGGACTCGACGTACTGGCGCACCTCCTCGTCGAGGCCGGTCAGCGGCCGCAGCTCGTCGACGTAGTGGGGGTTGGGCAGGAAGCGAACGTCGAGCGTCAGGTCGGCGTCCCGCGGCGGCCCGTTCTTGAAGCCGAACGTGAGGAGAGTGAGCGCGAGCTTGCCGCCGCCGTCGCTGCCGAGCATCTCCTCCGCGATCCGCGCGCGGAGGGCGCCGCCGGTGAGGTCGCTGGTGTCCATCACGATGTCGGCCCGGGCGCGGAGGGGGGCCAGCAGCTCGCGCTCGGCCCGGATCCCATCGACGATCCTGCCGTCGGGGGCGAGGGGATGCCGCCGCCTCGTCTCCTTGTAGCGGTCGATCAGCGTCTCCTCGTCGGCCTCGAGGAAGAGGACGCTCGGCTTGAGCCCGTCCGCGTCGAGGTCGTCGAGGACCTGGATCAGGTCCTCGAAGTACTCGCCGCCGCGGACGTCGGAGACCACCGCCGCCCGCTCGACGCCGCTGCCGCGATGGCGGAACAGCTCGCCGAGGCTGCCGATCATCCGCGGCGGCAGGTTGTCGACGCAGAAGAAGCCGCCGTCCTCGAAGGCCGCGATCGCCTCCGACTTGCCGGCCCCGGAGTGGCCGGTGATGACGACCAACGTCACCTCGGGCTCTGAGCTCACTAGCCGGTCCTGTTCAGCTGCTCGTGGATGTCGCGGGCGACCTTGCCGGGGACTCCGGGGACCGCCTCGAGTTCCTCGCGGCTGGCCGCGATCAGCCGCTCGGGAGAGCCGAAGTGCCGCAGCAGGGCGCGCTTGCGGGCGGCCCCGACCCCCTTCAGCTCGTCGAGGACGGAGCCGGTCATCGCCTTCCCGCGACGGCTGCGGTGGTGTTCGATCGCGAACCGGTGCGCCTCGTCCCGGACCCGCTGCAGCAGCTGCGAGGCCTCCGAGTCCGCCGCGAGGTCGATCGGCTCCGTCCGGCCCGGCACGAAAACCTCCTCCTCGCGCTTGGCAAGCGCGACGACGGTGACCCCGCGCTCGACGAACGGACCCAGCGCCCGCATGGCTGCGGCGAGCTGGCCCTTGCCTCCGTCGACCATCACCAGCGACGGTAGTGAGGCGAAGCTCTCGTCGCGTTTGCCGTCATGGGGCGAGAGGTCGGCCTGCTCGAGGTAGCGGTTGACCCGCCGGCCGAGGATTTCCTCCATCGCAGCAAAGTCATCCCCACCCGCCCGCGAGGAATCAACGCGCCGCCTCCTCTGCTCCCGCTCCCCACCCGCCCGCGGCGGACGCGGGAGGGCACCGCCATCCATCTCTGACTCTTTGGCGGTGCCCGGGAGCAGAGCACGCGGGCGGAACTTGATTTTGAACCTTCGGTAGTCGGACTTCTTCGTCGCCCCGCCCTGGAAGACGACCATCGAGGCGACGGTGTGCTCGGGACCGAGGTTGGAGATGTCGTAGCCCTCGATCCGCACCGGCAGCTCCTCCATCCCGAGCGCTTCGCTGAGGTCGGCGAGGGCGTCGACGCGCCGCTGGCGCCGGTGCTCGCGCCGGAGGCGGTCCTGGTCGAGGGCGAGACGCGCGTTGCGCTCGGCGAGCTCGCGCAGGCGCCGTTTGTCGCCGCGCTCGGCGACCCTGACCTCGATCGGAGCGCCCCGCTCCTCGCTCAGCGCCGCCGAGAGGATCTCGGCGCGGTCGGCCAGGTACGGCCCGACGACGATCGTCCGCGGCGCCGCCGGCGAGGCCGAGTAGTACTGGCCGAGGAACTCCTCGGCGACCTCGGCCGGCTCGCGTTCGGCCTGGTTGTCGAGGTAGAAGCTCTGGCGCTCGGCGAGGATCCCGTCGCGGACCTGGAAGACCTGGGCGTTCGCATCGGCGCCCTCGGCGGCGACGCCGATCAGGTCCGCGGTCCCGACCGAGCCGCCGGCGATCCGCTGGCGCTCGAACAGAGACCGGATCGCCTTCAGCCGGTCGCGGTGAACGGCGGCGCGCTCGAATTCCTGGGCGGCGGCCGCCGAATCCATCTTCGCCTCCTCGTCCGCCTCGACCTGGCGGTAGCGGCCCGAGAGGAAGTCGACGATCGCGTCGATGTTGCGACGGTACTCCTCGCCGCTGATGTAGCCGACGCATGGCGCCCCGCAGCGCTTTATGAAGTAGTCGAGGCAGGGGCTTCCCGAGCGGCGCCCCGGCTCGGCCCCCTCGCAGGTCCGGAACTGGAACAGCTTGCCGAGCAGGTCGAGGGTCTCGCGCACCCGCTTGGCGCTGGAAAAGGGGCCGAAGTAGGCGCGGCCGGCGCGATGCTTCTCGCGGGTGAAGTAGACCCGCGGGTACTCCTCGTCGAGGCTGACGCAGACGTAGGGATAGGACTTGTCGTCGCGAAGGCGGATGTTGAAGCGGGGCCGGTGGCGCTTGATGAAGCTCTGCTCGGCGAGCAGCGCCTCGGCCTCGGTCGCCGTCACCAGGGACTCGATCCGGTCGACGCGCGAGGTCAGCCGCGTCTCGCCGCCGGAGAAATGGGACGCGACCCGCTTGCGGATCGAGCGTGCCTTGCCGACGTAGAGGAGCTCGTCGTCGGGGCCGTGGAAGAGGTAGACGCCGGGGGAGTCGGGCAGCTCGCGGCGCTGCTGCGCGATCCGCTCGGCGCGGCCGGTGTCGGCACCTGAAGTCATAGGTAAAGGAAAACACTTCGGTCCTACGGACTCGCGAAAGGTCAGATTGCGACGCTCGTCCTCCGGACCTCGTCGGGAGTAGGCTCCTGGCCAGCCGGCCAATTCAACGCCCGACACGGAGAGCGCGATGACCACCACCCAGACCCTGAGCCCGCCGGAGCTGAACACGCTCCGCCTCGAGATCGACGGCGAGATCGGAACCCTGACCCTCGACCGCCCCGAGACCTTCAACGCGATGAGCCCCGAGATGATCGGCGAGCTGATGGTGGCGTTCGCCTGGCTCGCAGACGAGGCGCCTCTGCGGGCACTGATCCTCACCGGCACCGGCAGGGCCTTCTGCGCCGGCGGCGACATCAACGGGTTCAAGGAGGGGGTCGAGGACGAGTCGGTCGACCTCCCCGCCCAGGTCCGCCGCGGCGCCGAGGCCCTGCACACGGCGATCGTCGACCTGCGCCGGATTCCCTACCCGGTGATCGCCGCCGTCAACGGGCCGGCCGCCGGCGCCGGCTTCTCGCTCGCGCTCGCCTGCGACACGCGGATCGCCTCGAAATCGGCCTTCTTCGCCTGCGCGTACGGGCGGATCGGCGCCTCGCCGGACGGCGGCATGACCTACTTCCTGCCCCGGGTCGTCGGCCCCAGCAGGGCGATGGAGATCCTCCTCAACGACCCGAACATGGCGGCCGAGGACGCGCTCTCCGAAAAGATCGTCGCCGAGGTCGTCGAGCCCGACGCGCTGATCGAGAGGGCGCGGGCGAAGGCCGAGAAGCTCGCCTCCAAGGCCCCCCACTACGTGCGGATGGTGAAACTGCTATGCGGTCAGAGCATCGAGAACAGCCTCACCGAGCACCTCCAGCTCGAGCGCCACGGGATCGCCGACAGCATGGCGACCGAGGATCTCCGGGCCGGGGTCACCGCGTTCTTCGGCGGCGAGGAGCCGGTGTTCGAGGGGCGCTGAACCGAGGTTTGCCGCGGCGCGTATGCGGGTTTAGAGTCCCCCTGAGCCCAGTCACCGAAGGAAGGATCCGCCGATGAAGAAGGCCCTGCCCCTGCTTGTCCTCGCACTTGCGGCCGTCGCACTGGTCGCCTGCGGAAGCGACAACGGAACGACGACGACCGAAGCCGAAACAGAAGCTTCGGGCGGGGCGGCGGCCGCGGAATCGGAAGCGGGCGGCGAATCGGAAGCCGGCGGCGAATCGGGCGGCGGCTCGACGGTCGAAATCGAAGCCGACCCAGGCGGCGGGCTCGCGTACACGCAGGAAGAAGTGACCGCCGAAGCCGGCAACGTGACGATCGACTTCAACAACCCGCAGCCGCTCGGGCATGACGTGGCCGTCGAAACCTCAGGCGGGGAAGAACTCGGCAAAACCGAAATCATCACCGAAGGCTCCTCCGACGTCACCCTGAAAGGCCTGAAGCCCGGGAAGTACACGTTCTACTGCACCGTCCCCGGACACCGCGAAGCGGGGATGGAAGGAACGCTGACGGTCGAATAGGCGGCTGCTCAGAGGCTGAGCTCGCCGGCCTCAAGGCGGGCGGCGACGATCTCCGCCGCCTGCTCGGGGCCCTCGTCCTCGAGGTCGACGGCGTTCGACTCGAGCTCGCCGAGGTCGGCGAAGCTCTCCCACAGCTGCCTGACCACCTCGGGATCGGCGAGGAAGGGCCCTTCGCGCCTTTCGGCACGCTCGGTGCAGGCCGCGAGCGGGGCGCGAAGCACGGCGTAGGCGACCGTGTGGCCGGCATCGGCGAGAGCCGCCCGCACCGGCTCCAGGAACCAGGCCGGGATCACAATCCCGTCGACGATCGTGAAATAGCCGGCGCCCGCGTAGCCCGACGCGGCCGCGGCGACGACCCGCATCACGACCTCGTTCTGCTCCTGGGACTCGGGCTTCCAGGGCTCGACGTAGCCCGAGCTGACGAAGCGGAAGAACTGGTCGGCCTCGAGGTGGACGGCCTGCGGCACCCGCTCGGCGAGGATCGCGGCGATCGTCGTCTTGCCGACCCCGGGAGGGCCGGTGAGGATCAGGACCGGGGTGTCGTCGTTGATCGCGCCCTCAGCCCTCGGGCGCCATCACCCTGGTGACGCTGTCGCCGACGAAGCAGGGCTTCTCGTTGCCCTCGACCTCGAGCGTGAAACGGGTGGCGACCTGCCACCACCCGCCGCCGACCTCGTCGACGGAGACGACCTCGGCGCGGCCGCGGACCCTGGCGCCGGCCGGAACCGGGGCGGGGAACCGGATCTTGTTCCAGCCGTAGTTGACGCCGAGCGCGAAGCCGGTCGAGGAGATCAGCTCCTTGCGGAACCCGTCGACCAGCGAGAGGGTCAGGTTGCCGTGGGCGATCGTCGTCCCGAA
>DATBHH010000027.1:0-3474 GCA_036557525.1 Solirubrobacterales bacterium | reverse complement strand
CGGCGTTGACGGCCGGGTCCTGCGCGACGTGGGCACGTGAATCAGGTCAGGTCCGGAAGGAAGCAGCCTTAAGCGGATGCCGCGGGTGCCGCAGGCGAGCCCGGCTCGAGCCAAACACGGTGGACACGCCCGGTGACTTCGCCTCGAAGGCGGGGCGCACGGTCCGTTTCATCACGTTGTCCATCTCAGCGATGGACAACGTGATGGGTCAGTCGATCAGCCGCGCTTCCATCCGGTTGATGGCGATCCGCCACATCACCAGGGCGAAGGCGACGAGGCCGGCGAACCGGATCAGGTCGACGGCATCGAACCCGAAGGCGGCGCCGCGTACCAGTTCGACCAGCTGGTGGAGCGGGTTGAGCTGGGCGACGACCTGGACTCCCTCGGGAAGTTCGTCGATCGGGAAGAAGGCCCCGGAGACGAGGAAGAGCGGCGTCACGAAAAGCGCCGTCACGTAGTTGAACTGGTCGATCTTGGCGACGATCGCTGCCATCGCGACCCCGAAGCCGGCGAACCCGAGCGCCGTGAAGAAGCAGAACAGCGGCACCAGCAGCATCCCTGGAGCGGGGTCGAGGCCGAACAGGATCGTGACCAGCAGCGGGAAGCAGCCGTAGACGCTGGAGCGGACGCCGATCCAGAGCATCTCGGCGCTGACCAGCTCTTCGACGTCGACCGGAGCGGCGAGAATTGCTTCGTAGGTGTTCTGGAACCGGTGCTTGACGAAGGTCCCGAACATCGCCGGCAGGGCGCTGGAGAAGATCACCGCGGTCGCGACCATCCCGGTGCCGACGAACTGGACGTACGGAACTCCCTGGACTTCGTCGACCAGCGTCGCCGAGAGGCCGAGACCGAATGCGAGCAGGTAGACGATCGGTTCGAGCAGGCTGGAGAAGGTGGTCCCCCTCCAGTAGGTCTTGAAGTTCGCGTACTCGCGGCTCATCACGCCGCCGATCGCCGCCGGTTCGAGCCGCCGCAGTCCGATGTTCCGGCTCACTCCGCCTCCTCCCCCGTGAGCAGCACGAAGACGTCCTCGAGGGAGGCGGCGCGGCGGACGGCGTCCTCGGGCACCTCGCCGTCGTCGGCTCGCTCGGAGCCGACGATCGCGATCGCCGGCCCCGCTGGCCGGACCCTCAGCCCAGCCGACTCCGCCCTGGTCCTCGCCTCGGCGAGACGCTCCGGCGGGGCGTAGATTTCGGCCGTCTCGCGACCGGCGTGCTCGGCGATCAGCTCCGCCGGCCGGCCGCGGCTGATGATCCTGCCGTGAGCCATGACCGCGACCTCGTCGGCGAGCCGCTCGGCCTCCTCGATGTAGTGGGTCGACATCAGGATCGTCGTCCCGCGGGAGCGGAGGTTGTCGATCAGCGCCCAGAGCTCGGTCCTGATCTGGGGGTCGAGGCCGACGGTCGGCTCGTCGAGGAGGATCAGCCTCGGTTCGTGGACGAGCCCCCGCGCCAGCAGCAGGCGCCGCCGCATCCCGCCCGAGAGCTCGTCGACGGCGTCCCGGCGCCGGGCGGTGAGTCGGGCGAGCTCGAGCGCCCGCTCGACCGCGGCGCCGACGTCGGGGACCCGGTAGAGGCGGGCGAACACCGCGAGGTTGTCTTCGACGGTGACGTCGACATCGAGGTTGTCGAGCTGGGGGACGACCCCCATTTCGCCGCGCGCGACCTTCGATTCGAGCGGGAGCTCGTGGCCGAGGACCCGAAGTACCCCGGCGTCCGGCAGCGCCTGCCCGGTCAGCAGCCGCATCGTCGTCGACTTGCCCGCCCCGTTCGGCCCGAGCAGGCCGAGGCAGATGCCCTCGGGCACCTCGAGATCGAGGCCGTCGACCGCCGTGATCGACCCGAACCTCTTGACGACACCGCGAAGCTCTATCGCCGCCATGCGACTGATGCTGTCAGGTTGAGTCATCGAGCCCCGGGCGGAGCTGGAAGACTGGCCGCCGTGCTCGACGAGCAATGGATCCGGGCCCTTCACGTGGAGACGATGCGGGAGCGCGAACTGCAGCCCGAGCATGAGCCCCACGTCCTCTTCCAGGCCTCGACGATCGCCGCCCTGCTCGACGGCGCCTACGACGGCGATCTGACGTTCGCCGAGCTCGCCGAGCACGGCGATCTCGGGCTCGGGACGCTGAACGGCCTCGATGGCGAGATGGTCGCGCTCGAAGGGAGCTTCTACCGGGCTGCGGTCGACGGCACCATCGCCGAGGTCGGCCCCGAGGAGCGGACCCCGTTCGCGGTCGTCACCGCTTTCGCGCCGACGATCGAGGCCGAGATCGGCGGCCCGCTCACGCACCAGAGCCTCCTCGCCGCCCTCGACGGGCTGGTCCCGGAGGCGGCGGCGTCGTGCGCGATCCGCCTCGACGGGCGGTTCGAGTCGGTGCGGGCCCGCTCGGTGCCGCGCCAGCACCCGCCCTACCGGCCGCTGATCGAGGTCGTCTCCGAACAGCGCGAATTCGACCTCGAGGGTGTCGCCGGGACGATGGTCGGGTTCCGGTTCCCGAGCTACGCCGAGGGGATCGAGGTGAGCGGGTTCCATCTCCACTTCATCGACGCCGAGCGCCGCCGCGGCGGCCACGTCCTCGACTCGCGGGTGATCGCGGCGACGGCCCGGCTCGACCCCTCGAACGACCTCCACATCGAGCTGCCGCCCGCAATCGACCTCGCCAGCCCCGAGCTCGCCGCCGCCACCCACGCGGCGATCGAGCGGGTCGAGCGCGGCTGATTCTCAGCAGCGGCGGTAGAGGACCCAGGAACGGTTGCGTCCGACCTCCCGGAATCCGGGCGGGACGCTGGTGGTGAATCGCGTCGTGTCGTTCGGGTCGAGGATGAAGTTGTGGATCACGAACGGGGACGCCGGTTCGAGGAAGTAGCCGCGCTGCGGCTGGCGCTGCTCGGAGGAGCTCACGATCCGGCTCGGCCGGACTTCGAGGTCGAAGGCGAGCCGCGGCACCGGGCGGTGGTTCGGGACCGAGATCGGCAGGCAGAGAGGTTCGAAGGCGCCGGAGCGGGCGAGGTCGTTGAGGTCGGACTCGATCTGGCCCTGGTTGCTGAGATCGGTGTGAACCTGGTGCAGGAGGTCGTACTGGTTCGGGCCCCAGATGACGAACATGAGAACGACGACGCCGGCGAACGCCTGCCATGGCCGCCGCCAGCGATGGCCCGGCTCGAGCAGCCGCCAGCCGAGCAGGCCGAGCGCCGCGAAGACCGCCAGCAGGGCCGCGGCCAGCATCGTGTAGCGGGGGATGATCGCGAGCCCGGAGACGGCGAGGACGGCGAAGGCGCCGAGCGCGAGCACCGCGGCCGCTACCCCGAGCTCGGAGCGGCGCCGGAGGAAGGCCAGGCCGAGGACGATTCCTCCCGCGGCGCCGACCATCCCCGGCCACTGCAGCACCTCGCCCAATCTGCGCGGGCCGTAGAGGACGAGGTCGACGGGGCCCGTCTGGCGTTCGAGGGTTTCGACCGTTTCGCGGGTGCC
>DATBHH010000026.1:0-16379 GCA_036557525.1 Solirubrobacterales bacterium | reverse complement strand
GTTCGCGCTCGCCTTCATCGTCACCTTCACGATCGGCGGCATCAGCGGCGTGATGCTGGGCATGGTGCCGATCGACATCCACGTCTCCGACACCTACTTCATCGTCGCCCACATCCACTTCGTCCTCTTCGGCGGCTCGGTGTTCACGATCTTCGCCGGCATCTATCACTGGTTCCCGAAGATGACCGGGCGGATGTACGACGAGAAACTCGGTCGGGTCCACTTCTGGGGGACCCTGCTCGGGACCTGGGGCACGTTCCTCCCGATGCACTGGATCGGGATGGACGGGATGCCTCGCCGGGTCGCCGACTATGCCTCCCAGTTCGGCGACTGGAACCTGCTGATCAGCTGCTTCGCCTTCCTGCTCGGCGCCTGCCAGCTCGTCTTCCTCTACAACATGATCGTCAGCTGGCGGTACGGGCCGCGTGCCGTCGCCAACCCGTGGCGGGCGAAGACGATCGAGTGGCAGGTCTCCTCGCCGCCGCCGATCTTCAACTTCGACGAGATCCCGCGGGTCGTCGGCGGCCCCTACGAGTACGGCGTCCCCGGCGCCCGCCACGCGATCATGGGCGGCGAGGGCGCCGAGGTCACCCAGCCCGAGCCGGCGAGGGCGGGAGCTGGAACCACGTGAGCGCGGCGACCGAGGCTCGGCCGCTGCTGATCTTCCTCAACGAGGTCGCCGGCGGACGCAAGCTGATCAAGACCGTCGAAGACCGGACCGGCTCCGGAAGCGTCTCGTCGGTGGCCGTCGCGGCGCCCCAGAACCAGCCTGCGGCCGGCCAGATCATCGATGCCGGCGAGCTCCGCGACGCCGCCCGCGCCCGCGTCGAGGTGACGATGTCGGTGCTTTCCGAGTACGGGATCGACTCGATCGGCGAGGTGATGGACCCTCACCCGGAGCTTGCCCTCGACGACGCGGTTCGCGCCCACGACCCCGGCGAGGTGCTGCTCTCCTGCCTCGACGAGACCCGCTTCGGCTTCACCCGCAAGGACCTGGTCGAGTGGGCGCGGAGCCGGTTCGAACCGGAGGTGACCGTGACCCACATCCCGGTCCGGATCCAGGACGACTCGATCCGCTGGGACGTCAGCCACACGCTCGTCGTCGCGACCCAGACCGTCGCCGCACCGGACCTCGTCGCGAGGCTGAAGCAGCGGGCCGAGGCCCGGCCGCACCGCTATACGATCATCTGCCCGCGGGCGGAGGGAGTGCCGGAGCCGGTGGTGGCGCGCGACCTCGCGTCGACCCTCGCCGAGCTCTACCGAGCGGAAGTCGACGCCACCGGCCAGCCGATGAGCCCGGACCCGTTCCTGGCCGTCGAGAACGCGATCAAGCATTACCGCGTCGACGAGGTCCTGATCTCGACCTTCAGCGGCGAGCAATCGCGCTGGCTCGAGGAGGACCTGGTCGGCCGGGTGCGGGAGATCACCGAGAAGCCGGTCGAGCACCTCGAGGTCGGCCGCGCCGCCGAGAAGGTCGCCGCCGCGGTCGCAGAGGGAGAGGACCGCTGATGGAGAGCGCATCGGTAGCTCTCGGCCACGGCCACGCCGAGGAGCATCACGGGCCGCCGGAGGCCAACCAGAGCTCGCGGATCGACCGCCAGACGCTGGGAATCCTGCTCTTCATCGTCTCCGAGATCATGCTGTTCGGGGCGTTCTTCGCCTCCTATTTCTTCCTCCGGGTGGTCGTCAACCCGCCGACCTGGCCGCCGGAACCGTTCGAACTCCCGGTCGCGGTCGCCGGCGTCAACACGGCGATTCTGGTCTCGTCGAGCTTCACGGTCCACTACGCGCTGGAGTCGATCCGCCGCGGCAACCGTCGCGGGCTCAAACTCGGCCTCGTGATGACCTGGCTGCTCGGCGCGACCTTTCTCTTCATCCAGCTGAACGAGTATGCGCACATCGGCTTCAGCGCCCGCGACCTCGCCTTCGGCTCGATCTTCTTCTGCCTCACCGGCCTGCACGGCGCCCACGTCTTCGTCGGGCTCTGCCTGCTCAGCTTCGCGACGATTCGCGCCTTCCGCGGCCACTTCGGGCCGGAGGAGAAGGAACACCTCGGCGTCGAGGTGCCCGGCATCTACTGGCACTTCGTCGACGTGATGTGGATCATCGTCTACACGACCGTCTACATCCTCTAGACCATCTAGCCCCCGTCCGAGCGCCCGCGGAGTGGATCCCGCCCCCGGGCCGGGTAGTACAACATGCGTATGCACAATCCCCTCAGGTCGGAGGCTGACGCTTTTCGCTGGGTCGTCGTGATCGGAGGGGGAGCGGTGGCCGTGATCGCCCTCACTCTGCTGACACGGCCGGTCTTCGGGGTCGTCCTCGCTGCGGCGTTGATCGGCTTCGGGTGCGGCGTCGCCTGGCGCAGCTCGCGCGGCTCGATGCGAGGCAACGTCGAGCTGACCCGCGGTCGCGACGGCAGGCACCGGATCCTCGTCGTCGCCAACGAGACCGTCGGCGGAGAGGCGCTGCTGGCCGAGATGCAGAACCGCGCCCGCGGCCACGACAGCGAGATCCTCGTCGTCACTCCGGCCCTGCCGGGGTCCCGTGCACAGCACTGGGCCTCCGACACCGATGAGGCGACGGAGCGGGCGCGGCAGAGGATGGAGCTATCGGTGCTGGAGATCGAGCGGCTCGGCCTGAAGGCGAAGGGCGAGATCGGCGACTCCGACCCGAACGTCGCGATCGAGGACGCGCTGCGGGTCTTCCCGGCCGATGAGATCGTGATCTCCACCCACCCGCCGGAGCGCTCGCACTGGCTCGAGCGCGGGGTCGTCGAGCGGGCGCGCGACGAAATCGAGCTTCCGGTGACCCACGTCGTCGTCGACCTCGCGGCCGAACCGAGCGTCAGCTAGCCGAGGGCCGGCGCCTCGACCTCATCCCGCGCGCTGGCGTCCGATTTCGCCCGCGCGGGGGCGCGGCGCGGCTCGAGGCGGCCGGCGGTCGCGACGGTCCAGAGCATCGCCAGCCAGGTCATAGTCGCGACCGCGACGTGGAGCCAGACCAGCTCAGTCGGGAGTTCCAGCTCCCACTGGACGCCGCCGATGACGCCCTGAAGGGCGAGAAGGCCGAGGACGACTCCGAGCGGCTTGGTGGCTCGCCTGTCGCCTCCCGGGCGGCGCAGGAGGAACCAGACGGCGATCGCCGCGAGGCCGAACACGGTCGCGATCGCGGAGTGGCGCTGTACGACCCATTCCAGGGTTCCGGTCCCCTCGAAGTCGAAGCGGTGGACCAGCTGGCCCGCGTGCGCGCCCGCGTGCGGGCCCGAACCGGTCGTGATCGTCCCGGCGAGGATCGTCAGCTGCCCGAGCGGGATCAGGCAGCGGACCGACCAGACCCCGAGCCGGTCGCTGGAGAAGCGCCGCTCGCCCGGCTCGTAGCGCGAGCACCAGGCCAGCGCGAAGGCTGCGTCGAGAAGCAGCATCGAGAGGATGAAGTGACACATCACGAGTCCCGGCGCCAGGTCGTACTTGACGACCAGCGCCCCGAGGATCGCCTGGCAGATCACCCCGAGCGGGAGCAGCGCCCCGAACAGCGCCAGGTGCGATCGGAACGGGCGGCGGAACCAGGCGAGGACGCTGGCGGCGATCACCGCGAGACCGACGAACCCGGTCAGGATCCGGTTGGTGTACTCGATCACCGCGTGGGTGTTGAGCGGAGGCACCGTGCCGCCGTAGCACTTCGGCCAGTCGGGGCAGCCGAGGCCGGAGCCGGTCAGCCGGACCGCGGCCCCGGTCAGCACGATCAGGGCCAGGGCGACCAGCGCGACGACGGTGACGCGCGCATAGAGCTGCGGCGAGATGTTCAGACGCTCGCGCATCGCCCCCAGATCATGCCCCACCGCCGGCCGCGGCGAAGGTCCGCGGCGGCCTACTTCGAGCCGCCGCCCGTTTTCGAGGTCGACGTGATCAGGTATTCGACGAGCTGTTCGAGTTCCTTCGGGCTGAGCGACGATTTGAAGGTCGACGGCATCACGCCTGCGGGATACCCCTTCTCGATTTTCGCTTCCGGGTCGACGATCGATTCTTCGATCTGGGGCGCTGTCTGGCCCGGCAGGACTTCGTCGAGGTTGGGCCCGACGGTGCCGCCGGCTTCCGCCGCGGCGAGGGTGTGGCAGCCGCTGCAGCCGTTGGACGCGAAGACCTGCGCCCCGGGGCCCCCTTCGATTTCGGGCGGAGCGGCGCCCGGCACCCCGGCCCAGGCGCCGACGTAGGCGGCGACGTCGTCGAGGTCCTGGCCGGAGACGATCTGGGGCGGCATCGAGACCGCCGGGTTGTCGTTGCTCGGACGCGGATTGTCGACCTGGCTCTTGACGACGCCTTCAATCGTCGAGCCGGGCTCGCCGGCCGTGCGCGCCGCGGCAAAGGCGTCGTCGAGATTGGGGCCGACCTGGGCCGAGGTGCCCGCCTCGGCCAGCGTGTGGCAGGTACCGCACCTCTGGATGAAGAGCGCCCGCCCGCGCTGCGCGTCGCCGCTCGAGGTCCCGCAGCCCGATGCCGCGATCAGCAGCGATCCCACGGCGAGCAGGGCGGCGGCGGCGCGGATTGGGTTGCGTGATCTGGGCATTTCGTGCGGCGCGAGGCGCGCCGGAGTCTATATGTCGGCACCCCGAGAAAGAGGTCCGCGAACAGCCGTCATTCGGGTACGCTTGAGACGATCAACACGATCTCGCGATCCCGACGGATGGAGGCCTGATGCAGGTACGGGATGGGATGTCCGAGGTTGTCCTGACGGTCGGCCCGACCCACACCCTCCGCGAAGCGGCGGCGATGATGGTGGAGAAGGGCACCGGTGCGGCGCTCGTGCTCGACGAGGAGATACCGGGCTCGAGCATCATCACCGAGCGCGACATCCTCAAATCGATCGGGGCCGGCGAGGATCCAGATTCCGAGCGCGTCTCCGCCCACATGGCCGACGCCGTCATCACCGCTGCGCCGGCCTGGAGCCTCGAGCGAGCCGCGGCCGAGATGTCGAGGCGGGGGATCCGGCACCTCGTCGTCGTCGACGAGGGCAACCTCGTCGGGATGCTCTCGATCCGAGACATAGTTCGCGTCTGGACCTCCGAGGGGGCGACCTCGGAAGTCCCGGCGAACTAGGCCTCGGGCGGGCTGATCGTCTCGACCGGAAGCACGGCGCCGCGGACCCGCTGCCTGCGCGGCAGGCGGTAGAAGTCGGCGCGGGCGCCGGAGATCATGCTGCGAAGGGCGGCGAGGAGGATGAACCCGCCGATGATCGAGAAGACCCAGGGCGGGACGACGAACCCCGCGGCGAAGATCCCGCAGACGGCGACTGCGGTGCCGAACGCGAAGAAGGCCGGCGCCCAGGACGGGCGCGGCGCGTAGACCAGCTCGCCGGGCTCCGGAATCTCGCGATGCTCGGTCACGACAAATCCTCCCACTTCACTCGCTGCGCGAAGAACGAGATGTGCACGCTTACTCGCTCCACTGTCACGATGCGATGTAGAGGACGGCTGCGACGAAGCTGAGGGCGAAGATCGCGGCGGCGATGCCGCCGGCGACGAGCCCCGCCGTCATCCTGCCTTTGGCTGCTTCCCGATCCATTCAGACAATCTCCCGCTTCGCTCGCACCGCGCTCATGCCGAATTTCTACTAGAGAGCGCGGTCGATCGGCATCGAGACGAAAAGCAGCGCCAGGTAGGCGAGCGAGAAGAGGTAGGTGCGCAGCGCCCAGCGCCGGTCGGCGCTGCGCAGGAGCCGGACCGCGCAGTAGATGAAGACGCCTCCGAGCGCCATCGAGATGATCAGGTACTCGAAGTTGAAGGCACCGGCGCAGAACGGGAGCTGGGTGACCGCGTAGAGGAGGATCGTGTAGAGGAGGATCTGGCGGCGCGTCTCGTCCTCGCCGCGGACAACCGGCATCATCGGGACACCCGCCTTCGCGTACTCGTCCTTCATCAACAGCGAGAGCGCCCAGAAATGCGGCGGGGTCCAGAAGAAGATGATCGCGAACAGGTAGAAGGCGGTGCCGCTGAGATCGCCGGTGACGGCGGCCCAGGCGACGAGCGGGGGCACGGCGCCCGCGGCGCCGCCGATGACGATGTTCTGCGGCGTCGCCCGCTTCAACCACAGCGTGTAGACGAACACGTAGCCGAACAGCCCCGAGATCGAGAGGGCCGCGGCGAGCGGGTTGACGGTCAGCGCCAGCAGGGTGAACGAGGCGATCCCGAGCGAGGCGCCGAAGGCGATCGCGGCGGCCGGGGAAACGCGGCCGCTCGCGACCGGGCGGCTCGCGGTTCGGGCCATGATGCGATCGATGTCGCGGTCGATCGCATGGTTGATCGCGCCGGCGCCGCCGGCCGAGAGAGCGCCGCCGAGGCAGGTGAGAAGGACGAGGCCGATCGAGGGATCGCCGGCGACGTACATCGTCGTCACCGTCGTCAGCAGCAGCAGGGACTGGACCTTCGGCTTGGTGAGTGTGAGGTAGTCGCGGAGTACCGCGGTCGCCGCCACAGGGCGCCGCGAGACCGCCGCTGCACTCGCCTCGTAGTTCACCACTCCGGTCAGGCTACCGGCTGCGACTCGGGAATGGGCTCCTCGGGCCGGCTCGTGCGGTGCGAGATCGCCTCGCGGATGTCCCGCATCGGGCGCGCGCTGCGCACGTCGGGGAGGACGTCGAAATTGTGCGGATCGGGGGGCGAGAGCGCGAACCACTCGAGCGAGTCGGCGCCCCACGGGTCGTGCCCGGCCTCGACGCCGACGGTCCGGCTCAGGATCGCATTGATCAGGGTCAGCAGGATCCCGATCGCGAGGACGAACGAGCCGATCGAGGCGACCATGTTGTAGGCGTTGACCCCGGTGTTGTCGAAGAACTTGTAGGCGTCGACGACCTGGCCCTCGGTCGAGCCGGCGAGGAACATCGGGACGAAGGTGACGAGGGTGCCGACCGCGATAGTCCAGAACGAGATCCGGGCCATGTTCTCGCCCAGCGTCCTCCCGGTCAGCTTCGGGAACCACCAGTGGAGCGCCGCGAAGCCGCCGAAGACGGCGCCTCCGATCAGCGCGAAATGGGTCGCGGCGGTGCTGTCGGTCGTGTGTTGGATCCGCCAGGCAGAGGCGATCAGCGAGTGGCAGATCTCAGCCGTGAGGCCGATCGAGATCGACGACAGCGCCCCGGCCGCGAACAGCAGCGGGGCCCGCATCCGCGCCGCGCCGCCGACGAGGGTCGAGATCAGATTGAAGAAGATGAGGCCGAAGGGGACGATCAGCGCCAGCGACATCACCATCGCGAAGTACTTCCAACCGATCGGGATCGGCGCCGTCAGCATGTTCTGGGTCCAGGCCAGGGTCCCGATCACCGCTATCGCCGCCAGCGACCCGATCGTCGCCGGGCGGTTGAAGAGCGGCTTGCCGGCGAGCGCCGGGACGATTTCGGCGACCGCGGCGAGGGCCATGATCAGGATCAGCATGTAGGAGCCGGTGTAGAAGATCCAGCTCAGGTGCTCCCAGAGCAATGGCGCCCCGCCGGCGTCGCCGGCGAAGAAGACGCCGTCGAAGTTGCGGTCGATCAGGAGCATCGTCACCGCCGCCAGGAATACCGCGCCGATCACCAGCATCAGGCAGGCGCCGATCGCCGCCCCCCAGGCGAGGATGGGTAGCCGCCGCCACGCCATGCCCGGCGCCCGGCACTTCCGCAGGGTCGCGACCAGGTCGACGGAGATCAGGACGAAGCCCAGCGTCGCCAGTCCCGTCGCCGTGGCCCAGGCGTCGATGCCGTTGTTTTCGATGAACGCGAGTTCGTTCAGCGGCGCCAGCGGGTTGACGCCGCCCTCGGTGGGGGTGAAGAGGAGGCCGGAGTAGAGGACGGCCGCCCCGACGAGGTACAACCAGGCCCCGAGCTGGCCGAACCGCGGTAGCGCGGTGCCGCGGGCGCCGATCTGAAGCGGCGTCAGGTAGTAGAAGAACCCGAACGCGAGCGGCAGTGCGAACAGGAACAGCGCGGTTGCGCCGTAGAGCGAGAGCATCCGGTTGAAGGTGACCGGGGTGAGGAAGGTGTTCTCCGGGATCGCCAGCTGCAGGCGCATGATCAGGAACTCGATGACCGCGATCGAGAGGAAGCCGAGCGCGGCGACGATCATCATCCGGCCGACGTCCTTGTGATCGGCGCTCGTCGCGATCTCGACCCAGCGCTTGCGGCGCCGGGGGAACCCGTCGACGACCAGCTCGGGCGGCTTCCGCGCGGCGCTCATGTCCCCTTCTTCAGTTTGGCGACGACTCGGTCCTGGGCCGCCTGAATGTCGGATTTGGTCTGTTTGACGAAGGCTTCGTATTCCTCGGGAGAGACGACTTCGACTTCGGTTCGCATCGGCGCGTAGGCCTGGCCCGACAGAGTCGCCGACTGTCCGCGATAGGTCCCTTCTTCGTCGGCGCGGAACATGATGTGGTGCTGCCTGCCCGGGACCGCATCTGCCTTGCCGGCGAGCGACGGGACGTCCCAGGTGTGGATGACGTCGGTCGAGACCAGGTCGAGGTCGACCGCGGTGTCGACCGGCACCACCAGTTTGTAATAGGTGAAGGCTTCGTTCGGGTACTGGTAGCGCCACAGCCATTGCTGGCCGGTGGCCTTGATCTGAAGCGTTTCGCCGCCGCCTTCCTTCGACTGCAGGCCGGCGGAGCCCGTCGTCGGCGCCTCGCGGGCCTTGGTCGTGTAGATCGCCCCGAGAACGAACAGGATCACCGCGAAGGCGGTGAGGGCGCCGCCCACCCGGAACTGGATTCCGCGCCCGCCGGTGACCTCCCTCGGCTCCTCCCCGCGGCCGGCGCGGTAGCGGCCGAGGGCGTAGAAGAGGGCGACGTTGATCGCCACCACGAGGATGATCGCGGCGACGAAGCCGATCCAAAGCAGGGTGTCGATCTGGTCAGTGCCAGGAGAATGGGACGACAAGGCGCGGCCATTCTAATCACGCGGGCCGCGGTCGCGGACGGCCGTGAGGCTCCTATACTCGCGCAGCCCATGAGCCCGGAGCGAGCAAGCGTCGATCTTTGTCTGCTCGCGCCGCGAGCAGAGCGCGAAGGGTTGTGAGGGCGACGCGATCCCGTCGATCCCCGGCGCTGCGCGCGGCGGTCCGGGCCGGAGCGGCCGGGGCGATCGGGGCGGCCGTCGCCGTCCCGCTCCTGCGCCGCCGTCTTCGCATTCCCGCGCCGGTGACGATTTTCGCCTGCGCGTCGGGCCCGCTCGCGCTGGCGATCCTCTACCCGCGCTCGCGCAAGCGGGACGTCGGGCTCTACGCGCTCCAGATGTGGGCGTTCACGGTGGTCCACGAGCTTCCCTACGACGAGCCGGACCGGCTCCAGCGCCGCCTCCGGAGCCGCTACCCGATCGTCGCCGACCGCGCGATCGGGCTCGGCCGGCTCCCGAACGCCCGTCTCCAGCGCGGGCTGGCCCGGCTGCCGGGGGTCGGTGTCGTCGATCGGTTCCTGACCTGGGTCCACTGGCTCTGGTTCCTCGAGCCCTATGCCGCCCTGATCTACATCCTCGTCCGCCATCCCGAGCGCTTTCCGCGCGCCGCCCGTCAGCTGGCCGCGGTGTTCGACGTCGGCTGCGTCGGCTATTTCGCCGTCCCGACGGCGCCGCCGTGGTGGGCCTCGGAGCAGGGCCTGACCGGCGAGGAGGTGCGCCGGATCATGGTCGGGGTCGGTGAGAAGACCTGGCGCAACGCCTGGCCGCGGATGTACGCGACGCTGGGCGGCAACCCCTGGGCGGCGATGCCCTCGCTCCACTTCGCGACCTCGACGATAGCCGCGATGTCGCTCTCCGAAGCCGGACGCGGGCCCGGGGCGGTCGGCTGGTCCTACGCGCTGACGCTCGGATTCGCCCTCGTCTACCTCGGCGAGCACTACGTCACCGACCTCCTCGCGGGTGGGGCGCTGGTCGCCGCCGTGCGGCGCAGCGAGCCCCTCGCCGAGCCCACCGTCGAACGCATCAACTCCGGCCTGCGGCGGCTCGAGAGGATCGCCAACCCGCCGATCATCTAGCGTCTTACGCGTGTCTCCGGAGGATTCGGCGAACGGGAACGGCGCCGCCGGACTGCCGCTCTTCACCCCGCGGCGCGCTGTGCAGACGATCCTGCTCGTCGTCGTTCTGCTCGTCGCGATCTACTTTCTGTTCCCGAAGCTGGTCGGACTCGGCGACTCGCTCAGCAAGCTCGGCGAAGCCGACCTCGTCTGGGTGGTCGTCGCGATCGCCTTCAGCGTGGTCGCGATCGCGACCTACATCGCCCTCTTCAAAGCGGTCGTCGGCGGCAAGGCGCTGCGGCTCACCTGGGGCGAGACCTACGAGATCAACATGGCCGGGGTCGCCGCGACGCTGCTGTTCTCGGCCGGCGGGGCCGGCGGCATCGCGCTCACCTACTGGGCGCTGCGCAAGGCGGGAATGGAGCGGCGCGACGTCGGCCGCCGGATGGTCGCCTTCCTGTCCCTGCACTACATCTTCTATCCACTGGCGCTGATCGTCTTCGGGATCCTGCTGCGGACCGGGGTCCTGCCCGGCAAGCACTCGGTCGAGCTGACGATCATCCCCGCCGCCGTCGCGGGCTTCATCCTGCTCGTCGGGGCGCTGATCGCGCTGATCCCGCCCGACGTCGGGCAGCGGGTCGGCCGCCACTTCCACGGCGAGCGCACCCATGCGATCGTCGACACGGTCGCGAAAGTCCCGGCGACGGTGGGGGAGGGGCTGAGGTTCGCGCTCAAGCTCTTCATCCACCCCTCGCGGGGCGGCCTCGCCGTGCTCGGTGCCGCCGGCTTCTGGGCGGCGAACATCGGCATCCTCTGGGCCTCGTTCCGCGCGTTCGGGATCCAGATCCCGATCGCGGTCGTCGTCCAGGGCTTCTTCCTCGGGATGGTCGCCAACCTCTTCCCGCTCGCCCCGGCCGGCGTCGGCGCCGTCGACGCCGGGATGATCGGCGCCTTCGTCCTCTTCGGCATCCCCGAGGAAACGGTCTTCCCGGCGATCCTGATCTACCGGCTGGTCGCGTTCTGGCTGCCGATCCCGCCCGGGATCGTCGCCTTCTTCCAGCTCCGGGCTCGCGTCCAGCGCTGGGAAGAGGAGGGGCTGCCGATCGATCGCCGCGCACCGACCCAGGTCGAACGCGATACTATAAAAAGTAAAGTAATAGACTTCGGCGGCAGAGAATGAGCGACCTGAAGAAGACTGAGAACGTGATCATCGTAGGCGGTGGGCCGGCCGGTTACACCGCCGCTCTCTACACCGCCCGCGCCAACCTCGAGCCCCTTGTCTTCGAGGGCTTCCAGTGGGGCGGGCAGCTGCAGAACACGACCGACGTCGAGAACTACCCCGGCTACCCCGAGGGGATCATGGGGCCGGAGATGATGGGTGAGTTCCGCGCCCAGGCCGAGCGCTTCGGCGCCCGCCTCATCACCGACGACGTCGACCGAGTCGAGCTCTCCGACGGCGGCGTCCAGAGGGTCCATGTCGGCGACGACGAGTTCCAGGCGAAAACCGTGATCCTCGCGATGGGGGCCGAGCCGCGCCGGCTCGGGGTCCCCGGCGAGCTCGAGCTCTCCGGCTGCGGTGTCTCCACCTGCGGCGTCTGCGACGGCGCCTTCTTCAAGGACAAGAAGGTGATCGTGATCGGCGGCGGCGACTCGGCGATGGAGGACGCGATCTTCGTCTCCAAGTTCGCCTCCGAGCTGACGATCGTCAACCGCCGCGACGAGTTCCGCGCCTCGAAGATCATGAAGGCGCGGGCCGAGGAGCGGCCGAACATCGAGTTCAAGACCCCGTTCGTCGCCGAGGAGTTCATCGGCGGCGAGGAGGGCAAATTGACCAATGTCCGGCTGCGCAACACCGAGACCGACGAGGTCGAGGACTTCGAGACCGAGGGCGCCTTCGTCGCGATCGGCCATATCCCGAAATCGGAGATCGTCGCCGGGCAGATCGACACCGACGAGGACGGCTACATCCTCACCGACGGCCGCTCGACCCGGACCAACGTGGCCGGTGTCTTCGCTGTCGGCGACGTCGTCGACCGCACCTATCGCCAGGCGGTCACCGCCGCCGGCACCGGCTGCATGGGCGCCCTCGACGCCGAGTGGTACCTGCGCGACACTCCGCCCTCGCCCGAGGCCCACTGGCAGCGCGGCGGCGAGCCGACCGAGATCGCGCCGACCCCGGGGGCCTAGACCAGCCTCTCGACGACGAAGGTCCGGACGCCTTTCGGCGTCTCGACCTCGACCGGCTCGCCGACCTTCGCGTCGCGGAGCGCCCGCCCGATCGGCGACTCGGCCGAGAGCCGGCCGGCTGCCGGATCGGCCTCGGTCGACCCGACCAGCGTCCAGGTGTTGACCGCGCCGCTGCCCTCGTCGAGAACCTCGGCGGTGAGGCCGAAGGCGAAGCTGTCGCTCGCACCCTCGGCCTCGACGACGACGGCGTTCTTGAGCCGTTGGCGCAGGCGCTTGATTCGCGTCTCGAGGTGCGCCTGGTCCTCCTTGGCGATGTGGTACTCGGCGTTCTCCTTCAGGTCGCCGAGCTCGCGCGCGGCCTTGATCCGCGCCGCCAGCTCGGTCCGCGCCGGCCCTTCCAGCTCTTCGATCTCGTTCTCGAGCGCGACGACCCCGTCCCTGGTGATCGCCTCTCGGTCCGCCATCGCGCCACCTTTGCAGATGCGCGGCGGCTAAGGTCGGGTCGTGGCCGGCTGCACCCATTACCGCGAGATCCAGCTCTACGAGCTTCCCGAGGAGATCGCGGGCTGCGAGGAGTGCCTGGCGCAGGGGATGAGCTGGGTCCACCTGCGGATGTGCCAGACCTGCGGCCACATCGGCTGCTGCGACAACTCCCCCGGCAAGCACGCGACCGCCCACAGCCGCGAGTCCGGCCACCCGATCGTCCGCTCGGCCCAGCCCGGCGAGGACTGGAGCTGGTGCTACGTCGACCAGGTCCTGTTCCGGGTCAGCCCGCCGCCGCCAGGCGCAGGGTGATCCTCTTCGTCGCCCGCAGCGGCACCCCGCCGGTCGGGATGTAGGTCACCATGGCCTTGACCTTGGCCCTGCCGTTGGCCCGAAGCCTTCGCCTCGCCCCGCCCCTGGCCTTCACCGGAAGGCTTCCGGTGAACGGGATCGGCCCTGCGGCGGCCAGATTCAGCCTGCGAGCGCGGACGCTCTTCCCCGACAACGCGACGAAGCCCGTGCCCGAGGCGGCGACCGGAAGCTTGGCGGTTCCCTTCTTCCGGTTGATCGCCGGCCTGCCGAGCGCAAAGCTCGCCCGGATGTTCACCGGGTCGCTTTCCTTCGCGCTCGAGCCCGCGGCGTTGGCGGCGGTGGCCCTGCAGGCGTAGTCGCCGACTTCGGTCGCCGAGTAGGTCGGCCCGAAGGCGCCGGCGATCGGGCGTTCGTTGCGGAGCCACTGGATCGAGGTCGTCTGCGGCGCGCGGTAGAGGAACGACTCGAGCACGTCGCCTGCCCAGGTCCCCTCGGTGCAGCTGAGGTTCCGGGCCTGGCTTTCGACCGTCGGCAGGCCCTTGACCCTGCGCCTGAGGACCCCTGTGGCGACATGGGTCGAGCTGAGGATCGGTGCCCCGGTGTTGCGCGGATCCTCGAGCAGGACGGGGAACACCGGGTCCACATGCGTCGCCCCGGTGGTGTCCACGTGGCCGAATGGGCCGCTCGGGTCGAGGCCGGCGACGCCGATGATGTCGGCGGTGGTTTCGCCCCAGTAGATGGTCTTCCGGAACGGGTCGATCGCGAGCCCTTCAGGCGGTTCGGTCGGCAGTCCGTCGGTGTCGACTTTGCCGCCCTCGCCGCCGTTCGCGCTCGCGAACCCGATCGAGCTGCGGTTGGCCCAATAGACCCGGTTGGCCAGCGGGTCGATCGCGATCCCCTCCGGCATGTCGACTTCGGCCCCGGTCAGGTCGAGCGAGCCGCCTCCGCCGGTCCCGTCGAGGTTGGCGTAGCCGATCGGGTGGCTGCTTTCCTCGAAGTTCGCCCAGTAGATCCGGTTCTGCGCCGGATAGACGGCGAGGCCGACCGGCGTTTCGACCACCGCGCCGGTCGTGTCGAGTTCGCCGCCGCCGGAGCCGTCGAGGTTCGCGAAGTAGACGGCGTTTCCGGCGAAGTTGACCCAGTAGATCCGCCCGAGGGCCGGGTCGATCGCGAGGCCGACGGGATCCATCACCGGGGCCCCGATCGTGTTGAGCACGCGTCCGCCGGAGCCGTCGAGGTTCGCCTGCCGGATCGAGTAGGAGGTTTCTTCCCGATTGACCCAGTAGACCCGGCCCGCGGCCGAGTCGATCGCGAGTCCCTGAGGATGATCGACGCTGACACCGGTGATCGGGACGTCCGCCCCGCCTCCTCCGTTGACGCCGGCGTGGGAGATGCTTTCGCCGTCCTGGTTCACCCAGTAGACCTGGTCGGCGGCGCTCGCCGTTGCCGCAATGAGACCGAGGACGGCTCCGGCGAGACTGAGGATCCAGCTCAGGCGAGCGACCGTCATCGACCTCCTCTATCAGTGCTTGAGGCGGAGGCCGATCGACTTCGTCGCCCGGATCGGGCTGCCGTTGGTCGGCGTGAAGGCCAGCTTGGCCTTGACCTTCGCCCTGCCGTTCGCCTTCAACTTCTTCAGCGTCTTGCCTGTCGCCTTGACGACGATGCTCCCCGACAGCGGGGCGGTGCCACCGGCTTTCGATTTCAGCTTCCCCGATTTGAGGCCCTTCCCGGAAAGGACGACGACGCCCGAGCCCGAGGTCGCGACCGGCAGTTTCGCGGTGCCCTTCTTCTTGTTGAGCCCGGGCTTGCCGAGGGCGAAGCTTCCGCGGATGTCGAGCGCGGAGGTTTCCTCGGCCGTCGGGCCGGCACCGTTGGCGGCGGTGACGCGGCAGGCGTAGCCGCCGACTTCGGTCGCGGCGTAGGAACTCGCCGCCGCGCCCGCGATCGGGAGACCGTTCCGCAGCCACTGATACGAGAAGGATTGCGGCGCCCGGTAGACGTAGGATTCGTAGAGGTCGGGAGCCCACGTGCCCTGCGAGCAGTTGAACGTCTGCGCCTGGCTTTCAACGAATGGCGGCGCCCCCTTTTTCGGTTTTGCCGGCCGCGCGCCGGCCTTGGGCGCCTCGGTGATTGCGGGTGCCGTCGTATTGACAGGGGTCTTCAGGAGGACCGGAAAGGACACGTATTCGGTGTTGGCGCCGGTGGTGTCCACCGCTCCGCTGGTGCCGCCGTCGAGCCCGGCGAAGGCGATCGTGCCGCTTTCGACATTGGCCCAGTAGACGCGGTTCGCGGTCGGGTCGATTGCCAGCCCTTCCGGTTCTTCGACCGCGGCCCCGCCAGGATCGAGCGCCCGGCCGTCGCCTCCTTCGAGGCTGGCGGCGGCGATCGAGTCACCGCCGGCATTGTCCCAGTAGAGGAGATTCCGCGCGGCGTAGATCGCGATGCCGGCCGGATTATCGACTTCGGCTCCCGTCGTGTCGAGGTCGCCGCCGCCGCTGCCATCGACATTCGCGTAGGAGATGCTGTCGCCTTCGTAGTTGGGCCAGAAGACCCGCTGCGTCGCGGGATCGAACCCGATCCCGTAGGGCGTCATGACGGTCGCTCCGGTCGTGTTCAGGTTGCCGCCGCCGGTCCCGTTCAGATTCGCGTAGGAGATCGTGTTGATTTCCGAGTTCCCCCAGTAGATCCGGCGGGTGGCGGGGTCGATCGCCAGGCCCGACGGGCCGTTGACCGTCGTGCCTTCGGTGTTGAGGAGGTGGCCGCCGCTGCCGTCGAGGTTGGCGACCCCGATCGAGTCTCCATCCCAGTTGGTCCAGTAGAGCTTGCCTTCGGCAGGGTCGATCGCCACCCCGAAGGGGCCTTCGACCGTCGTTCCGGAGATGGGCACGTCGCTGCCGCCGCCTCCCCCGATGGCGGCCCGGGAGATGGTGTCGCCTTCGTAGTTGCTCCAGTAGACGCTGTCGGCGGCGCCGGCGAGCGGCGCCGCGACACAGAGGACCGCGAGCGCGAGCAGACCAGACGAGATCCAATGCGATACCCGCATCGGATACTTACTCTAGTGCGGTTGGCGGCATGACGATCGGGAAGCCCGGGTCGGGCTCCTCGAGCAGACCGAGGAGGGCGCCGAGCTTCTCGGCGTCGCCGTCGACCCGGAGGCGGCCGGCCGCGATCAGGTCGGGCAGCTCGGCGGTTTTCAGAAGCAGCTGGTCGAGCGCCTCGCGTTCGACGACGAGAGCGGCGTCGGCGATGCCGTCGTGCTTCCCCCGGCGATGGCTGAGAACGCCGTTGCGGAGGGTGATCGCGTGCGCCTCGTCGGGATCGGTGACGACCCAGTCGATCCGCAGGCGCAGGGCCCAGGCCCGCGGCCCGTCGACTCGGATCGCCATCGCGTCGAGCAGCTGCGCGACGCTGAGGCGGGCGAGG